>JAPLUF010000091.1 GCA_026397755.1 Verrucomicrobiota bacterium
GATCTTAATCAGGTCGATCATCAGCTGCGGAAACAGTCGGCTCTTAGCCAGGGGTTGCGCCAAGGTCTTGCCGTCGGTGACGGCCTCGCGGGTGCGGGCGATGGCCTCCTTGATCACCACGTTGGGCATGACCTGCTCGGTGATGCGCAGAGCCTGCAACACCGGCACACCATTCTGAAGCAGGGTCGAGAGCGTGCGCGCGAACTGCCCAAACAAGTTGAGTCGAACAACCTTTCCAATGACGGGAAGCTTCATCACCAGACGGTCCAATGACTCGCGACCCGCCTTGCTCGCCCGGTAGCGTCGGAAGCCAGCCACCGCAGCACCACCGGCCAAAAGTAGTGCCCACCAGTAGCCACTAAGAAAATTGCTCATGGCGATGAGCATTTTGGTCATGGCCGGCAACTCGATTTTGGTGTTGTCGAAGAGCGTCATGAACTTCGGCAGCATGACCGTCATGAAGAAGATAACCAGCGCTCCACCGACGACGCAGACCACGGCCGGATAGATCATGGCCGATTTGAACTTCGACTGAACCTCGGCAAACCGATCAAAATGGGCCGCCTGCCGCCGCAGCACCTCCTCGAGCGCGCCGGACTGCTCACCAGCCCGGACCATGTTAATGACCAAATCCGGGAAGATGTGGTTCTGGCGAGCCATGGCATCGGAGAGACTGCGACCCTCGGTCACATCCTGCTTGAGCTGACGACTGGCCTCACCGGGAATCCCCTTGGAAGACAGGCTTTCCATGCTGCGCAGGGCCATCGTGAGAGGCATTCCCGCACGAAGCAAATTGGCCAACTGGAGCGTGTACATGGCCAACTCCTTGAGTCCGGGCTTCTTGGGGCCGCGAGCGAAGAGTCTGCTTAATCCTGCCTGGGAGCCCTCGGAGGCCGCGGCCCGGGCTGCGGGTGAACCAGTGGACGACGAAGACTTCGCCGGCTTGGTCGAACCCTTTGCTTGGACCACAGAAACCGGGATCACTCCCAACCGTTCGACCTGCACGACGGCAGCCGCACGGTCCCCCGCTTCGAGGACTCCTTCGACGACTTCACCCGAACGCCGCCGTGCCTTGTAGTTGAATTGCGCCATGTCGCGTGCCGTTTGGATAACCGGCGCGCGCCGAAAGTTCCATCTCCCCGATGCGGAGGCTTCAGCTGACCGCCAAGACCGAACGCCGCCGTGCCTTGTAGTTGAATTGCGCCATGTCGCGTGCCGTTTGGATAACCGGCGCGCGCCGAAAGTTCCATCTCCCCGATGCGGAGGCTTCAGCTGACCGCCAAGAGAGAGACCCGTTGTCCCTCGGCGTTGCGGCTAATTCCCTGACCGCGCGGGTCCACCTGCAAGGTGCCATCCACCCAAAAGGCATACTGGTGGTGGCCGTGGCGGATGTTCACTGAAGCCTGCCAAGACCCATCAAAAGCTTGAGCCATCGGATTGGAATCCGGGTTCCAGGCGTTGAATTCTCCCACGACGGCTACTTTTTGGGCCTGGGGAGCCAGGCAAATGAAGCGGACCGGGACCAGCGCCTTGGAACCAAGGGATCGCGGGGGACCTGGAGGACGGGAAGCCGAGTTCATGAATTCTAGAAAGCGTCTCTGGTAGCACTAAGTCTTACTCTTTAACTCCACGTGCCATCCGAGAACCGGCTAAGAAAACCATTTGTAAACCTGGGGCAAGTGGATTTCGCAACAATCCGTCGATTCCTCAAATTCACCGCCCTGCAGACGGGTTGCAGATTCAACCATTTCCAGAGAGCCTCACTCGCAGTGCTGGGCACTTGGATTAATGCCGTTGCCGGGGTCGGGGCCCTCCTATGGGCTCGACGCCCCCTAGCCATAGAGAATCAGCCTCCCGACTTGGGGCGATTCCGCTGGGGAACCGCTGGTTTGGCAGCGCTCATCGGTGGGAGCGGGATCATCCATGCCCTGCCCACCCCAATGTCAGGAGCGATCCGATATTTGGGCATTGCGCTGGTCGGCCTCTTGTTAGGCAACCTGACCGGCCGAATTCTGGGCCTGCAGCGGGTTCTGGACGTCTGGGGGCGCACCCTTTCGAGTCATCTGCCCAGCCCTAATGGAAAACCCACCGATGTGCCGGGTGCGCTGTCCATCGGGGCTCTTCTGGCGCTCAACCCATTGCTCATCCCCGCCGCAGTCCAGGACGGACTGGAACATCGATGGGTCGGACTGGCCTTGAAGGCCGCCTTGGACGCGGTTGCGCTCCACGCGTGGATTCGGAGCCTGTCCCCAATCCGATGGAGCCTGTCCCTCCTAATGTTGGGGGTGATCCTCGTCTGGCAGGCTTGCTGGACGGCGGGCGCGGCAGCCTTGGCCAGTTGGCTCCCAGCCCAGGGCGTTTCCGGTGCACTCATGACGGCTTGCAGCTTGCTGATTCTTTGCAGCGCCCCAGCTATCGCCGGTGTGCGTCGAGCCGCTCTAGCCAATTTGTTACCGACGCTGGTCTGGATTCCGGCCCTGACATTCTGGCTGCGCGGCGGTTGATTGCTGAGGAAAGGCACCTAGAGCCCGCCCTTCCCTCGGTCGCATTCGATCTTTAAGCTTCAGGCCATGATCCCGAGGTTGAAGTCCCTTCCCAGTTGGGCGTCGCTGTGGTCGGTGCTCTGGGCGCTCCCCCTCGCAGCGCAAGTTCCAATCCCTCCGGCCCAGTTGGCCAAACTGCCACCCGCCCTGAAACGACCGGTCGACTTCAAAACGGAGGTTTATCCGCTATTCAAGGCGGCCTGTTTCAAGTGCCACGGCCCCGAAAAGCAGAAAGGGAAATACCGCATGGATACCCGGGAAGGGGCCTTCAAGGTGACCGCCGACCATGGCCCTGCCATTCAGGCCGCTCACAGCACAAACAGCGCGATCATCCTCATGGCTGCGGGATTGATCGATGAAATGCTCATGCCACCGCCCGGAGGCAAACCCGGTGAGAGCGACCCCCTCACCGCTGAGCAAATCGGCATGCTTCGGGCGTGGATCGATCAAGGAGCCGTTTGGCCCGATGGACCTATCGCCGAAGTGATCCAGGCGGTTCGCTTTGAACCAGATATCCAGAAACTCTTGATCGCTTCCTGTGCCAAATGCCATTCCGGCGCAACCGCCGAGGGCGGGTTCTCGGTGGATTCACTCGAACGGTTGCTCGCTGGGGGCAAATCCTACGGCCGGGTCGTTGTGCCCGGCGACCTCCGCAAGTCCTCACTCCTGACCATCCTCGCCGGGAAGGATGAAGACATTCCCAAGCCAGAAGCCCATCGGATTCCCGAGAAGTCTATTAAACAGGTGGAGGAGTGGATTCGGCAGGGCGCGAAATAGCGCCGCGGTCGGCACGGACATACTGCAAGAAACGCTCATCACCCACCGTCCTCACGCGGACCAAGCGGAAGCGCACCGCATCGGCCAGGCAGGCCGCCAACGGGCCGTCTGCGATCGTGGGAGCAGCCTGTCCCCCAAAGATCCGGGGCACCCAGGTGAGTCGAATCTCATCGACACAGTCCGCGGCCAAAAGAGTGGCATTCACCCGTCCGCCGCCCTCTACAACCAATCGACGAATTCCATGGCGGTCGGCCAACCAGGCCAAGGCGGCCGGAAAATCGACCTGACTGCCGGGCGAACTCCAAACCTCAGCTCCGAGATTACGCAATCGTTGCAAATTGGGTTTTGAAGCGTTTCCAGCACTGAAAATCACGATTGGGGCCCCAGGACGCTTCCATAATTCTGCCTCAGAAGACAGAGAGCCGGAGCCACTCACCACCACTCGGACGGGCTCTGGAGCCAACCCCGCTCGCCGCCGGGCGTCCCTATGTTCCGAGGAGCCTGTCCCCAAAGTAGCTCCGGTTTCTTCGACGGTTCGAGCTCCGCACAGGAGGGCGTCGGCAGTAGCCCGTAGGGCATAGAGGGCCTTTTTATCGTGAGGGCTCCCAAAAGTGGTCACTTCGCGGCCAGCGGTAGCCACCTTGCCATCGGCCGTCATGGCCATGTTAATGACGACGTACGGTCGTTGCCCGGCTTCCGGCAAACCAGGAAGCGATTCAATGGAGGAACATGGCGTCGCCATAACTAAAGAACCGATATTGCTCTCGAATAGCCTCCGCGTACGCCGACTGAACGCGTTCGCGCCCTCCAAGCCCCCCCGGATCGGCAAAGGCACTGACCAACATCAGTAAGGTGCTTCGGGGCAGATGGAAGTTCGTCAGAAGCCCATTAACTATGCGGAACCGATAGGGTGGGTGAATAAAAATACGGGTCCGACCGGTGCACGGTTGGATGGGGCCTTCGGTCTGGGCGGCCACGGTCTCCAAAACGCGCATGCTGGTGGTCCCCACGGCGATGACCCGCCTCCCCGATGCTCGAGCGTCATTGAGATATTGAGCAGTATCTATACCCAAAAAATACCGTTCTTCGTGCATGGTGTGCTCGGACAGCGACTCTGTCTTAACCGGAAGGAAGGTTCCGGCCCCGACGTGCAAGGTCACGAAGCACAGACGAACCCCCTTGGCTTGCAGAGAATGCAAAATGCCATCCGTAAAATGCAGGCCGGCCGTCGGAGCGGCCACAGACCCCGCAGCACGACCATAGACGGTCTGATACCGAACGGCATCCTGCTCGCTGGCGCCCTGTTCGCCCCTCTCAATGTAAGGAGGTAATGGAATTTGACCGATCTTGGAGAGCCGCTCCCAGAAGAATTCAGGTTGCTCCCACCGGACCAGGATGTGCCCGTCGCAATTCTTGTCGATAACCTCGCACACCAGTTGACCCGTCCCGGGTTCACCGAATTGCAGACGCATGCCCGGTCGAACTCGTTTTCCCGGGCGGACCATGGACCACCAAAAACCCGCCTCGGTCTCCTCGAGCAACAAGAGTTCCACTCGACCCGGTGACTCAAGTTTCCGCCCCAGCAAGCGAGCGGGGATGACCCGAGAATCGTTCATCACCAACACATCGCCTCCTCGTAAAAGATTAACGATATCGGAGAATTTCTGATGCTCTCGCCCCCCGGAATGACGGTCCAACACCATCAGGCGAGACCCATCCCGCTCCGCGGGCGGAGATTGGGCAATGCGATCGGACGGCAGGTCAAAATCAAAATCCGCTACACGCACACAGGGAGGAAAAGGGAAACAACCCAAAATGTCGATCTGAACATGGCTTAAATGTTAACGGTATTCATTGGTATTTTTGGCTAAACCCAAATTGTGCATAACTTGTTCATAAGAAATAGTAAGAAAATACAACGAGTTAGTTGCAAAAAGGGAGGCATTTGCTGTAAGAAGTAGCCGTTCACAGAAATCAGTACGTTCGGGTGCTTCTGGACGAGGGGTAATCCCTCACACACTTAAATGACCGCCGCAGGTGACATCACAGAAATCGGAGCCGGTATGACTGGAGTCACTCCAGCATTCCAGCGACCCCGTTTCACCTGGCGCTACGACCACAAGCTCGATTCCCAGGGACGTGTTCCATTGCCAGCCAAATGGCGACCTGAAGATCCCTCCAGCCTGTCCCTGATGGCGGTGATGATCCGACACCCGTCGGAGGCAGAATTCGTAATGGTGCTGCCCGTCGAACAATTCGAGCGCTTCAGCAACCCGATCTGCCAGGGCGACTTCACCGACCCGCTGAGACTGGCCGAGAGACACGACTATGTGGATCGGATCATCGAGCTAGAACTCGACAGCGCCGGGCGGATTTGTTTGCCCAAAGAAATGCGCGGAGCCGCAGGTCTGACCGATGACGTTCTTTTCGTCGGATGCATCGATCGATTCGAGCTGTGGAACCCGGAATCCTATCAGACGGCCCGCCTCTCGGAACGGCTTATCAAAAAGGTCCAGAATCCCCAAAAGACATGAAGCTGTTGACACTGCTCAACCCGCGCTCTTGGTTTTCTTCGGGCCAACGCGGCCCACTCTCTTCTCTTCAACAAACCTCTGGCTTAGGGGGCGTCCCACTCGGTTCTGTCAAAGCACTACCCGAGAAACTCGTTCGCCGCTTTTTCTCCTTTGAGAATCATCGAACACCGAACCGAAACCTCATTCAGGGAGAGCTCCAACTGCCTGCGGTGACACCCCTGCGCAACGACCTCGTCGAGGACGACGTGGAACTGGTGCGCCGCCGCCGAGAAACCCGACTCCTGCACGAGACCCGACCGCCCGGAGCCGGCGGAACCCACGATCCTGAACTGGCCGTCAACCGCCTGCGGAACCGGGCACCGGAGACCAGTCGCCTGGTCGCGCGGGACTGAATGCTTGATGCCGCGTGCCCTCGTTTTCCCACCAACCCGTTCTACTGACCGAAGTAGTGAGCGCACTCCAGCCCAAGGCATACGGACGTTACCTGGATGGCACCCTGGGTGGCGGTGGTCACGCTGCGGCGATTCTGGAGACCAGCTCGCCGGATGGATTTCTCTACGGTTGCGACCGGGATGCCGAAGCCCTTTCCGCCGCCCGTGAACGACTCAAGCCTTACATCGAGCGCTTAGAGACCCATCAGTGCAATTTCACCGAGGCAGACCAGTGGATCGCCCCCCGATCCCTCGACGGAATCCTGCTCGATCTCGGCGTCAGTTCCCATCAACTCGACACGCCCGAGCGCGGGTTCTCCTTCCAGAAGGATGGACCTCTGGACATGCGCATGGATCAGAGCGGAGCTGGCCCCACCGCGGCCGACCTCGTCAACACGCTCCCGGCCATCGAATTGGCGGACCATTTTTGGAAACTGGGCGATGAGCGTCATTCCCGAAAAATTGCCCGAGCGATCGAGACTGAGCGCCGTAATCGCCCCTTCACTACCACCGGCCAGCTCGCTCAATTCATTGAGCGGATCTGTCCCCGGCGGGGAGCTCCCACCCACCCGGCCACCCGCTGCTTCCAGGCATTGAGAATCGCCACCAATGACGAGTTGACCGCGGTCCAAACTGGCTTGAACCGCGCATTCCAACTCTTGGCCCCCGGTGGCCGATTGGCGGTCATTAGTTTCCAATCTCTAGAAGACCGCCTGGTCAAGGAGTTCATGCGGCGCGAGGCCCGGGACTATGACTTTGAAGGCCCTGAGGACCATCCGGATTTCCGGCACCCGCGGCGTCCCCGTGGCCGGGAGCTAGCCCGAAAAGGAATCGCGGCCTCGGAATCAGAACTAAGCATCAACCCTCGGGCCCGCAGTGCACGACTGCGGGTGCTGGAACGACTTCCGGAACCATGAGCACCAAAAACCGTTCCGAAATCCGACTCGGCACGATTGTGCGGGCCCTCCTGGGTTCCGCACTCATCGGGACACTGGGGTTCCTGTGGATTCTCCAAAGCCGCTCCCATCAGCGCCTCCAAGACCAAATTAGTCAGATCCGCACCCAATGCACAGTGCTCGAGCGCTCCATCGGGCGAGACCAGCAGGAAATTGAAAAACTCCTCACCCGACCCGCGCTCATCCGCCGCATTCAGGAGCTCCGACTGGGATTGACCAACATCGCCTACCGCCAGGTCATCCATGTGACCAACCAGGCTCCGGGCAGCACTCCCAATTCGGAACTGACCCGCAACAACTCCCATCCCACCGCACCTGCGCCCCCTTTAGCTGTGGCCATCCCACGCTGAATCCACCGCATGAACACCCCGTCCACCCCCGACAAGACGTTGACCGGACTGACCGTCCTGTTCTGTGTCGTGTTCATCGGGTTGGCCGGGAGATTGGTGTACATTCAGGGCGTTCGTCCCGATTCCCCCCGCTACACGTTGGGCGCCTCTCCAGCCCGCACCACTTACATTCCGGCACCCCGTGGTGAACTGCTCGATCGTCGCGGCGAACGCCTAACCTATTCACAATTCACCTACAACCTCCGCGCCAACCCAGTGGTGATCAGCAACCAAGCCACACACTTGGCCGCCCTGCTCTCACCGCTGCTGTCCATCCCAGCGGCGGTCCTCGAGGACCGTCTCAGTATTCGACCCGAACTGCGCTGGA
>JAPLUF010000222.1 GCA_026397755.1 Verrucomicrobiota bacterium
GTGGAGGAGCGTGGCGTGGAGGTCGTGGATGTGGACGGGGTTCTCCACGGCCTTGCTCCCGAAATCGTCAGTGCGCCCATGGGCCAGGCCTCCGCGGACGCCGCCTCCGGCCATCCAGACGGTGAAGCCCTGATGGTTGTGGTCGCGGCCGTCGTCCTGGCGGCTGTCGGGGGTGCGTCCGAATTCGCCTCCCCAGAGCACCAGGGTGTCTTCGAGCAACCCGCGGGCGGCGAGGTCCTGCAGCAGGGCCGCGGCGGGGCGGTCGAGAGCGCGGGCATTCTTGCGGAGCGAGTTCTCCAGATTCCGGTGTTGATCCCATCCGCCGAGATTGACCTCGATGAATCGCGCGCCGGCCTCGGCGAAGCGGCGGGCCAGAAGACATTGTCGGGCGAAGCCGTCGATGCCGGTCTCACCGACGCCGTAGAGGGCTCGGGTGGCTGTGCTTTCCTTGGTCAGATCCAGCAGGTCGGGGACTTCCGACTGCATGCGGAAGGCCAGTTCGCTGGCCTCGATGGCCGCTTCGATGGGGCCGTTGGTCTCTGGTGCCAGCATTGAGCGTCGGTCCTCGTTCATGGCCTGGATCAAGTCGAGCTGTCGCCGCTGTTGGCTGGCGGTGAGCTGCGGGTGGCTGACGTGGCGCATGCCGGTGTCGGCGGAACCCTCTCGGCCCGATCCGATGCGCGTTCCCTGGTAGACCGCCGGCAGAAAGGCACTGCCGTAATTGGCTGCGCCCGACTGGGCCGGAGGGCTGATACTGATGAATCCGGGAAGGTTGTCGTTGGCCTGGCCCAGGCCGTAGAGAACCCAGGACCCCATCGAGGGGCGGACGAAACGGGCGCTGCCGGTGTGCAGTTGGGTGAAAGCCTGCGGGTGATTGGGGATGTCAGTCCGCATGGAGTGGACCATGCAAAGCCGGTCGGCCTGGCCAGAGAGGTGCGGGAAGAGCTCGCTCATCCAGAGGCCCGATTGTCCGTGCTGCCGGAAGGCGAAGGGAGAACCGATGAGCCGGGTGCCCTTGCCGCGGCTGGGCCCGGGTTTGCCATGGTCCAGGCGCAGTTGGGGTTTGTAGTCGAAGGTGTCTTGGTGCGAGGGCCCGCCTTGCATGCACAAGAAGATCACCCGCTGGGCCTTGGGGCGATGGTGGCGGATGGGTCGGCCTGGGGTGGTGCCGTGCCCAGTTTCAGCGGTACCCGAGGTGGTTGCGGCGAGACCTTGGAAGGCCATCCATCCGAATCCGGCGGCGGCGGTCTTGAGCAGCGCCCGTCGGTTGAACGGGAGATAGCCTGTTGGGGTTGTGGGATCCGGAGGGGTCATGGGTCAGGGCAGGTAGCGGAATTCGGCGCAGGCGAAGAGGGCCTGGGCGAACAGGGTCCAGGCTTCGTCTCGGCCGGCGGGTCTTCCGGTGCGGGTGTCGCGAGCGAGGCTCTCGGAGCGGATGAATTCGAGGGCGCGCGACTCCTCTCGGGGTGCCGGATCGCGGGCGAGCGAAAGTCGGTAGGCCAGGCGGATCCGGGCTGCATCGCTATCGGGTTGTTGCAGCAGCCTTTGAGCGAAGTCTCGTGCCTGATCCCGAGAAAAGGGGCTGTTCATGAGGAATAGGGTCTGGGCCGGGACGAGGGTTTCATCCCGCTGCACGACCACCAAGCTGGGCTCGGCGAAATCGAAGACATCTAGCACATCGGCCACGGCATCGCGGATCACCGGCAGGTATAAACTGCGATGATTCATTCTCTCGCCGGCCCGCTCAACCAAGTACCGACTTCCCAACGGGCGGGCACCGTCTGGAGGGTTGCCCATCTGGGCGACCAGCGACCCGCGGAGCGGTCGGGTATCCAGGGTTCCGGCGGCGCTGAGCACGGTATCGCGGATAGATTCGGCATCGAGGCGCTTCGGCCTGGCCCGCCACAGGAGCTCGTTGTCGGGATCGATCGCCTGGCATGCGGGATCGGCCTCGGACGAGAGCCGATAGGTGCGGCTGAGGACCAATTCGCGGATGAGGGATTTAGTGGACCCGCCCCCCGCTTGGAATCGACGCGCCAGATGATCGAGCAATTCTGGGTGAGTGGGCTTGTGTCCACTGAGACCGAAATCGTCGGCGCTGGCCACCAAGCCCCGCCCGAACAGGTGCAGCCAGATGCGGTTGACGGCGACGCGCGCGGTCAGTGGGTTGTTGGGGTGGGTCAGCCATGCGGCCAATTCGCGGCGGCCGCTTTCAAAGGCCGGCATGGGGTCCATCGAGGACGGTCCCAGCAGTGGGATTAGTCTCCGGGGTATCCGGCCGGAGCGTTGGGTCACCTCGCCGCGGACGAGGAGAAAGGCGTCTTCCACCCGCCCCTCGCGGACCCCCATGGCCAGGGCGTTGGTGGCTCGGTTGTCGGGGAGGCCCGGGAGTTTGGCTTCGCGCTCGCTCGGACGTCTTCGAGTCGGAGCCCCCTGTTGGGGTTCCTGGGCTAACTCGGCGCGCGGGGAGCGTTCCAGAGGAATTAGTTTCGAGGGTTGCCGGTTGCGGGCCTTGTCGCCGGTGGTGCCGTAGCAGGTCTCGGTGCTGCGGAAGATCCCGGCCAAGGCGTAGTAATCACGCTGTGAAATGAGGTCGGACTTGTGGTCATGGCAACGGGCGCAGGCGACGGTGACACCCAGAATGGCCCGGGTGGTGGTGTCGATTTGCTCGTCGACCAGGTCGGCTAGGAATTGTTCCCGGCGTTTTTCATTGAGGCCCTTGGTGCCGATGGCCAGGAAACCGGTGGCGATAATTAGGGCGTCGCGCCGTTCCGGCGGGGCCGTCGTGGCCAGCAGGTCACCGGCGATTTGCTCCCGGACGAACTCCGCATACGGCTTGTCGGCGTTGAACGCGTCGACGACCCAGTCACGATACCTCCAGGCCTCGGGGAAGGGGTGGTTCCGTTCTTTGCCTGCGCTTTCGGCGAACCGGGCGACATCGAGCCAATGACGTGCCCACCGTTGGCCGAAGGCGGAACTCGAGAGCCATTCGTCGACCTGCGCGGCGTAGCGCGATTCGGGCACCGTGCCGGTGTCGTCCGGTTGGAAGGCGCTCACCTGCTCCGGGGTGGGCGGTAATCCGGTGAGGTCGAAGCTGGCCCGCCTCAGCCACTCCCAGGGAGAGGCTGCGCGGACTGGCTTCAATCCGGCCAGATCGAGCCTTGCCAAGATGAACGAATCGACCGGGTTAATCGGCCAGGAAGTGTCTCGGACGGGGGGCGGTTTCGGATCGCTGACAGGTGCGAAGGCCCAGTGATCCGCCTTCGGAGCAGTGTTCGGCTCGCTGGCCGTGCCTGCCGCGGGAGATCCAGAAATTCGTGCGCTTGTCTCCAAGGACCACAAGAGCAACGCCAGCGGAATGGTTAGAGGACGGCCCATCGTTGAAGCATTACCCTGTCCGACGTAAGCGTGGCTGAAAAGGTTTCATCGACCGGGCTCTCTGAGGCAGGCTGATCCGCGTGAAACGGATCGAAGCTTGGTTTCCTACGTTCATTTACAGCGCGCGATTGCGGCCCAATGGGACGGTGTTTAATCGTGAGTTGCTGCGGGAATGCCATCAGTTTCGTGATTTCGATGAGGCCGGGCGCAAGTGGTCCAAGAAGAACTACCCCGGAGGGTATACGTCTTATGGCACCATTGATCGGCTGCACACCATTTCCTCCACGTTCACCGAACTGGAACGGTTGATTGACCGGCATGTGCGGGCCTATGCGAAGTCTCTGGAATGGGACCTCGGTGGCCGGGGGCTGCGGATGTCCGACTGCTGGATTAACATTATGCCTCGGGGGGTGACCCACAGTTTGCACCTCCATCCCAATTCCGTCGTCAGTGGCACCTATTATGTGGCGACGCCCTGCGGTTGCGCTGGGCTGAAATTTGAGGACCCCCGGATGAGCCGGTTCATGGCGTCCCCTCCCGTGTCAGCGGAGGGCGGTCCGCAGTCTCGCCGCTATGTCACCTATCCGGCCACCGCGGGCAATGTAACGCTGTTTGAGAGCTGGCTGCGCCACGAGGTTTCCTCCAATCCCCTGAAGTCCGAGCGCATTAGCATCAGCTTCAATTACGACTGGGTTTGATTAGGACTGCGACCGCGATTTGGAGCGGGTCCGGACCTTCGATTCGCCCTTGGGACTCGGAGACTTTGATTTCGTTGCCGACGTCCGCACGTGCGGGATTTGGTCGTGGATGAGCCCGTTGCTGGCGATGAGTCCATAACGGTGCTCACCAGGCAGGGATTGTGTGACAAAGGATCCGCCGGCGCATTCGACGATCAGGCCACCGGCCGCGATGTCCCAGAGGCGGACCCCGGCCTCGACATAGGCGTCAAAGCGGCCGCAGGCGACATAAGTCAGGGCCAGTGCTGCCGAACCCATGATGCGGAGTTTGCGCACGCGGTGGGTGAGTTCTAAAAAGTCGGCCTGTGCCGCCTGGAGGCTGTCTTGGTTTTTGGCGAAGCCGAGGGAGACGATGGATTCATCCAATCGAGCGCGGGTGCTCACCCGGGTGATGCGGCCATTGAGTCGGGCGGGCTTGCCACGAATCGCCGTCCACAAATCGTCCATGAAGGGATCGTACACCACGCCGACCTCGCTCTTGAAACCGTGCTCGGTGCGCACTTCCAGGGCGATGCTCACGGCGGCATGGGGGATTCCGTAGGCGAAATTCACGGTGCCGTCGATGGGGTCCACGACCCAGCGGGCAATCGCCTTCTCGCTGGCCGCGTCGATCCCCTCTTCACCCAAGACGGGGATGGACGGAAAGTCATTGGCCAGTGCTCGGGTGATGAGCTTTTGGCACAAGACATCGAGCTCGAGCTTAATGTCGTGTTGATGCGACTCATTGACCTGCTTAGCACGGCGCAGGTTTTTTTTCATTAATTCCCCAGCCTCGCGGGCCGCCGCCACGGCTGCGGCCAAAGCTCGGGTGTTGGAAGGCGGGCGGGAAGGAAGTAGGGATTGGCTCATCGTCGCGCCTCTAGCCTGAACTGCTCTCACCCTTCACATCAACCGTGGACCCTCCACCGAGGTTCTATAGTTTGAGGACGAACGGGCCGCAGTCCCTCGACGATCCCTCTCAGGGAGACATCGTGGGTCTCCTGCGTTTTTGCCTGTCCCGATTTCCGGCCATCCTCGGCGTTGCCTCGCGCCGGGCTTCTCGCATGCTCTGCGCCCCAACCGTATGACCGACCCGCGCATTGATGAACTCCGGCAACTGTTGCCGTGCTGTATGCTCTCGGACTGGGTTCGACTGGGAGCGCGCGCGGCTCGGTGGGTGAGGGAGGGCCGGCCGGTGGGCGAGGGGGCTCATCCGCTGGATCGTCTTCTGGAGCAGGCTCGCACTTCCATCGAACGTCGAGAGTATCGAGCGCAGACCCTGCCGCGCCCGGAGTATCCGCCGGGGCTGCCTATCTCCGCCCGCAAGGAGGACATCGTGGCCGCGATTCGGGCGCACCAAGTGGTGGTCATTTCTGGTGAGACGGGGTCGGGCAAAACGACTCAAATCCCAAAAATGTGCCTGGAAGCGGGCCTTGGCGCACGGGCGATGATCGGTTGTACGCAGCCCCGGCGGGTGGCGGCACTGTCTATCTCCCGGCGAATCGCTGAGGAACTCAATGTGTCCTGGGGTCGCGAGGTGGGCTGTAAGATCCGCTTCGATGATCGATCCGGCTCGGACACCGTCATTAAGCTGATGACCGATGGCATGCTCTTGGCCGAGGTGCAGGGGGATCCGACCCTCGCTGAATACGAGGCCATCATCATCGATGAGGCCCATGAGCGCTCGCTGAACATCGATTTCCTGCTGGGGCACCTGAAGAACCTTTTGGCTCAGCGCCCAGACCTGAAGGTGATCATTACCTCGGCCACCATCGATACGGTGGCTTTCTCCAAGGCCTTCAACGACGCCCCCATCATTGAGGTGTCTGGGCGCACCTTCCCGGTGGATGTGGAGTACCGCCCGCCCGGGGGTGAAGAGGCTTCGTCGGATCCGGCGGACACCGATTTCGTCGATGCGGCTGCCCGTGAGTGTGAGCGCCTCTTCTTCGAGACGGGTGTCGGGGATGTGCTCATTTTCCTTCCGGGTGAGCGGGATATTCGGGAATGTGCGGATTTGATCGAAGGTCGACTGGGCTCTGAGGCCGAGGTGGTTCCACTTTTCGGGCGACTGAGTTCTGGCGAGCAACAACAGGTTTTCAGTCCGTCTTCGAGGCGAAAGGTGGTGATCGCCACGAACATCGCCGAGACGTCGCTGACCATTCCGGGAATTCGCTTTGTGATCGACTCTGGGTTGGTTCGGATGAGTCGTTACAACCCCCGCACCCGTACCCGCCGACTGCCGGTCGAGGCGGTGTCGCAGAGCAGTGCCAATCAACGGAAGGGGCGCGCTGGCCGTGTCGAGGCGGGTGTTTGCATTCGGCTTTACTCCGAGGAGGATTTTGAATCCCGAAGCCCCTTCACTCAGCCGGAGATCCAGCGAGCCAATTTGGCTGAAGTTATCTTGCGGATGAAGGCCTCACGCTTGGGAGACATTGAGACCTTTCCCTTTCTCAATCCACCGGCCCCCATGGCCATTAGTGGTGGCTACTTGCTCTTGCAGGAATTGGGGGCCTTAGATGAACAGCACGAACTGACGCCGTTGGGTCGCGACCTGGCCCGGCTCCCCATCGATCCCACATTGGGTCGGATGCTCCTCCAGGCACAAACCGAGCACGCGGGTCGAGAACTCCTCATCATCGCCGCTGGCCTCAGTATTCAGGACCCCCGCGAACGCCCGCTCGACCAACGCGAAGCGGCCGACAAGGCGCACCGCCGCTTCATGCACTCCCAGTCCGACTTCTTGTCACTGCTAGGACTTTGGAATGGGGTGCATGATCAGTGGGAATTGCTGCGTACCCAGGGAGCTCGGCGGAAGTTTTGCCGCCAGCACTTCCTTTCCTACCTCCGCATGCGTGAATGGCAGGACTTGCACGCGCAGTTGCAAGGGGCCCTGGAAAATCTCGATGGCGTGAAGCTCAACGAACGTCCGGCCGATGAGGACTCGGTGCATCGCTGCATCTTGGCCGGGCTTTTGGGGCATGTGTCCGTTCGCCAAGAGCGCAACCAATACAAGGGCGTCGGCAATCGGATGATGGCTGTGTTTCCCGGTTCCGTCCTGTACGACCGACCTGAGCGCTCGCCAAGACAAGATCGTCGTCCGCCCCCTGCGGGCAGTGCTCCAGGTAAGCCCGAGAAGTCGCGTCAGCCTGCCTGGATGGTGTGCGGTGAAATCGTCGAAACCTCTCAACTCTTCGCCCGAACTTTGGCGGGAATTGATCCCCAGTGGATTCTTCGCTTGGCGCCTCACCTCTGCAAGGTGACCCACCAAAACCCGCATTGGAGTGCCAGTGCTGGCCGGGTGATGGTCGAGGAGAAAACCACCTTCCATGGCCTGGAGGTCTTTGCCCGCAAGATCGCTTACGGAAACATCGCGCCCCGCGAAGCCACGGTCCTCTTCATCCGGTCGGCGCTGGTCGAAGACGATCTTTTGCCGCCGGCCCTCTCGGGACGAAACGACGATTTTGACGGGGACGATGAACGGGCCGTGGTGCGGGCCATGCAGACCTCCGCGCCGTCGGCAGAGCCGGGGTTCATGGCAGCCAATCGTGCGCTGCGCGAAAAGGTAGAGAATTGGCAAACTCGCCTGCGTCGCACGTCGGTGGACCTCGATCAGGCGTTCTTTGATTTTTATGCCCGGCACCTAGAAAACATCTCGTCGCTGCATGAATTGCATCGCTGGATGCGGGATCACACCGAAGCGGGGTACTTGTGCGCCACCGAGCCAGAAATCACCGGCGGCAAAGACCTTCACCTCGATGAGAATGCCTTTCCCGACAGCGTGACGATTGATGGTCAAAGGGTCCCGCTGGTCTATGCCTATGCACCCGGCGAAGCCCATGACGGGGTCACCGTGAAGTTACCGGCGCCGCTGGCTCAGCGTGCTGCGGCCTCGGTCTTAGAATGGGCGGTTCCCGGTTTGCGCGAGGCCAAGATCGAAGAGTTGCTCCGGGCGCTACCAAAGTCGCTCCGTCGCGAATTAATGCCCTTTCCGCCCAAGGTTCTGGAGATCGTTCGCGAATTTCAGCCGCAAGGTTCCTCGTTCTTTGCCGACCTCGCTCGATTCCTGACGCAGCGCTATCGGGTGCCCATTCCCGAAGACGTTTGGGGTGCTGGCACCGTGCCTGCCCATCTGAAGCTGCGGTTCGAATTGCTGGGGTCTGACCGTCGGACCCTAGTGGCCGGTCGAGATTTTCAGGAAGTCCGCGAGCGACTGCCTCAGGCGGCCCCTAAGACCGTTGGCGATCCGCCGGCCTGGCTTCAGGCGGTGCGACGCTGGGAACGTCCGGCCATGACCACCTGGAGCTGCGGCGACTTGCCAGAACGCATTACCATCGTAGAGGACTCGGTCTTTCCGGTCATGGCCTGGCCGGGGTTGGAGCGGGAAGGAGCGGGAGTGAATGTTCGACTGTTCCGCACCCGGGAGGCCTGCCAAACGGCCTCGTTGGTGGGTTTTGCTCGCCTAGCGGAACTCGCACTTTCCAAAGATTTGGCCTGGGTGGAGAAAGACCTTCGCGCCTTGGCTCGTTTCGATGCGGCTTATACCGCCATCGGGACGGCGTCCGAGTTGCGCGAGAGCGCCTTCCGACACCTTCTGCGCTACATTTTGCCTGCGGAATTGCCCGAGGTATTGACCCTTTCCGCCTTCGACCTAGCGGTGACTCAAAGTCGGGAGCGCATCCCTGGACTGGTTCCCAAGTTCATGGATCAGCTGGCGCTCGTCCTTCAGGCTCTTCAATTGGCCCGCAGCCGCATTGGGCTCTCGGCCCCGGCTCCTGTGGCCTCCCCCAAGACCCGGACCTTCAATGATTTGAGTCAATTGGGCTCGTTGCTTGTGGCACCTTCGGGGGGCGGAAAACCTCCGCTGGCTGCCGCCGCGGCCCGTCCGGCCACGTTGGCCGAGGAAGTGGCTTCCCTGATGCCGCCCTCCTTTCTCGACGGCGTGGAATTTGAATCGCTGCGCCATTTGCCCCGGTATCTCAAGGCATTGACTTTGCGCGCCGAACGGGCCGCCAACAACCCGGTCAAAGACGCCGAGCGAGCCAAGGCCGTGGCGCCCTATCAGGCGGCTCTGGCGCGGTTGAGAGCTGCCCCGCCTGCGATTTCAGAGGCGACCCGTCGCATCGAAGGGTTTCGATGGCTTCTGGAAGAATTTAAGGTGTCCCTCTTTGCGCAAGAACTAGGCACCGCTGTGCCGGTGTCGCCCAAGCGATTGGACGATGCCTTGGCGGGGCTCCGGTGAGCCGGTGAGCTCCTTGTTTTAGGTCAACGTTCATTCCCGGTCGTCCCGATACCATCCACTCGTGGGCTGAAGTTTTTTGTCAACAGATCGGGAGTTGCACATCGGATATTCTGGAGCCTATTGACGATTTGGTGTCAGGTGGCTCCCACCTGAACTCCCACACCTTCCACCAGAACTGAATTCAGATATGCTTTTCCCGGACGTTTGTTCCCGTCTTACCTCCGTATTCTCCCTAATTCTGCTCACAGCCGCCGTCGGTGCCTCTCAACCTATGAGGGCTCAGTCGGTTGCCAAGAAGGCGGTCTTAGAAATTAGCGCAGGCACCAACTATACCTTGGTCTTGCCGCGAACCGTCTTTGGTAAGGAGCACTTAATGTCCGCCTCGCGGATTCCGCAGTCGCTGGCTGCCACCTCGACCGGTCTCTCCGGCAAAATCGTGAAGTTTGAACTGTTTCATGATGGTGTCGATTTGTACGAGGCGACCGACGGCCTGGTGGTGACCAAGGATTTGCCGGCTCGGCGCATCCTGACGACCTTTCCGATCGTTGAGCAGGATGCCAACAAGGTGGTCATCGACTTCAACCGAGGCATGCGTCGGCTCTACACGGAAATTTGGTACGGTCAGGGGCGTGGCTTCAATCCGATGGCGCGCGATGAATCTCTAGAAATCCCTCAGTCGCGCGTGTTCCAAGCCGAGAAACTCGACAACCAACTCGTCATCCGCCAGAGCGTCCAGGTTCGGGATCGTGAGGCCATGGCCAATGTTGAGCAGCGTTTCGAGGTGCGCTACTTCTTCACGCCCTACGAGGCAGGGTCTTACAAAGGTAAGGAAGCTCCTGGCTCGGATTTGCGGTACTCGCGCTTCTTCGAGACCCAGGCCCGCTTGGAGGAGAGCACTGGTCGGCCCTCTCCGCAGATGGCCCGATTTGATATCTCCAAGCCGGTGGTCTTCCACTACAGCGCCAATACCCCGGTCGACTATGTCGAGGCTGTCAAAGATGGCATCCTGTATTGGAACCGGGCCTTCGGTACCAACCTCGTCCGGGCCGAGAAGGCTCCTGCCGGTGTCACCGCTCCTGACGCCCGCTACAACATCGTGCAGTGGGTTCCCTGGGACAATGCCGGCTTCGCTTATGCGGACATTCTCATCGACCCGCGCACCGGCGAGTCCGAACACGGTCAGGCCTACATGACGAGCGTCTTCGCCCTCAGTGGCAAGGCCCGCGCCCGCGCCCTGCTGCGCTCCATGCGCGACATCGTGGCCGACAAGAAGAAGCTCACGGCGGATACGGTGGGAGGCGAGGCGGCGCAAGGCTTCCCGTGGATGACCGCCAACGGTCTTTGTCACATGCAATCGGTGGAGTTCGCGCACCAATATGCGCAGGGTCTGGAAGACTTGCTGTCCAATGAATCCCTGACCGATGCCGGCGCACTGAGAGCTTCGCAAGATTACGTCCGCGAGGTGGTAGCCCATGAGGTGGGTCACGTGCTCGGGTTGCGGCACAACTTTGCCGGCAGCGTTTCAGCCAACATGAGCCGCCAGCAAATCGACGAGTGGTTCCAGGCCTATGTGACGGGCCAGAGCCTGGACGCGTACACCAACCACTACGCGTCGTCGTCCATTATGGAGTACACCGTCTTTAAGTCGGCGGTGCAGGTGGGTTGGTTCATCCGCACCCGCAAGGAGCCCCTGCCCCATGACAAGGCGACGATTCAGTGGGGTTACTTTGGTGGCCAAGAGCCGCGCGAAAAGAAGATGCTCTTCGGCTCGGACGAACTGGTCGGCACCTATGGTGACTTGCAGCGTTTCGACGAAGGGGTCGAACCCGTTGTTGGCGCCTACTCGCAGTTGGCGGACGATATTCGACTCCTGCCCAATAGTCTCATCGAGACCTTCATTTCGGCCAAGGCTCCGCGGGATTCACGTGATGCCACGCCCATCGCTGAGGTGAACCTTTCACCCGCTCGCTATGCGGCCCAGACGGCCAATCACTTTGCTTTGATGCTGAGTTGGTTTCGTGCTTCGACCCGGTCGCTGCGGGTGGAGAATCAGTTCGAGTTTATCGGTGAGCTAAACCAGAAGGACCGTGCCAAGGCCCACTGGAAGGATCTCAACGATCAGGTTGAGCGGATTGGTGGTGTTGATCGTGCTTTGTTCAGCTTCCTGCCTTTGGACCTGAAGCTCGAATTGAAGGATCCGTCGAAGGGAATTCCGACTGCCGACAAGGTGGGTGAAACCAACTTGATGGGTCGCCTCCGCAAGCTCCTCGATGCGCCGGCTTACACCAACTTCGTGGGCCTGGATGAAAAGAAGTACGCCTTCAGTGCCGCCGAAAAGGAGCTCATTCTGAAGCGTGGCGAGAAGTTCTTTCGAGAGTTCGAGAAGGAGTTGGTTAAGCAGGTTTGCGCTCGCCTCGAGAACTCTTCTCGCGACCTCGGTATCGTCGCCCAGGAGAATCTCGAAGACGCTGATATCACTGCCAAACTCGAGCAGCGCATCATCGACACGGCCCGCCTGGTTCTCACCGCCAAGGACGAGTCCAAGCGCCTTAAGGGCAAGGTCGACAAGAGCTTCGTGGAGGTCGTCGATTTCCGATACGAGCCCGAGGTTCGTATGGCCGCGGCGAAGATGCTCAATGACAAGACGGGCACTTATCGCGGCTGGGCCACCGACGCTAAAGGGGATCTAAACAAGTCCCTGAAAGACGACATCGATGGGGCCCTCAACATTGCCAACTTCAAGGACTCGATGCTCTCGCGGACTTTGCGTGAGTGGTACCTCAAGCAGCAGGATATCCTGGGCATGTTGCCTCCGAAGCCCGCTGGCAAGTGACCGCGGGGTGAGTGGGATCGGGACGGGGTCAGTCCCACCTATTTACACAAAAGGTTCCAGTCTTTACTATTTTTGAAAGGCAAACACCGGGGGTGAGTTCGTGGGTGGGCTCCAGCGGGATCGGTCCTGCGTTCGCAGGGAACGTGGGGATGGGTTGAGCTTTCGCGCTGAAGGCGCGAGGAGGTTAGGTGGTTGACGTTCCAACGCTCGCTCCGGCCCGATCCCGCTGCGCCTGACGTGTTCGCGGGCGGGTTGCGCGGGATCGGTCCTGCTGCTGCCTCCGGACTTGTTCGCGGAAGACTCGCTAAAGGGTTCACCGCCGGATTTGCCACGGGGAGAACCTTCCATCAAGGTGGTGGAACTCTATGGCCGAACAAAACGACACGCGCATTCCGGTGACTGTCCTCACGGGCTTTCTCGGCGCCGGCAAGACCACCCTGTTGAACCGCATCCTGACAGCCAACCACGGTAAGCGGATTGCGGTCATCGAGAACGAGTTTGGTGAGATCGGTATCGACAACGAATTGGTCATTCAGGCCGACGAAGAGATCTTCGAGATGAACAACGGGTGCCTTTGCTGCACCGTGCGCGGCGATCTCATCCGAATTCTCGGCCAGCTCATGAAGCGCCGGAATAAGTTCGACTATGTGCTGGTAGAAACCACCGGCCTCGCCGATCCCGGTCCCGTCGCTCAGACCTTCTTCAGCGATGAGGAAATCAAGGGGAGCTTCCGCCTCGACGGCATCGTGACCCTGGTGGATGCCAAGCACATCTCCCTCCATTTGCACGATGCACCCGAGGCCAAGGCGCAAATCGCCTTCGCCGATCGCATCATCCTCAACAAGACCGACTTGGTGACGGCCGACGAGTTGGCTCATCTGGAACGCCAGGTTCGAGCCATTAATCCGGTCGCCAAACTCCTGCATGCCGAGCAATCCAATTTGTCGGTCGATCAGGTGATCCACCTGCATGCCTTTGATCTGAGCCACAAGCTCACCCTCGATGGCGATTTTCTGGAGAAGGCTCTGCCCTTCGAATGGAGCGGTACCCTTCATCTCGATGCGGGCGATTACTCTCTGCGGCTCGATGCCGGTCCGGATGCCGTGATGGGGGCCGTATTGCTCGAATTGGATACCCATAGCCATGAGCACAAGCATGAGCACGAGCATGGTCACGATCATTCCCATGCCGATCACGATCACGGTCATTCTCATGCCGACCATGATCACAGTGACGCGCACGCGAAGGACGACCACGGTCACGACCACGATCACGGTCACGATCACGGTCACGATCACGGCGAGGAGTGCGGGGGTGGGCTGCACGATGCATTGCATCATGCTGAAGAAATTGCCGAAGGAGTTTTTAGTGGCATCGGAACGGCGGTTCGCATGGGTGGAGTGATTAAGCCGGGTAAGACGCTCTATAAATTGATCCTGGGTGAGGACGGTATTACGGCGACGTTGCGCATTCCGACCCACGGCAATTATGCCCTCTTTACTCAACATGGGTTGGAGGAGTTCAAAGGGCGCGTGGAGCGGGAGGGTAAGACGGTTGAGCCTACTCATGTTCACGAGCACGGCGGCCATGGTCACGCTCACACCCACGACGAGACCGTCTCCAGCGTGGGCATCGAAGAGCGTCGAGAGTTGGATGCTAAAAAGCTCAACGCCTGGCTCAGCGAGCTGCTCCAGACCAAGGGTCAGGACATCTTCCGCATGAAGGGTATCCTCAACATCAAGGGACAGGCCAATCGCTTTGTGTTCCAAGGTGTTCACATGCTCTTCGAGGGCAAGCCTGACCGTCCTTGGAAGGATGAACTGCAGCGCAAAAGTCAGTTGGTCTTTATCGGACGCAACTTGGACCGTGAGGCGTTGAACGCAGGATTCCGGCGCTGCCTAGCCTAAGTGGATGGATTGTCGCCACTGTCTTTGATCTGTGATGAATGCTCCGCTTCGACCTGCTGAGTGGGTCCTCGACCTTTCTGAACCCATCGTTGCCCTAGGAGGCTCGCCAGATGGAAGTCTCATCGCGGTTCTGGGAACCGAGGGTTCGGCCTGGGTGGTTGAGGCCTCATCAGGACGCCGGATTCACGCCTTCCAGGCCCATGATGGAGGAGGATTTCGCCTCGTCTGGAACCCATCGGCGCCCTGCTTCGCGACCGCGGGTCAGGATGGGCAAGTCCGGTTCTGGGATCCGGTGGCTGGTACTCAAGTCGAGTCTTTGCCTCTGCCCTCGGCCTGGGTCGAGCAGCTCGCAGGTTCACCTTCGGGAGATCGGTTGGCTGCGGCCTCCGGCAAGACGGTCTGCATCGGGCGGGCCAGTGGGAGCAGTGGGACCGGCTGGACTCACACCCTCGGCGGTCATCGCAGTACGGTGGCGGCATTGGCTTGGTCGGCTGACGGTCGATCTTTGGGCGTCGCCTGCTATGGCGGAGTGAGTGTGTATGACTCGGAAACCGGCCGCGTGACGGCGGAGTTGCCGTGGAAGACCAGCCTGGTGTCGCTGGCGATTTCGCCGGACGGACGCTGGGTGGTGGCCGGCACTCAAGAGAACAGCGTGCAGATTTGGCCGCTGCCGTTCCGTGAAGGGGAAGAACTGGCCATGTCGGGTTACGACGCCAAGGTGCGAAGCTTGGCCTCGCTGCCGTTCCGTGAAGGGGAAGAACTGGCCATGTCGGGTTACGACGCCAAGGTGCGAAGCCTTGCCTGGCATCATTCGGGTCGCTACCTCGCCACCGACGGTGGTCAGGAACTCATGGTGTGGGATTGCAGCGGCAAGGGGCCGGCCGGTTCCACACCTCGGATTTTGGAAGGGCATCCGGCCCGGGTTTCCAGCCTCGCCTATCAGAAGACGGGGCATTTGTTGGCCAGCGGATGCCAGGCGGGGCGGGTGTTGTTTTGGAATGCGGGCAAATCTTCCCAGCCGCTGCGGGCCACCGCCTTGGCCGGTGCTGTGACGGCCCTCGGATGGTTGCCGGGAGACACCCAAGTGGTCGCCGGTTGCCAGGACGGTCGCCTCGCACTCATTTCGGCCCCGAAGGTCTAGCGGAGTTGACGGGAACGGGGTGTTGCCGTTGATGGTCTGACTCGATGAGGGGCTCCCGGCCGCAGGGATTTTACAGGGGCCTCGCCCGATGTTTCCCGAGGAACTCCTGAAGGCGCGGATGCTGGGGTTGATCCAGCACCGCCCGTGTCGGCCCTGATTCCACGACG
>JAPLUF010000191.1 GCA_026397755.1 Verrucomicrobiota bacterium
GCGATTGCGTCACCGTCTCTTCGGCGGGGATACCAGCTACGACGCGGGGCTTGAAAATGAAGCCCTGTTCTGGCGAAAGGCCTTGGCGGATGGTGGCAAGCGGTGGAGTCCCGAAGCGTTCCGTCAACGGATGGATCCTGAGTTTGCCTTCCCCCCCCATTTGCAGGAACTGGTGGCCGCCTCACCGGCCGCGAATCGGGATCCGATTCAGGTGTTGGATGTGGGGGCCGGTCCGCTGACCGCCGTGGGTTTCCACTGGCCGGGGCGGCAGGTAGACCTGAGCGCCGTGGACCCCTTGGCCGATGTCTTCGACTCCATCCTCGACGATCTCCAGTTGGCTCCGCCCACACGCACCCGCAAGGCGGCCGGTGAAGATCTCCTTTCGGTATTCCCTGCCGACAGTTTTGATATCGTCGTCTGCTCCAATGCGCTGGACCATAGCCGCGACCCACTCCAATGCGTGCGTCAGATGTTTGCTGTGACGCGACCCGGCGGATGGGTCTTCCTGTGGCATTACCGCAACGAGGCCGAGGAGGAAGGCTATGCCGGGTTGCATCAGTGGAATCTCGATGAATCGGCTGGCGACATGATTCTCTGGAATCGCAAGGCTCGGCACTCCTGCAGGATGGAACTCGGGAGCCAAGCTGTGGTAGATACCCGACCGGATTCGCAGGTGTCGCGGGCGATCGTGACCCGGATCCAAAAACAGGCGGTCTAGGTAATTTTCAAGTCCCCTTCTTGTCGTGAATCGCATTGCTGTCCTCAACGTGGTTGGCCTCAGTGACCGACACATCGGTCCCCACACGCCGCGGTTGTTCGCGCTGCGCCAGCGGTGGCATCACGCCTCCATCGATCCAGCCCTACCGGCGTTGACTTGTACCGCCCAGTCCGACTACCTCACCGGCCGACGCCCCTCGGAGCATGGAATCGTAGCCAATGGCTGGTACGATCGTTCGCTCTCGGAGGTTCACTTTTGGAAGCAGTCCAATCACCTAGTCCAAGCCCCCAAGATCTGGGATGAGTTGAAGGCCCGGGACCCGCGTTTCACCTGCGCGAAGATGTTCTGGTGGTACAACATGTACTCGGGCGCGGACTGGTCGGTGACGCCCCGGCCGATGTACCCGGCCGATGGACGCAAGTTCTTCGATGTTTACACTTGGCCCTACGATTTGCGCCCGGCCTTGAAGAAGGCATTGGGCGACTTTCCATTCGCAACCTTCTGGGGGCCCGCTGCCGGCGTGAAGTCTCCGCAGGGTGCTCCTGATGCGGCTACTCGCTGGATCGCCGGGTCGGCCAAGTGGATTGAGAAGAAGCACTCTCCGACGCTCAACCTCGTTTACCTGCCGCACCTCGACTACAACCTTCAACGGTTGGGTCCGCAGCATCCTGCAGTGGCCGATGATTTGCGTCGTATCGATGCGATCGTGGGAGATCTCTTGGACTTCTTTGCAGCGCGAGGGGTCCGACCCATTCTTCTCAGCGAGTACGGCATTACCCCAGTGTCTCGCCCGGTACACCTCAACCGAATTTTCCGGGAGCGTGGTTGGATCACCATCAAGGAGGAGTTGGGACTCGAACTTCCCGACATCGGAAACTCTAAGGCTTTCGCCGTGGCCGACCATCAGGTGGCCCATATCGTGGTCAACGATCCTTCGATCCAAGACAAAGTCCGCGAGGTGGTTTTGGAAACCCCCGGGGTGGCGGAGGTCTATGGTCCGGCGGACAAGCGTATTCTAGGTTTAGATCACAGCCGCTCCGGTGACCTGATCGCTGTTGCCCAGGAGGATTCTTGGTTCACCTACTACTATTGGCTCAACGAGGCCAAGGCACCGGATTTTGCACGCTGCGTAGATATCCACCGCAAGCCCGGGTACGACCCGGTGGAACTGTTCCTGGACCCGGCGATTCCCTCCGCGAAGCTAAAGATTTTGTGGCGACTGATGCAGAAGAAACTCGGATTCCGAATGCTCATGGATGTCATCCCCTTGGATGCCAATCTGGTGAAGGGGTCTCACGGCGCACGTCCGTCGTCGCCGTTGGATTGGCCAATAATTCTCTCCGAGCAGCGCCTGCCGGCAGACACGCTCCGGTCGACCGATATTTACGGTATTCTGAAATCGGCCGTCCTGGGCTGATAGCTCGGTTCAACACAGTCTCTGCAAAGACCAAATTTCGATGAGTATCGAGAATTGGATCAGCGTCACATCGTGCATCCATGAAGCCCATTGGGAATCCCTGCCTTAGGGCGATATCGTTCATTTTTCTGAACTGCTTGGGAGTGGTGTTACATGCAGGCACCTCCGATGCGGCAGCGGCGGCGATCGTGGGCACCGGGCAACCTCCGGGCGCTGCGTTCTTGGGGCCGTTCCACATGGTGGTGCTTCATCTCCCTATCGGTCTCTTCAGCTTTGCAGCCCTCCTGGAATTGGTGGCGTGGTTCCGGCCCTTTGAAGGGTTGCGTCGAGTCTTGGCGATCAACTTGGGATTGGGCGTGCTCATAGCCATCGTGACCGCGGTGCTAGGCCTGTATCGCTCCTCGGGAGGCGATTATTCGCAGGAACTCTTGCTGTTGCATCGCAATACCGGGATTGCCATGACGGTCGTAGCCGGAGTGACCCTGGTGCTCCACTCGGCGGTGCTTCAGGCAGGAAACCGATGGCTTTGGTGGTATCGGGGTTCTCTGGGAACCACGCTCGCTCTCCTGATGGCGGTCAGTCACTACGGGGGCAGCCTGACCCATGGACAAGGGTTCCTGACCCAAAATGCTCCGCAGGTCATCCGCAACTGGATAGCCCGTTGGGATCTTCCGCAAACCAGTGGGATTATTTCCCGAGCGGACGGCGACACCAACGCCGTCGTCGTCGCCCGGTTGTTCGAAGCCAAATGCCTTTCGTGTCACGGTCCTGAAAAACAGAAGGGCCAGTTTCGCATCGACCAGCGCGCTTTATTGCTCAAGGGCGGAGAGAGCGGGGTGGCTGCCGTGGTGCCGGGAGATCCGGGGAAGTCAGGGCTTTTTCGGATGATTCTCCTGCCGACCACGCATGATCTGGTCATGCCTCCGGCGGGCAAACCGCGCCTGGCTGATGCGGATATTCTGGCGGTGTTTCGGTGGATCCAGGCGGGCGCACCCTGAGCCAGAACGAGATCTACTGGATCGGTTGAGTTGGCGGCGGTTGCTTTTGCAAGAGCGTCGTTGTTCGCCCGGCACGGGTCTCAATTTAGCCCGCTTCTCACGCTCGCCTCGTCTTGCGAAAGAGTCCGCGACTCCAGAAGAGTATCGTGACCCTTCAGGGTTCTGAGGGAGTTGTGCCGGTCGGAGGAAACACCCCTTCCCAGCGAGCAACGACGGCGGTGGCGAGGCAGTTACCCACGAGGTTCACTGTCGTGCGGGCCATGTCCATGAGTTCATCCACGCCGATGATCAGCAGCACTCCCTCCAGCGGCAGGTCGAAGCTCACCAAAGTGCCCGCCAGAATGACTTGCGAGGCCCGCGGGATGCCGGCCATGCCCTTGCTGGTCAACATTAAGGTGAGAAGCATAACCAGTTGCTGGGAGATCGTGAGGTGGACCCCTGCAGCTTGGGCTAAGCATCAAGGTGAGAAGCATAACCAGTTGCTGGGAGATCGTGAGGTGGACCCCTGCAGCTTGGGCCACGAAGACGGAGGCGACCGCGAGGTAGAGCGTGGACCCGTCGAGATTGAACGAATAACCCAGCGGCATGACGAAGCTCACGATGCGCTTGGGCACCCCGAGGGCGGTGAGTCGTTTCATCGCATCCGGCAAGGCGGCGTCGGAGGAGGTGGTGGTGAAGGCCAGCAGGATGGGTTCGCGGAGTTCAGTCAGGAATCG
>JAPLUF010000317.1 GCA_026397755.1 Verrucomicrobiota bacterium
GATTTTGTAGTTTGAAAAGATTTAAGGACAATTGAACCAACGCAGTATGCAAAACCTAAAATTTTATCATTTGCAATTGAGCTTAAGCTTTCATTGACACTTTGTTCATCACTAACGTTACTGCAAACTGAAAAAGATTGTCCTGTTTCATTTGCTAATTTTTGAAGCTCTGATTCATTTCTACCTAAATAAACAGTCCTTCGTAGCGTTTCATGGTCTTTGAATTGGTTCTAATTCGCTGGTTTAAAATTGATTCCTCCATTGCTGGCTTCCGTCATCGAAAACCTGCCGGGAGGCTACTTGCCGTCATTCTTACGTTTAATTGCTTGTCTGACTCAAAAAATGTCTGTCGCCACCTCTTGGAACCCACTTGCGATGGATTCGCTTTAGTTGGCGTTAGATAACCCGTTGCTAATTTCAATCACCGACGGTCTGGACCAACCAAATCGTCTGTCGTTCATTTACTTCATCACCGATTCGGCGTTAACGAATCAGGTTTGGCTATTTCAGCCTCAGCAATTCAGCCTCAGCCTCAGCCTCAGCCTCTGCCTCAGCCTCCGCCGCTGAATGCGCCCTCTACCCATACTCTTCGAACCGTTGAACCAAATCCTTTCAAAGATTTTAGTTTTTTTTCAACGGCTCCCAGAGCACGCGTTTGAAAACTTCCGAAGCAACGCCTCAATCGCCTCAGAACTTCAGATCCAAAAGCTTCAATCCCATCATTGGCTCCGGTTGTGGAGACTCATCGCTTTTCCGAGGTTCTCCTCGATCCAGCATGAAATCTGTTGATCTGCCGATTTCAGAACCTCGTTCAAGCGCACCTGCTCATCGGCAGAAAAAACCCCCAACACATGCGATGCTATGTCTCGAACTGCCTGAACCGGCCGGGCCACGCCAATTCGTTGCCTCGGAAATTCCTGAGTCCCCAAATGCTGGATCACCGATCCCAGTCCGTTGTGCCCCCCTGCCCCACCCGATGGCCGCATACGGATTGCTCCCAAAGGGAGATCTGCATCGTCAGCCACCACTAAAATCTGATCGGGTGTGATGCGGTAGAAACGGCTCACAGCCGCCACTGCCTCACCACTCAAATTCATGTAGGTCAAGGGTTTCACGCAGACCACCTTTCGGCCGCCGCAGTCACCCGTCGCCAATTCTGAAAAGAACTTCCGCTCCTTCCGCCAACCGGAAAACCGGCTGGCGGCGAAGCGATCTACTACCATGGCACCCGCATTGTGTCGGGTGCCTCGATACTCGTCTCCCGGGTTTCCCAGACCCACAATCATTACAGGAGGGGTCATTGGAAAGGCCCGCAGGGCGACGCTGCGTCAGATCACTTCTTCTTGGCCGGAGCAGGAGCCTCTTCCTTCTTCTCCTTGATCATCTCAGGCTGCTTAGACTCGCCGGCGGCGGCGGGGGCCGCTTCAACTTCAACGGTCGGCGCCGCAACAGCGAATACGCGAAGATGCTTGTCGCCAAGGATCGTCACGCCAGCCGGGGCCTGGATCTGGCCGATTTGGATCGCTTGACCCACCACCAAAGCGGAAACGTCTACCAAAATCTGATCAGGTAGATCCTTGGGCAATGCCGTCACGCGGAGCTTCTGGATGACGTGCTCTAAGGTTCCACCGCTGCTCTTCACACCTTCGGCCTCACCTGTGGACTCCACAGGGATGCGAATGGTGATCATCTCATCGTCCTTTACCTCATGAAAGTCAACGTGGAGCACTTCGCCACTCAGCGGGTGGTGCTGAACATCCTGAACCAGAGCCAAACGGATCTTGGAATCACCAGAAACCTCAAG
The DNA here is from genome assembly GCA_026397755.1 of Verrucomicrobiota bacterium. Taxonomy (GTDB): domain Bacteria; phylum Verrucomicrobiota; class Verrucomicrobiia; order Limisphaerales; family UBA9464; genus SXXZ01. The sequence goes on from JAPLUF010000317.1 coordinate 1,805, forward strand.
GTCCACAAGAACGATCTCGGAGTGAGCGGAATTGATCAGCTCGATGAACGCATCGGAATCGATCTCAACATTCTGGGGGGCCACGGACTTGCCGTAAATATTGGCAGGAATGAGTCCGGCAGAGCGGAGCACCTTGGATCCCTTGCGCCGCGTCTGGGTGCGAGGGGCCACTTTCAACTTCAATGATTTCATGAATTAGTCGTATCTGCCGAGCCGCACTTGCAAACGGCTTCAGCCCTTAAACTCAAATAGGGAAGTCACCGACGAATTCGTGTAAATTCGCTTGATTGCTTCTCCCAGCAAACCAGCCACTGATAGGGTCGTAATTTTGACCCCCTCAATAGACGGGCGGATTACACTATCGGTGGTGATGAGTTCGTCAATCTCTGATTTGCGAAGGCGATCAATTCCCAATTCATTGATCAGGGCGTGCGAGACGCAGGCTTGGATCCGGCAAGCACCCCGCTGCTTGAGCAGGTGCGCAGCATTGACTAGAGTTCCCGCCGTCTCGGTCAGATCGTCCACCAAAAGAACATTCTTCCCATCGATATCACCGATCACCGAAATGGCCTCGGTTTCGGTGGGGCTCTTGCGGCGCTTGGCCACGATGGCCAACTCGGCGCCGAGTGTCTGAGAATAGGCGGCCGCCATCTTCAAGCCCCCCAAATCCGGGCTGACCACTACGAGGTTCGGAGTCTGCTGGCGGGAGATGTACTCGAGCAGCACGGGGGCTGCGTAGAGGTGGTCGACTGGGATGTCGAAGAACCCCTGAATTTGCTGGGCGTGCAAATCCATCGTGAGCACCCGGTTGACCCCGGCCGCCACCAGCAAATTGGCAACCAACTTGGCGGTGATGGGAACGCGCGGCTGATCCTTGCGATCCTGGCGGGCATAGCCGTAGAACGGCAGCACCGCGGTAATCCGCGACGCGCTCGCCCGCCGCAACGCATCGATCATGATGAACATTTCCATCAGATGCTGGTTGGCCGGCTGGCTGGTGGACTGAATCACAAAGACGTCCGTGCCGCGGACGTTCTCGTCGATCTTGACGAAGGTCTCCCCATTGGGAAACGGCTTCACCGTGGAGCAACCCAAGGGGATTCCGATGGAATCGCAGATCGCCTTGGCCAGACTGGGATTAGAGTTACCGGTGAAGACTTTCACAGAATTGTCAGACAGATCCGAAATCAGCCGCTACCGACGGCAGTTTGGGCAAGAGGAGGCTCACGGAGTCCGAGTCCTCATCGCAAGTGCATTTTCAACCCATGCCCTCTTGTTCTCCTCAGGTTTGACGCCGGAGCAGGTAGGCTGAAATGGCTTCCAAGGCGACCGCCTTACCCCGGAAGGGCTGGAGTGCGACCTCAGCCTTGGCGGTCAACTCCGCTGCGATGACGCGAGATTTTTCAAGTCCCACGATCGACGGGTAAGTCGCTTTCTGGGCCTTCACGTCCTTGCCCGCGGTCTTCCCCAACTGCTCGGAGGTTTGTGTGACATCCAAGATGTCGTCGATCACCTGGAAGGCTAATCCGACATTGTAACCAAAGTCCGTCAACGCTTCGAGTTGCGCGGGCGTGCAGTTGGCACTCATCCCACCCAACCGCACGGAGCAGGCCAGCAGGGCACTCGTCTTGCGTTCATGGATGTATCGAAGCTGGGCACGGGAGATTTTTTTACCCTCGCCCTCCAGGTCGGCCACCTGGCCAGCAATGAGCTGCAACGAACCGGAAGCTTTCGCGATTTCCAGCACGACATCCTTGATGCTGTAGCGCTTCCATCCGGTGCAGGAGGCGGCGATCTCAAAGGCCTGGGTCAACAAGGCATCTCCAGCAAGAATCGCAATACCCTCGCCGAAAACCTTGTGATTCGTCGGTTTCCCGCGCCGCAAATCGTCATTATCCATGCCGGGCAAGTCGTCATGAATCAAGGAGTAGGTGTGGATGCACTCGACAGCGCACGCCAGAGGCATAGCTGCCTCATGAGTGCCTCCACAGGCTTCGGCCGCAGCAAGCACCAGCGCCGGTCGCATCCGCTTACCTCCGGCGAAGAGGGAGTAACGCATGGCCTTATGAATCGTGGCGGGCTTAGCGGTGGCCTTGGGAAGGCATCGGTCCAAGGCTCGATCAACCTCGCGAGTTTGCGTGGCGATCCAAGAAGCAAAGTCGAAGTGGGGCATCCGTCCCGGTAAGTAACGCGGCGACGACCCAGCTTTCAAGGCAATTGCCCAAGAGGGGCGCAACGATTTAACCGCATCCCGATTTGACGGCCCGGAGAAGGAGCACGAACCTCAGCCACCGCCCGATGTCCAGTTCGACCAATAAACTTTCCCGCGCCACCCGGTTCTGGGAGTGCTTTGCCACTCCCGAATTCCCAGATTTAGGGCAGGGCCCGAGATGCGGAGTCCTCTCGGAAGTAACCCTTGAAATCCGTCTTTTAGAGCTCACCCGCGCGTACAACCTGTCGATTCCTACGGCGGAACTTCTCACAGCCACCACCCTCCTCTATCACGACAACCATGACCCGGCTCACAATCTAGTCCAAGATCGTGGGGATCGGGATGCTTGCTTGATCCATGCCCTGCTGCATCGCCGCGAACCGGACTATTGGAATGCCGCCTATTGGTTCCGCAGGGTTTCAGGGCACCCAATCTACGGAACTGCCACCCCCGCGGTGATCCAGGCGGCGCAAACCCCCGAAGCCCGATCTGTGCTGGAGCGGTTAACCCTGTCCGGAAATCTCGATCCGCTGGCCTTGGTTCAAGAATGTGAACGCATGGCCAAACGCCCCGATGCCCAGGCGATCGCCTACCTTCGTCAGGTACAACATCTGGAATTCGCGGCATTGGTCGAGCACCTGCTCGCCTGATCTCCGGCTCCGAATCTCATGATGTCCCTGAGCGATGTACTGTCGGCAGTACTGCCGGTTTTTTGCCTAGCCCTGATCGGAATCGGGCTACGCCGCGTCCGCTGGCTCACCGAAGAAGCCGACGCGACCCTGCTGCGATTGGTGGTCAACGTTCTGACCCCCTGCCTAATCTTCGATAAGGTGCTCGGTAATCGGGCTCTCCAGCGGGCCGAAAATCTATTCATCCCTCCACTCATTGGCTTCGGGGGCATCGTCTTGGGAATCGGTACCTGCTGGCTCTTCCGCCGACGGGTGGGGCTCAAGACCGATCCTGAGCAACGAACCTTCGCCCTGGTCGCCGGACTTCAAAATTTCGCGTATGTGCCCTTCCCCTTGGTCCTCATGCTGTTTGCAAACCATCCGGACACTCCGGGTGTTCTTTTCGTCCACAATCTGGGTGTAGATATCGCCATGTGGACCTTGGGGTTAATCACTCTAGGTCATGCCACCGGACCCGGTGAATGGCGCAAGCTCATCAACGCCCCCCTGGTTGCAATTATCCTTTCCCTCCTCATCAACTCCTGTGATGCGGCACACTGGGTACCCCGACCTCTAAGCATCACGGCCTCCATGCTCGGTGCCTGTACCTTTCCGTTGGGCATCCTGCTGACCGGGGCGATGATGGCCGACCAGATCCGCCAACTGAATCCCGCGCGGGCCACTGGCACCCTCATCTCGTCTGCGATTTTTCGCCTGGGAGTTCTCCCGGCGCTGATGCTGGGAATCGCACGCGTTCTGCCCTGCTCGGTGGAAATCAAACGAGTGATCGTCGTCCAGGCGGCCATGCCCGCCGGGATCTTTCCAATTGTTCTTTCTCGACTCTATGGAGGGGATCCAGCCACCGCCGTGCGCATCGTGGCGGGCACGACCATCCTTAGCCTCATCACCATTCCGCTGTGGATCCAGTGGGGCATTGCTTGGCTCCATCTGGCTCCCTGAATCCGACGGAGGAGCGTCGCTCCCAAACCCCAAACCCCAGAGTCTGCACCCACAGATAGGCTCTTCCCGGTTGCGGTCGCCGCCCTATCGACGCAGCTTCTTGCCAACTGATGTATGGACTCTCAGAACTCCCCGGCGGTCTGCGCGTAGTGACAGCCACCCTGCCGCACCTAGCCAGCGTGTCGGTGGGCATTTGGGTCAACACCGGCGGGCGACACGAGACTGCCCGCGAGAATGGGGCCGCCCACTTCATCGAGCACATGCTCTTCAAGGGAACGCGACGACGATCGGCCGCGCGGATTTCGCAAGATGTCGAGGGGATCGGTGGCTATCTCAATGCCTTCACCGATGAGGAACACACCTGCTTCTATAGCCGAGCGGTGGCATCCCGGTTGCCAGAGCTGCTCGACGTGCTCTGCGACATGTTTCTCGAATCCAAGTTCGCACCGACCGAGATTTCCAAGGAACGGGATGTGATCCTGGAAGAACAGGCCATGTACCGCGACCAACCGGCCGAACTGGTCCATGACCTCCTCAATCAAGTCCAGTTTCCCGAGCACCCACTGGGACGCCCGGTGATCGGTTCGGCAAATTCCGTTCGCAAACTACGCCGGCAAGACCTATTGGGGTTCTTCGAGCGCCGTTACACTAGCGGATCGATCGTCATCGCTGCCGCCGGCAACCTGACCCACGCAAACCTGCTCACCGAGGTCCATCGATGGGTCCGACGATTCCGCCTGGGAACCCACCCTCCGGCGGAGCCCGCACCGGCCACCCCTGAAAAACCCCGCTTGCTGCTGCACTCCAAAAAAACCGAACAA
>JAPLUF010000018.1 GCA_026397755.1 Verrucomicrobiota bacterium
GGCCGAGGGAATGATTACTCACGAGCTGGTGTTGGTGAGTGATGCCGACGTGCTAGCCCCTTCGGACCTTCTGTCCCAGATGGTGTTGCCGCTCCAAGACCATGGCGTGGCCTTGGTCCACAGTTTCTATCGGTTGGCCAATCCCTCCAACACCGCCATGGAATGGGAGGCCACCGCCATGAATGCCGACTTCTGGAGCCAAGTGCTGCAGTCGCGGACCCTGGCTCCGATGGATTTCGCCCTCGGTGCTGCCATGCTCCTCCGTCGCTCCGCGCTAGAAGGCATCGGCGGTTTCCGTGCGTTGGTCGATTACCTCGCCGATGATTTCCAACTGGGTCACCGCATTGTCGCGGCCGGGGGTCGCATCGAACTAACTCCGGTGGTGGTCGAATGTCTGGATGCCCCCACCGGTTGGAAGACCATCTGGACCCATCAGGTACGCTGGAACCGCACCATCCGCGTCTGCCGACCCGGCCCCTACATCGCCAGCATCCTGGCCAATGGCACCCTGTGGAACGCGTTGGCCGCGGCCGTGGTGTGGTGGCATCCGGCGCTATCAACCAAAGAACGCGGACCTTGGCTCGGACTCTTCATGGGGCTGATCATCGCCCGCTCGCTCATAGCACAACTTCTGGCCCAACACCTCGCAGCCGTGCCGGGGCGGCCGAGTCGTGGAGATTCCTTTGTTTTCGGAATGGCCGCCGCTAAAGACCTGCTCGGAGCCGCCGTCTGGGTCGCTGCCATCTTCGGCAACACCGTGCACTGGCAGGGCATCGACTACTCGGTGGACCGTGAGGGCCGATTGACCCCATTGCCCAAATCGAAGGGGTGAGCTGGAACGATTCCGTTGGATGAGCCCTTGGAACCTCAATCATCATCAACGGCCATCAACGCCCCCGAGCGACCCAAGCACAAAGCCACGGCCCCACAGCCAACACGGCATAAGCCAAGGCCCAGAGCTTCTCAAAACGCCCCCAACGAAACCAGGCGGCGAGCGCTCCCAACAGGATGCCTCCGATAAAGCCGCCGGCATGGGCCAACACATCTGAGGCCGGGTTCACCCCCAAGGTAAGGAAGAGGAACATTCCGGCTCCGAGGCTGATCCACACCGGCTTGGAGGCATGGCGACTGACACGCCACCAAACCACGGCGTGACCGACCAGAAGGCCGAGAGCCGCCATCACCACACCCGAGGCTCCGAGCGCCCGTGCGGTCGGATCACGCAACAGTACTCCGGGGATATTGGCCGCGGCACCGGCCACCAAGCTCAGGCACAGCGCGGTCCCGGGCCCGTATCGGCCCATGGCAAATCCCATCGTGAAAAAGGCGGTTCCCACATTCGACGCCAGATGGGCCTCATCGGCATGCAGCCAAGTGGCCGTGAACAATCGCCACCATTGTCCCTGCTGACGAATGGCCGCGACTTCAACCCACCCTGCGGAACGAAGCTCCAGTGGCAACAAGCCATGGAGCGCGATCAATACCAAGATCCAGGACAGCACTGTCGGATTCCAAGACAAGGGACGAGCCACGACGGCGGTGCGGTGCCAGGCAAAGCGGCGGTTTTCGCGGCGATATTCCAGAACCACGGCCCGCGCCCGTTCCAGTGCATCGGGCTCGACCCTTAAAAGCCATCGGTAGCGGCGCACACCTCGCGGTGATGGACCTAGATGAGGTGGATGACCCACAGGCCCTTCGATTTCCTGTTCAGAGGTCCTTTCGGAGGCCCCATTGGATTGCCCATTGGATTGCCTGGATGGAGCCTCTTCGCGGTCGATCACCGCAGGGATCCCTTGGCTGATCAGGGCCAATCCCCAGTCCATCGCCTGCCGTTCCGACCACGCGGTCAAGGCCGCCAGAAGCGGCGGGGCCGTATCGGCCGACGGGGGTGTCATGAGCCACCAATATCGGGAAGCCCGAAGGGAAATCAACGGGCCGGCCGAAGATTTTCCAAGTGCCCGCGATCACCGACGGCAATCACCCGTTCTCGAACTTCGAACCCACGGCATCACTCAACCCATGACCCACGGAATGCACTAGGTCGAGGGCTCGCTCACTTGCTGATCTGCCAGAAGCGGATGCCCACGGGCTCAACCCGGATCGGATCTTGCATGGAGTGCGGGAGCGGAGCATCACCCCGAACCCCAAAGATCCGGGCCGACCGCATCAAATCCGTCTCACTGTCGAGGGGAGCCTTCGGATTAAACAAAGACCACAATTTCGAGGCCTTGGGCTCCTTGAAGAGCCCACGCACCCAGCCCCCTTGCTCCGGGACCGACAGCACCTTCGGATCGGCGAGGGATCGGCGGAAGAGTCCGCTCTCAATGATCAGCAACTCTCGTTGAGCCTCCTGAGGACTAACCGCCATCACCGAATTGTCGCCCAAGGGAACCGCGGAGGCTCGCACCAACAGCACCCTCTCGGACGGTTGTGAATTTTGTTCACCGCCGTTGGAAGGCACCAACGGTTTCGCTGCGACCGATGGCTTGGCTGCGTTGGAGGGTTTGTCTTCGGCAGCCCAAGCCACTGAGGCCGGCGACAGCAAGATCACTGTCACCAGGCTCAAGCTCAGACAGTTCGAAATCCGGCCTTTGAGTACGTTCATGGGAACCAGGGGTTGTTAGCCTTCTCTTCTTCGACGGTCGTCAGTGGACCATGACCGGGACAAACAAGCGTTGCCGCGGGCAGTGAGAAAATTTGTTCACGAACTTTCGAGCGTGCCAACTCCAACTGATCCCGGGCTCCCCCTATGGATCCGGCAAAAAGCGCATCCCCAACAATAGCCACGTGCGGTGCGTCCTCTGGCCAGTTGCCCACGATGTAAGTAACTCCGTCCTCAGCGTGTCCCGGGGTATCGCGATTGGTGACCCGCAAGCTGCCCAGCATGATGAAGTCGTTGGCGCGAATGCGCTGCTCCACCGGGGCATTCTTGGAATTGGTGTGAATCCGAGCCTTGGGGAAGCGTTCCCTCAACCCTGCCAGTCCGGCCACATGATCCCCATGAGAATGCGTGATGAAAATGTGTTTGATCTGGAGTTGATGTTCATCGATGTGAGCCAGGATGGGGGCCGCGTCGAAACCCGTGTCAAAGACGGCCGCCTCGCGAGTGACTTCGTCCCAGACCAGGTAGGCATTAACCGCCATGCCATCGTCTTGAGTGGTAATCACCCGCAGCTCGCACCAACCGCTGGTCGCCACCGGCTTCGGCAGCCAGCCTTCTGCAATCCGCTTGAGCTTAACCCCATCGAGCAAGAGTTTGGCTCCGAGTTCGGCGAAGCGGCAGCCAGCGGCCGGTTTCCCTGTTTCTTCCATCCGCTCATACTCCGACACGGCCACCCCAGCTGCCTGCGCTGCGACCACTGGCTCAGTATGGGTGGATGTACGAGCCTTACGGAGGATATCACCCAAAGAATCTTCGAGAGTCACGCCCTCAACATTGCTGAGCCACCGCTCAATCGGCAAGCCCCACCCACACGACGACTCCCTTCATTCCCTCCACCCCGTTTCCAACCTGCGACGTGTCAGAAGTATTTTTCAACGATCCAGCGGGGTTGCCAGTCATCGGGTTTTCGGGCTTGGCCGGTGAGGTCGCGCATGAGCGGCTTGGGATTTGGGACAGTCAATGGCTGGGTATCCCCCACCCGCGTCTGCCACTCAGCCATCTTCGCGAGCAACTGAGCGATCACTGGAGCATTGTCTGGATCGCCCGACACATCCACGCGCTCGTCGGGATCATGGGCCAGGTCAAACAACTGACGATGATTCACCGGCGGATAGCAAATGAGCTTCCACCGTTCGTCGCGCACGGCTCGCATGAGTCCCTGATAAGGCAGGAAGACCGAGTCGCGGACCTGCCGAGCCTCCGCGGTCCACAAAGGCCGAAGATCGAAACCGGCCACTCCGGGAGGAACCGGCGAACCGGTCAAACCGCACAGCGTCGGGAACACGTCGAAGAGGTAGGTGAAAGCTGCCGTGGTGCCCCCGGCCGGAATGCCGGGTCCAGCGATGATGAGCGGGCATCGCATGCTGTGCTCATACACGTTCTGTTTGCCCAATAACCCATGACTGCCCAGGGCCAAGCCATGGTCGGCCGCAAAGACGATGACCGTATTGGTCGCATGGGGGGATTTTGCGAGCGCATCCAGGACGCGGCCGATTTGCGAATCCAAGTGCTCGATGAGCCCGTAATATTCTCCCAATTGATCGCGCACCCATTCGGGCGGTCGCGGCCACGGCAGCAAGTTCTCATCGCGCAAGATCAACTCACCGTTGTCGAAGGGATGCTGCGGCAGGTAATTGCGCGGTAAGGGCGGGCACTTGTTTGGATTGGTGACCCGCCATGCCTCGGGCGGATTGCGGGGATCGTGCGGCGCAGTGAAGGCGGCATAAGCCAAGAAGGGTCGATCGCCGGAAGGGTGTTTAAGGAAGTCGATCACCTCATCGGCGAACTGCTCACTGGAGAACTTGGGAGCCGGCTGGCGGCGAGTGAACTTCCCGTCGGGTTGGAGATCCTGAATGGCGGTTCGAGTATGGTCATCCATTCCGCCAAAGTGAATCGAGCGCCCTCGCTCGAAGCTGCGCAGGAACGACGCTTCACCATTGTGCCACTTACCGGTGGCGAAGGTTTCATAGCCCTGACGACGCAGGTGTTCGGGAAAGGTGGTCACACCTTGCAGCGTGTGGGGCAGACCAAACCAGGTCCGCCCACTCATGAGCATCGCCCGACTCGGAATGCACACCGCACCGCTATTGCCACCGAAGCAGTAGTTGCCCCGAAAACTGAACCCCCGCGCCACCAGACGATCCAAATGCGGCGTGCGGATGTGAGAATTACCCCAAGCACCGATCGTGTCCGCCCGTTGATCATCGGCGAAGAGGAACAAGATGTTGGGGCGCACCGCCGGGAGTGTGGCACCCCGCACCCGTCCGGCGGGAACCAGGAGCATCAACAGCACCACCAGTGCACACCACCCTCGGGAGAACATGCCCGCCATTGAACCGAACCCTCGCAACCACCGCCAACGCAAACACTCAAAACCCCCACGACGCAGCAGGATCGCAGCGGCATCGGAACAGGGTTGCGCGGGGGCAACGGGGTCGGTCCCACATATGTGTTATATGTGGGACCGACCCCGCAACCCCGCGATCGCCCTGCGACACAGAAGGAGCGGGGTCGGTCCGCAGCGAGCATAGGAACGTCCACACTCTTATCCCCCTCGCGCGTTCAGCGCGAAAGCCAAGCCTGTCCCAACGTTCCCTGCAAGCGCAGGACCGATCCCGCGAAGCCCTCAGGCTCACACACCGAGCACCAGCCTTTGTAAAGGTCGCCGTTTTTATGATAGCGCGGCCTTTTTTGTGTAAAAATGCGGGCAACTCCATTGGCCCCGTTGGCTATGGCGAGGTGGATTGGAGCGCTCTCTGGGCGGCCTTTCGGCTCAAGGTGGTTCGAAGATTCTCCTCCCAGAATTCACCACGGCTCCCGCCTGGCGACGGGCCATCACCGGCGGCTTGCAGAATATCTTGAGAGGCCTGCAATTCGTGGCGGGCCTCGTCCTCTCGTCCCAAACGCGCACACAGTTCCGCACGAAAACTCTTGAGCTCGGCGCGACGGGCCGGAAGGGACTCAACACCGGCTCGGACGACCCCAAATCCCCGCTGGGCCATGGATTCGTCTAGGAGTTTCAGGGCCGCAGGGTATCGCCCTTGTCGGTGAGCCAACCGGGCCTGCATCAACAAGGCGAAGTCACGACTCCAATCTTGAGACGTAGCCACTCGCTCGACCATCGCTGCGGCCAAGGCCATCTCGGTGGCGTCGCCGTTCGCGGCCAACAACCCATCGGCCAAGAGCAGTGCATCAACACCCTCGGCCAACGACACGTAGCTCAACAAGCCCACACGGCCCAACCGACGGATCGCCTCCGTGTCGTCCAGACTGAGAGCCAGGAACATGGCCCGATGCCAGTTACGGACGCCCGCCAGTCGGTTGATGGCCACCGCCTCCATCTGCAGTAATGCCTCGGGCAACCTCCCAGCGCGGGCCATCACCACGGCACGCTCGGCCTCAAGGGCCAGTTGCTCGACTTCCGGAGCGCCCCGTTCCCGAAACCCCTGACGTTGGTCTATCAACCAGCGTTCGGCCTCGGCATGACGCGCCTGACCGCAAAGCGCATGAGACATCTCCGCAACCCACCGGATCCGCAACCCTGATGGTTCCCCAGCCAAATCGGCGGCATTCGGGGCTCTGTCGCGGAGGACTTGTTCGGCGCGGTCGAAACGCCCTTGCAACGACAGCGCTCGAGCGTAGTCCGGAACACACCCATGAAGTCGCGCACCCTGATCAGAAGGCGGCGGCTCTAGGCGGCAAGCCTCCTGCAGTCGGGCCTCCGCTTCGGGAAACCTCCCTGCGAGCAGCAGCCACGATCCCTGGGTGGCTCGAACTTCCCGGGCCATCGTTCGTTCCGGCGGCGTGCGAGCGAGAAACGATTCGGCCAGACGATCCAACTCACCGAGCGCTGCCTCGGCCGCCGGGCCAGGCCCTCCAGAAGCCCAGAGCCGTGTGCCCGCGAGGAACACCGCCAGCAAATCGCGCTGCAACTGGGGGGCGGCCAGACGGATCTGCGGGGCGATGCGGGCGATGGCTTCGCTTTGGCCCAGAGCGGCCGGATAATCCCCCAACTGTTCAATGAATGCCTTCCAGAGGTGGACCCGGACCACCAACTCGGCGATCGGCGCATTGGACAGCGAGGACGACACCAGTCGATCCGCCGTCGCGATGAGTTCTCGGGCGGCCCGAGAATCACCCCGCTGGGTGAGGGGCGGCAGGGAATCGGCAAGAAACTGGTGAACGAAACCCGTCACTGCCTCGGTGCGGGCGGCCTCGGTTCGAGCGCGCACCCACGCAGCCACGGCCAGAGCCAATCCTAAGCTTAACCCCAAGGTCACCGCCATTAGGGACAGGCTGGTGACCCGGTTGCGGCGGACCCATTTGCGAAGCCGATCCTGCGCTCCCGGCGGCCGAGCCAAGATCGGTTCGTGGGCCAGCAACCGGCGCAAGTCCGACGCCAACGCGTCCACAGAGGCGTAGCGACGGGAGCGGTCTTTCTCGAGGCACTTCAGGAGAATCCAGTCGATGTCGCCCCGAACCTCTCGCAACAGGGCTGCACCGTGGGTGGACCGCGCCCGGGCGATGGCCTCGCGCTCGTCGAGCAGCATGCTCGCCAAACGTTGGCTGGGTCGCTGCGGCTCGGTTTCCCGGAGGGTCCGCCGAAGCGCCTCCAGGCCGGCCTCCAACAGGGCACGCCCGTCGAACGGCGGTGACCCGGTCACCAACTCGTAAAGGAGGACACCTAAGCTGTAGAGGTCGCTGCGCGTGTCGATATCGAACCCGCTCATATCGGCCTGTTCGGGACTCATGTAGGCCGGTGTCCCGATAAACGGATAGAGTCGGGTGCCGGTGGTGGTCTGCTTGCCGAGGCGTCCCTCGAGCGCCTTGGCGATCCCGAAATCAATAACCCTCGGGACAGGTGTCCCATCTTCGTCGATCAC
>JAPLUF010000379.1 GCA_026397755.1 Verrucomicrobiota bacterium
CAGCAAACAAAACCACAACAGAGCTCCGGAGGCGACACCCCCGACGAAGGACTGTTTGCAAAGCCAGTTGTCGGTCAACCACTCCCTCGAGAGCAGCATTGCCGTCACGGTAATCCACAAGAGGAGAATTCCTGGGTTGCCCAGCACCCGCACAAATCCGGTCCAGAACGCCGTATGCGGATGAAAGCGTCGTTCCATCAGCCGGACCCCTTGGGTTTCTCCAGGAATTGGAATACCTCTCAGGTACTTGATACCCAACCAGAGCATCAGAATAAAGCTGACCAATTCCATGGTGGCCCGAAAGAGCCGGGAGCCGAAGAGGGCGTCGAATCCTGCGAAAGCCGCCGCACAATAGACGGCCTCCATCACCACAGCACCCATCCCCACGAACAACGCCCAGCGGAAACCACGATGCCCTCCCTCCGCGAGGATTGTGGCATTGACGGGGCCACCCGGAACGCTCGCCAAGAAACCAGAGATTCCACCCAAAAGGGCAGCCGACACCATAGGCCAGGGATCACTCATGCGTTGCGATTGAGGCCTGAGGCATCAGACAGCCGAGGAGTGGTCGTCGTCCTCGTCCTCGTCATCAACCTCGATCTCTCGCTGCATCCGGCGCGAGATGAACGGCCGAATAAATCCATAGAGCAGATAGGCGATGCAGATGAGCGGCGAGACGATCGGCAAGAGTTTCTGCCACAGCAGGAAGAACAGAGCGGTAACCAAAACAATCAAGATGGTCTTCACAAACGGCTTCTGGGTGCGCCAATTGAGTTTCTTGAAGGTGGGATACTTGACCTCGCTCACCATCATCACCGAAAGGAAGACGAGAATCACCGGCAGCGCATACCGCCAATAGCCCACCCGGAAATTCTTCTCGTCCCACCAGATCAGGAACAGCGTCAGAGATGCCACCATTCCGGCAGCCATCGGTATGGGAAATCCTATGAAATGACTACCACCCCCCGACCCGGACATGGCCGCCAGACAATTGAAACGCGCCAATCGGAATGCGCCGCAAATCACAAACAGCGCGGCGATGAACCAACCGATCTCCTTGTAATTGATAAATACTTCCGCGAGGACCACGCGATGAACCAGAAAGGCCGGAGCGACCCCAAAGCTCACAATGTCGGCCAACGAATCGAACTCACGGCCGAAGGGGCTTTCAAAGCCACCCATCCGCGCCACACGACCGTCCAAGAGGTCGAGGATACAGGCCACTAAGATGTACAGGAGCGCCATCTTCACCTCGTGGTAGCCGGTGGTTCCGGTAAGATCCGCTTCGACGATCTTCGTCAGCGCCAAGAATCCACAAAAGAGGTTGCCCGCCGTGAAGAGGTTGGGCAGCAGGTAGATCTTGAGCTTCTGAGAGTCCTCGTCCGGGGAGCCTTGGGATGGAAGGGATGAGCTCATGGCAAATCAGCCTTCCAAACGCGCCACCACGGTTTCGCCGCCCACGACCCGATCACCCAGGGCCACGGTAACTTTGGCCTGAAGCGGGAGGTAGATGTCTACCCGGGATCCGAACTGGATGAGGCTGATCCGTTCCCCCTTGGCCACGGTGTCCCCCTCCTGAACCCACGGGATGATGCGCCGAGCGATCAGACCTGTGATCAGCTTTATGGCCACCGGTCCGCACGCCGGTTCCGATGTCTGGAATCCGACGACAACGTTTTCATTCAAGGCAGCCGACTCCAGCTTCATGGCATTCAAGAACTGCCCCGGAGTGTGGCGAACGCGGATCACGGTCCCTGCCACCGGTGCCTGTTGCACATGCACATTGAAGACCGACAAGAAAATCGAGACCCGACGGCACCGTCCTCCCATGACCGACGACTCCTCGGTCTCATCGATGACATCCACTGTTCCATGGCCCGGTGCCACGATTAGGCCACTGCCCACAGGAACTTGTGCCTCTGGATCGCGGAAGAAGTATCCGGCAAAGAGGGCGAAGCCGAGCAAAACTCCCGTCAGGGTGATCACCCCGACCATCAAAATTCCGGGAATGAAGAAGCGACTAACCATGATCAACAGCAGTCCAAGGACCCAATAGATCCCCAGCGCCCGCAGCATTATCCGATGAAAGGCGGCCTTAGCCTTCCCTTTGTGTTTCACGGGATTGAGACTAGAGGCGGGCCCGGGTGGAGGGAAGCATCCAAATGCATCGTAGTTAACAGTCGAAAAGGCATCGTGAAGTGAAACCACTGCGACTCAGCGGTGCTCCATTAATGAGTTCAAACCCGTTCTGGCGCCTGCGCCGTTCTCGCGTTTGGCGGGTACGTCCGAAGCTGTTTTTTAGGCGCTGAGAAAAGTCTTAGGGATGACCGACATCGGTTTCCTGATGTCCCCGGAAGGTCTCCGCGATTAGCTTCACCGCTGTTCATGCCGACTGCCGCAATTCTACCGACCCATACGCCTGGGTTATTCAATCAGGCGGTTCTGGAGACCGCCAAGCTTCTGCGGTCAGGCGGTGTCGCTGCGGTCCCCAGTGAAACGGTCTACGGCCTGGCCGCCAACGCCTTCTCACCCGAGGCCGTCCGCGGAATCTATCGGGCGAAGGGCAGGCCCTCCACCAATCCATTGATTGTGCACGTGGCGACTGCAGCCATGGCCAGAGCCTGTGCCTCGGATTGGCCAAACCTGGCGGAAACATTAGCCCGACATTTTTGGCCGGGTCCTCTCACCTTGGTGGTGCCAAAATCCTCGATGATTCCCGATATCGTCGCTGCGGGAGGGCAAACCGTCGGCCTACGATGGCCCTCGCACGCTTTCTTCCAATCCTTGATCCGGGAATGCGGCTTCCCACTGGCTGCACCCAGCGCGAATCCCTCAGACCAACTTTCCCCGACGACGGCCGAACATGTCATGGCCGGTCTTGGTCAGCGAATCCCGCTCATCGTTGATGCGGGTCCCTGTGCTGTGGGCATCGAGAGCACCGTAGTGGATGTGACCGGCCAGCGACCGCGGATCCTGCGGCCCGGCATCATCTCCGCCGATCAAATCGCCCAAGCAACAGGATGGATAGCAGACGAGCCCATTCAAGACCCGGAAGGTCCCCTGCGAAGTCCCGGTCAATTGAGTCGTCATTACTCACCCAAGGCCCGTTTGGAGATATGGTCGTGGGAGAGCGACGCCGAACTCTGGGATCGGGTTACCCGGGAATCAATTCCTCCCGAGCAACTCTTCGTGCTGACCCATTCGCGAGTCCCCGAAGAACCCATTCCAGCGCAAATATCCTTCATCCCAGACGATCCTGAGGCCTTCGCGCGGGCCCTTTATGGCTACCTGCACGAGTGCGATGATCGGGGTGCTCAGTTGGTGGTTATCGAGAAATTACCCACTGGATCGGCCTGGGGCGGTATCCGAGACCGCCTCCAGCGGGCCTCTGCTCCCGCCCGGCGCGTCGGTTGAATTCTAAACCCAACCTCACCCAGACACCTCCGAGGTAGGGCGAGTTCTCCGAAAGTGGCATGTCTACAGTGCTGGACCGCTCGGAGATCGGTCCCTACCTAGGAGGTCATTGGGCTATATTTAGGGGTTCCTACCAAACACCCAACTTGACCGTTGCACCTCCGAGGTGGGGATAAAACAAAAAGCGCGTCCGGAGGTTTCCCTCGCGGACGCGCCTGGATTAATTTCTAGCGGCTTAGCCTTCGGCTCAGCCCGCCGATCGAGTCGTTTACGGCATCGACAGGACGTTCAAGCGCCAGAACCGCGCCGGGACATTCTTGTCCACCTGCAGGTTCACTGGCACTCCCACGTCCGTACCTTCACCGGTCACCTTGATCGCCGTGGCGCTCCAGGCTCCCAGCTTCGTGGCGTTCTCAATCTGCACCACCGCACCCTTCGGCGCGCGCACTTCCAATTTCAGCATCTCGGCGCTGCTCGACTTGATCGACAGCTTCGATGACTCACCAATCACGATCAGCACCGTCGCCAATCCAGAGTCCGACGTTCCGTCGTTCACTCGGAAGGTGATGCTGTCTGTGCCCTTCGCATCCGCATTGGCTTTGTACACCAAGTTCGGTGCTGTGCCGCTCAAGGTTCCCAGCTTCGGCTGCGACGCCAACGTGTAGGTCAGCGTGTCCTTGTCGCCGTCGTAGGCCTTCAGCGTCACCGCTGCGGAGTTACCCTGCACGGCCTTCACCGTCTGGGTCAGCGCCACCGGGCCGTCAGGGATCGAGGCAACCGTAATCGCCACCGTCACTGCGCTCGAGTTTAGTGCACCGTCGCTCACCTTGTAGGTGAAGCTGTCCTTACCATTGAAGTCGGGGTTCGGCATGTACTCCAGGTTCGCTCCTTCGCCGCTCACCACACCGTTGGCCGGCTGGCTCACCACCGCGTAGGTCAGCGTTGCTCCCTCGGGGTCGAAGCCCTGCAGGGTGATCATCGCCGCCGTATCCTCATCGGTCTTCACCGACAGCGTTCCGGCCACAGGCGCGTCGTTCACCGACGCCACCGTGATCGACACCGTGACAACGGTCGACTCGAGCGTGCCGTCACTCACCTTGTAGGTGAAGCTGTCGGTTCCAGAGATTTCCGGATTCGGAACATAGATCAGATTCGGCGCTGTACCGAACAGTTCGCCTTTGGTCGGGGCCGTCAATACCGTGTAGGTCAGCGTGTCGCCGTCCACATCAGTCGCATTGAGCACGATGGCCAACGCATCGTCTTCGGAGGCCGCCGCGGATTGATTCGATGCAACCGGCGCATCGTTCACCGACGCCACCGTGATGGACACCGTGCCTGGGCCCGACTCCAACGTACCGTCGCTCACCTTAAAGGTGAAGTTGTCAGTACCGGAGACATTAGCAGTCGGAGTGTAGGTCAGGTTCGGGGCGGTGCCGCTCAATTTTCCCTTGGTCGGCGGACGCACCACTGTGTAGGTCAACGCACTACCTTCGGCATCAAAGCCATTGAGCGTGATCGCCTTGGCTGTATCCTCGATCGCAGTCACCACCTGTGATCCTGCCACCGGGGCGTCATTCACACCGGTCACAGTGATCTTGAAGGTCCGCGACGCGCTGCTGTCCACACCTCCGTCGCTCGTGCCACCATTGTCTTTGGCGTACACGCTCACCAGAGCGGTGCCGACCGCATCCGAAGCCGGAGTGAAGGTTAGTTCACCGCTGCTGCTGATCGCCGGACCCTCAGAGAACATCTCAGGTTTGTCACTGGTCAGCACGAAGCTCACCAATTGGGTCGACTCGTGGGCAGGACCAGCGGACATGTCCTTCGCGAACTTAGCAACCGTTGTCGCCGTGTCTTCCTCAGCGGTGACCACGTACTCGGTCACATAGCCTGCGGCGCGATACAAAGGACCATCCAGCACCGCGGCCAACGCATTGCCGCCGTCGCCAGCAATCGCCACCGCACTCCACACGCGGTCTTGATCCTTGGCACTCCAAGTGACACCGAAGTCATCGGAGTAGTACAACTTGCCACCCAGCACACCGGCCAGGATGAGCTTGCCGTCGCCGGACACCGCGACCGAGGACCAAGCGCGGGCACTCTCACGGGCCGTCCAGGTAACACCACTGTCGCTGGACGTGTAGATCTGACCGTTCACTTCGGTCGCCGCCAGCGTCGTGCCATCTTCACTCGAGCCGATTGAAGTCCAGTACCGGCTCACGCTTCCGCGCGCCGTCCAGTTCTTGCCGCTATCGGTCGTCGTGTAGATGAGGCCATTGTAAGCCGCTGCTGCCAGCTTGGCTCCGTCGCTTGAGGAGGCCACCGCTCTCCAATTCTGCGCCGATCCGACGGCCGACCAGGTCGTTCCAGAGTCTGCTGACACCTGAACCTTGGAGTTGGCGGA
Source organism: Verrucomicrobiota bacterium (assembly GCA_026397755.1). Classification (GTDB taxonomy): domain Bacteria; phylum Verrucomicrobiota; class Verrucomicrobiia; order Limisphaerales; family UBA9464; genus SXXZ01. The sequence goes on from JAPLUF010000379.1 coordinate 5,819, forward strand.
CACGGCCACCAACGCCGCTCCGTCATCCGAAGAAGCAACCGAAACGTATCCAGCAGCCGCAGCCGGGATGTTCACAGAAGACCATGAACTGCCATTGTTGGCTGAACGGTACAACAGAGTGCCGCGTGCAGCCACGATCTTGGTTCCATCCGAGGAGACCGCAGCCGCATTGAAGTTGCCGCTGCTGCCACTCACCGATGCGGCTGTGGCGGTCACGCCACCGTCGGTCGATACAACGAGTGACGACCCTGAAGTCGCCACCACCACAGCGCCGTCAGCCGAGACTGACAAACTATTCCAACTCGCGTCGGCGGCGGACAGTATGGCCCAATCAGATTTCTCACCACCGGGCTTCACCGTCGTAGGTATTACAAAGCTCGGTGCATCGTTCACGTTGGCGATGGTGAGAGTTACCGTGGCCACGCCTGAGTTGTTGAATGTGTCGTTCACCTTGAAGGTGAAGCTGTCAGCTCCAGTCGCGTTCAATTTCGGCGTGTAGGTCAGGTTCGGTGCGGTGCCACTCAAAGCGCCCTTGGTCGGCTGCGTCAGAACCCTATAGGTGATTGGTAGACTATCGGGGCTGCTGCCCGTCAGTGTGAAATTCACTCCGCTTGCAGCGTCTTCCAAGACAGCCACAGCCTGATTTAGGGCCAACGGAATGTCATTCACTGCGGTGATGCCGATCGTGACGGTAGCCACCGCAGAGTTCACAGTGCCGTCGTTCACCTTGAAAGTGAACGTGTCTGCTCCGTTCAGGTTAGCAGTCGGTGTGTAAACCAACGCCGCACCCGTGCCGCTCAAAGTTCCCTTGGTCGGCTGCGTCACCACGCTGTAGGTGAGTGTGTCGCCATCGACATCGGTTCCCACAAGGGTGATCGACTTGGCGATGTCCTCATCCGTGGTCACCGACTGATCGGCTACCACTGGAGCGTCATTCACATTGGCGATGGTGATCGACACAGTCGCCGTTGAAGAACTGAGGCTCGCGTCCTTCACTTTGAAGGTGAAGCTGTCGGCTCCAGTCGCGTTCAATTTCGGCGTGTAGGTCAGGTTCGGTGCGGTGCCGCTCAAGGTTCCCTTGGTCGGTTGCGTCACCACCTCATAGGTCAGCGAGGCTCCTTCAGGATCGGTTCCAGCAAGAGTGAATGCACCGTGAACGATCCAGATCCACTGTTGGCGACCGCGGTATCCACTCCGCCATTGGCCACACCGCCGTCGTCCTTGACGAACACCGTCAGCGTTGCAGTGCCATTTTTCTCCGCTGCCGGAACGAAGCTCAATGTACCGTCCTCGGAGATCGTCGGTGCTTCTGCAAACAAGCTTGCGCCGCCCGAGTTGAGCACCACCACGTAGCTGGTCTTCTGAGAAGACTCGTTTGAAGCCCCGGCAGAGGCTGAGGTCGCAAAACCGCTTTTGGTATACTTGCCACTGTTTTCGTCGACCGTGATGTTCACCAACCCCGGGATGACCGCCACGGGCGCGTCATTCACCGCAGTGATGCTGATCGTAACCTCAGCCGGCTCAGAGACACCGGCAGAATCGGTGGCCGTGAAGGTAAACTTGTCGGCACCGTTGGCA
>JAPLUF010000120.1 GCA_026397755.1 Verrucomicrobiota bacterium
CCCATTCGGGGTCCAAGGGTGCAAACCCCAATCGCTCGATGCGATTCGTCTCCATGGCAGAGGCATAAAAGTCACCCACCTGCCGGAGTGGAGAACCCGCGGGCGCATTGGTGTCAGCGGCGGCCGAAATGAGGATGCCACGGATCAACCACCAATTCCGCTCTTGAAGCTCATCGAAACCGGCCCATCGGGATTTGTCGGAGGGCACCGGGTTGTTCTTGCGCCAGGCACCGGTGGCATATTGGTAGAAATTGGTCTTTGGATCGACGGAGCGGTCCACATAGCTCATCGAAAACCGAGGAACCGGCGGCGGGTTCTCGGCCGCAGATGCCAAGCCGTTCAGGAAGAACAGACCCAAATAAATCCCCAACCGTCTGAAGAAGATGCCGCGTGGGCAGGATTGGATGCCGAACATGACCATCAGGTTGATCCCCCCTTCGAGGAAATCAACCCACCAGGGCTGGAATGGCACCGGCTCGGAAAGCGGATGCACGCGCCCCTAGACCTTACAGCGATGTCAGCAACTCGGTGATTTTGATGCCGAATCGATTCTCAACCACGACCACCTCACCCCGGGCCACCAACTTGGTATTTACGTGCAAGTCCACAGGGGCATCGGCCACCTTGTCGAGTTGAACGATCGATCCGGTGGTGAGGTTGAGCACCTCACGCATCGGCAGGTGGCAGGATCCCAACTGCACACTCACCTCAACGGGAACGTCTAGCAGGATTGAAAGATCGGTAGTTTGGCTCATGAGAAGAAAAGATTAGGGATTGGATCCGAGGGAGATTTGGTCGATTTCGACGGCCCAGCGGCCATCCACGGTGCCGAGGCGCCCGTAGTACCGCTTTTCTGAAGCCAACTTGACCTGTACGCGTTCCGCAAATTCCGGCGGCAGCGGCACGATATCGCCCACCCGCAGTCCAACGACATCCTTGGCTCGGAGTTTCAGTCCGTTGGACTCAGCGGAGACCTGCATCGGGGTGTTGTCATAGTGAGAATTCCAAGCCCCACTCTGCTCTGAAGGCACGTCCGGAAGATCTTCAGGGCCGGGTTTCAGCCTGGAACTCAACAGATGAACGATGGGCTCGATGGTCCAGTAGGGAAACGCAATTTGCAGAGTCTCCGTGCAATCATTAATGACCGCCTCGATGGACAGCACGAGCATGATCGCATCGGCATCGACGGCCTGGAGAAAGAGCCCGTTGCTCTCGTGCCCAAAGAGTGCAGGTCGTAAGTCTCGGTACTTGGCCCAGTGGGTGCACCATTCGGTGAGCATCAGCAGCACCACCTGATCGAGGAGCGTCACTTCCAGTTCGGAGAGCTCCCGGTTGCTGGTCACCGAGTGCCCCGGACCGCCCAGGAGACGATCCACGATGGTCAAACCCAAGCGCGGCGGAACATCCAGAATGCAAATTCCTCGCAAGGGTTCCACCCGGAAGAGGCAGAGGTGCGTCGGGCTGTCGAGGCTTTCACACCATTGCCGGAAGGAGATGGTGTGCAGCTGGGACATCTGGAGATTGAACTCCACGCGCAAGTAGATCGACAAACGCGCGGCCAGTGCCTGGATGAACTCTTCGTGATGGATCCGTAGCTTTCGCAGCTCGATGGGCGAGAGGAAGACTGGCGTACGAAAATCGTAGGCCGATATGGAATCACGACTCTGATTGCTCCTCCGTCCGTTCGATTGAAGGACGACGGTATTGGATTCCTCCTCCTGAACCTGTTGAAGCAGACGCTCCACCTCTGATTGGGAGAGCACATCTCCCATGGATCCGGTCTGGTCCGACATAAGGTTCTCGGTGAAAAATTACTGGATAGCCAAATCAGGCATCACGACCTCCGTGAAAACCCCAGGGCCCAGAACTCTCAGAAATGCATCCTTCAACTCGGCCTTGATGGTGATTCGAGCTCCCTGGCGCTCGATGTCCATAAGGGTCTTGGTGTAGAGCAACGAGGAGGCTGCATCGCGAAGATCAGGACCTCGTGCCAACACGATGTCCTTCAGTTTGGGATTGTTGCCACGAATGCCAATTTTGGCCATTAACAGCCGGGAACCCATCGTACCAGCGACATTGACGGTGACCGGCTCCGGCAGCATTTCCGTCGTGTCCGCGCTACCCCCGTGTCCTCCGCCTTCCGATGGAGCTGCACCCTTGCCAGGAGCGGATGAATGACTGGGTGAGGATGGTTTGTCTCCATGGGAGGCATCCCCAGGGTTTGCAGTGTCATTCTCGTTACCACCGTCAACGGGCACCGTGGCGACAGCAGCCGAATTTAAGCGTGGCAAAAGTACGTACTGGGTCATCGCGAAGGCCATCACGGGCAGCAGCACGATGTTGAGGATTAACGGGAGCATCGCCTTGATGCCACCGGACGACTCGGTTTTTTGACCGTCGTTCTTGTCTGATGCGGGTGCGGCCATGGGGTGGACAATAGGTTAAGTCAGGGTATCAACGCTTCAGGTTGATCAGCTCCTGAAGAATTTCATCGGAGGTGGTGATGATCTTCGCGTTGGCCTGATAGCCGCGCTGGGTGACCATCAAATCTGTGAACTGGGTAGCCAGATCGACATTGGCCTGCTCCAAGGATTGCCAGCGGACTTGCCCCCGCCCGGCCTGTCCTGCGGTGCCTAGGCCCACGGGACCCGCGGCTGCTAGGTTGCCAAAACGGTTGTTACCCACCTTGCTCAGGCCATTTATGTCCCGGAATTTTTGGACTTGGATCTGAGCGATCTTGAGGGGATCTGGGGGAGTGGCTGGGGGAGGCACCAGGGTGCTTCGCAAGGTCAGCATCACATCACCGTTCGACTCAATTCGCCACGAGACCGCCTCTGTGTCGGCCGGAAGCGCAGGAGCGGTCGGGATGAGGGTGATCTTGATGTCGCTGGAAACCCCGGGTGATCCAGGAATCTCTCCCTGAACCCGCATCCCTTCGGTCGTGGTCAGAAACCCATTGGCATCGGCACGGAAATCACCAGCCCGAGTCGCATAGGTCGCATTGTTGGAGGTGTCCCGAACGATGAAGAACCCACTCCCGTCGATGGCCATGTTGTAGGGTTGTCCGGTCGCATCGATGTTACCCTGGGCGAAGCTGCTGGAGACACTCGCCAGGGAGACACCACTACCGATCTGGGAGGCACTGGAATTGGTAGAGAACTCCGAGAGTCTCTGACTGAACACATCGACACCCTGGGCGCGACCTGCACGAAAACCGACGGTGTTGACGTTGGCGATGTTGTTGCCAATAACATCCAGCTTGTCCTGCTGGAAACGAAGGCCACTAATGCCGCTATTGAGGGATCTGAGCATAGGTTTATCTTAGGTTTTGAAGGTTTATTGAGCGAGCGAGCCAAGGATTTGACCCAGTTTCTTCGGAAGGAGTTTGAGTTCGGTAGCACTGAGTGGGAGCGATGGGAACGAATCCGCCTTGGGGGGCGCCTCTGATCCGGCAGGCTTCAAATCTGGCACTTCCGGAGCCCGGACAATATTCACTCGGGACAGGTCGTACGGGACATCTCCGACGACGAGCTGCGGATTGCCACCATTGAATCGAACCTCGGTCACCAACCCCTCGACGGTCCTCAGGGTGGCTGGATCTTGAAGGGACACCCATTGCCCCAGGAATTGATTGGCTTGGGAGCCCTTGAACTGAGAGCGCAGGCCGGCAATGTCGGACTGCATTAATCGGGTTTGGTCCAGCGTGTTGAACTGAGCCATCTGAGCGATGAAATCAGTGTCCTTTTGGGGATTGAGCGGATCCTGGTAGGAGAACTGGGCAGCGATCAGCTTGAAAAAGTCATCTTGACCCAAAGTGCGGTTGAGCTTGCGACCGGTGATCTGCGCTCCGGAAGGATCGGTCAACGAAGTGGACCCGGTGAGACCAGGAGCCTCGAAGGAGTTCGCGAGGGTGCGGTTGGAAATATCGAGATTCATGGATTCAGGCCCAGGATTCCAAAAGAGGGCGGTGAGCGGGCTTGAGGACGGTGGGTGGAGACGAACGAGCCTGATGAGATCGAGCCTTCTGCCCCGCCTCGCCACCCATCCCAGAGGCTGAATCTTGAGCCGGCTGCTGATTGCGCCCTCGACCTCCGGAATGAGCCGATCGCTCACCCGCTGGATCCGAGGATTCCTTGGCGGAGTCCGGAGAGCCCTCTCGCTCCAGAGGGAGCAAATGAACCCCCTGGGCGCGGAGCTGTTGCTGCAATTCGGGCCACCCCTCGGCAATGGCCTGAGCATCTCCCCGCTCGAGTATGGCGCGAATTTCGACCCGCCCATCGCGACGCCGAAGTTCGACCCGCAGCTCGGAACCCGCATCGGGCCGAAGGACGGCCGTCATCGATGCGGTACGCAACCGTTGCAGCAGAACTACCTCACCGGAAAGCTGATCCGAGAGGCGGGTGATAGACCGTGCTTGGGGAAGCGCAACCACCTCGACGGACTCAGGAAATTGATTCAGCTCGCTGATCGCAGGAGCGAGGGACGGCATCCTCATCGAGGGATCGGCGTCCCTCGCAACGGATAAGGCACTGACGGGTTCCGAGTCCAAGGACCCGACACCACTCCGCTGGGGCGCAGTTTCAGGAACAGAGGTTTGAAATCGATCAGAAGCCATCGCTATCTCAGCTCTTGCATGAGTCATGCCAGACCGATTCCGAGGCAATTCCCCCTCAGCAGCGCCACCCTTCCCCGATGACGTCGCACGGTCATAAAACGCCTGTTTTTCAGGGGTTTCCTGAATTTTATTTGAGTTAGATTCAGAGCTAACCCCTTTGCCCAGCAACACGTTGTCGGCAACTTCTCCAGAGCCCCCGTAGGCAATGTCTGCCGACCTCGAGGGAGGAAAGTTCGTCGGTTGCGGGAAACTTTTTGTCCCCTCCGGCATTTTCAAATCTCCCACAGCCTCCGGGATAAACTCCTCCGTGCCCCCATCGCGGGGGGCTGAGAGGGTTGTTTCGAGTGACAGTCCACCGCTGCCCGAAGCCGGTTCAGCGATCACGAATGGGACAGCCCATTCCCCGAATGGTGTCTCCTTCGAAAGTGTGGTTTCCGGGGTGGGACCCTCCTCTTCCAGGGCGGGCTGCATCGGAGGTGCGGCAATCGACCGGAAGACGAGGTCTGGGACTTGACGTGGATCTGACCACGAATCCGCTGAAGGCTGTCTCAGCCTCGTAAAGCCGGAAGGCAGCCATTCCCGTGCGGCGACCTCCGGCCCTGAAACCGGAGAGAGAGCCATTGATGGGTTCTGACCCGAGGCAGGTTGGATGTTCGGTTGTGGAACCCCACCAGCGAATCGCCCTTCATTAGTACGATCGCGCTGCCACGAGAAACCCTTATTGGCGGCCGGTTCAGACACCGTGGCTAAGATCTCTGACGTGGACCCGGGACTGGAAAGCGACCACCAACGTCCCGCAGCCGCAGAACCCCAACGGGCAGATTCCTCTTCGAGAGGCTCACCTGAACCAGAGATGAATCTGACACGCGGCACCGAAGACGACTCTCCGGAGAGCGACATCGATGCAGCAACCGCGGACGGCGGTTCCCCGGTCGAGGCGTCGATGCCAACGGAGTGTGAGATCGGTGATACCGATGTTTTCCACAGGCTCCGCGAACCCCGCGACGCTGGGCCCATGGGTCCGATCGGATCGGACCGCTGAGTCTCTGGATCAACGCGTTGCAACCCGGTCCCCTGCCCCTGAAATTGTGGGGTGCCCACATCCGTTTCGCGAGTCGTCGTCGTGTCCACGGCGACGGGCGTTGTCGACACTTGAGGCGTTTGGTTTCCGGCACGGATCGACTCGGCAGGCTGCTGCAGGAAAGTAGGTTGGGCTGAGGGTCGGCCGCCCGACAAGGGGACCTGCGGGAATGGGGTTAGGGAGACTCCATGGCCAGCGCGGGGAGACAGCATCGGTCCGGGGGGAGAGAGGGTGCCTGAGGGCTCCGAGCCCCCTGAAAAACACGGTGCAGGCGAGGGCTCCTCGGCCAGGGGCATCAGGGGCATCACCTGGGGAAGCCAAGAGGGTGAGGTCATTGGAACTGGGACCCAAGTGGGCATCCATCCATTCTCTGAGATCCACAGGCTCGACTCACCGGAGGCGACTTCTTCATTGGGATCCTCCTTCGGTTCCTGATGTGCACCGAGAGACGACTCTGAATCATCAACAATCTTCGAGGTTGTGCGATCACCCCATCGCAGACCCCAGCGAGTCGTATGAGATGGAGCGGGCGACGGGCGTAAGTCCGAACCTAAGGGTGGTTCCACAGCCCTAAACCTCTGGACTGATGGCCTGGATTTCTCAATCGCCGGAACAGGGTAAACCTCCCCATTGACCACCCACCCGGAAGACTCCGATGCCTGGACCGGAAGCACTACCAACGCCGCTTCGACAACGGATGAGGGCGGCTGGAGAACCCCATCACCGTGCACCGATATCAGTACTCCCGTGACCATCGACGCAAACAAAGACTCTCCATCCGTGCGTTCTGGAACCACCAAAGCTCCGACTCCTCCCACCGCAGCTAGGGTTGGAAGCAACAGCGTCTCCACCCCCAGCGGACTGAGAGTTGTCATGACTTTTTGCCGGTGGGCACCAGTCGCAGTTTGTCCGACAAGGCCGCTGCTAGTTTTGCTCCTTGGGCATTGGTCTTGGCCAAGGCATCGAGAATGGACGCGTTTTGATCGTCCCTCATCTGGCTCATGACCTTCACGACGAACTTTTCGTCCAACTCCGCAAAAACCTTCGCGACACTGGAAGGCTCCATCCCAGCGTAAGTCTTGGCCAATCGCTTCAAATTGATGACTTCGTCGTCCTGAATCCGGATCACTTGACGGTCAATGTCGTCGCGCAGACGGGCCACCGACTGGGTCACGGACGCTAGTTCAGCACGTTCGGCTGTCAGTCGTTGACCCAACTCGTCCAAATCCTTCTTACGAATCTGGAATGAATTGCTCGTTTGCTTGAGGTATTCGATGAGGAACTCGACGTCCGTGTTGTAGTATTTCCAGGAAGGGGTAGTCCCATTGAGTTCATCGGCCGTTTTTTCGGCGAGAGGCGCCCCTGAAATACCGGCTGATTCCTTGACCTTTGCAGCCTTGGATAAGGTTGACGGCGCAGGGGGCTTGTATCCCTTGAGAATCAAGGCGGCGGTGACAGCCAGATACAGCAGCGCGCCAATCAGTGATCCGACGAGCGGAATAGCGATGGATTTCACAAGTTTTGAGAGGTTCCAAGGGCGGCGAAATCGACCGGCCGTCGTCGCAAGGCCATTTCATCAAGATTCTTCTGATCTTCCTTCAACTGTTCACGTTGGTGGTCGACCAACTCCTTAGCGCAGAATTTCTCAACCAATTCACGGTCACGACGGCTTAGCAGGACTGCCTGAAGTGACGCTGCGGCCGCAGAACTCGCCTCAACCACCTGCTGACGGCTCTCGTGGCACCGCTGTTCCAGCAACAGTCGGTACCCGTCCTGTTGTACGAGCCGAGAAGCCGGACACCCGCGCATCAAATCGGTCTGCACTTCCTGCTGGTGACGCAACAAGGCTCCGAGGCATTCCTGAAACTGCGCTTCGGCCGCTTGACGGTTCCGAACTGCACGGGCGTGAACTTGGAGTGTTTCCTCTTCGCGACGTTGTCGAAGCTCTCTGAGGGCTGTGACTCGGGATCGAAATCGTTTCATCGGGACCGGGGTGGATGTTTTGAAATCAAGGTGCTCACAAAGATTTGCCTCCGTTCACGGCCGATTGAAGACCCGCCCAGGCCTGGGCGGGAGTCACGCCCTGGTCGACCCCCTGCCGGAGGAAGGTCTCCAGGGGTTCCTTCAGGCGAATGGCGGCATCAATGGCTGGATTAGAGCCGGCCGCGTAGGCACCCAGGCTGATCAGGTCCGCGTTGCGCTTGTAGTTAGAGAGATGCTCGCGAACCTGCCCTGCCAGGCAGAGCTGCTCCTCGGAGCATAAATCCCGGGTAAGACGGCTGATGCTCTGAAGCACATCAATAGCCGGATAGTGGTTCTGTTGAGCCAGCATGCGGTCGAGCACGATATGCCCGTCGAGGATGCCGCGAACCGAGTCCGCCACCGGCTCATTCATGTCGTCTCCTTCAACCAAGACCGTGAAGAACGCGGTGATGGCCCCGCTCTGTCCTGAGCCGGCCCGTTCAAGCAACTGAGGCAGGAGAGCAAAGACGCTGGGTGTATAACCCCGGGTGGCGGGTGGCTCACCTACCGCCAGTCCGATCTCTCGCTGGGCCATGGCAAAACGAGTCACCGAATCCATCATCAGAAGGACCGATTTTCCCTGGTCCCGAAAATACTCGGCGATGGCCATGGCCGAGTAGGCCCCTTTAAGGCGCATCAATGCCGGCTCATTGGAGGTCGCCACCACGATCACCGATTTGGCACGACCCTCTTCCGAAAGATCCTTCTCCAAGAATTCGCGCACCTCACGACCCCGCTCACCGATCAAAGCGATGACATTGACGTCTGCCTCAGCTCGGGCCGCCATCATGCCTAGGAGCGTTGATTTTCCGACGCCTGATCCAGCGAAGATTCCCAGACGCTGCCCTCGGCCGACGGGGATCAGAGTATCGAGCGCCTTGATGCCGGTACCAAAGACCTCGCGGATCCGGCGGCGCTGCAAGGGGTGAGGTGGTGGTGCCATGCACGGGGCCCGGAACACCGGCCTCACCGGTGGGAGCGCATCGATGGGTTCCCCCAGTCCATTGAGAACGCGACCCAGCAAATCTAACCCCACGGGAACCTCCAAGGGGTGCCCCAGGGCGACGACCTCGGACCCGGGATGAATACCATGTGTCTCCGCCAGGGGCATGAGAAGCACCCGACCCTGACGAAAGCCCACCACTTCGGCCAACGCGTTACTATTCTTGTGAGTCCCCTCGATTCGACAAAGTTCTCCCACGGCGCAAAGAGGTCCCTCGCTCTCAATCACCAAGCCGATGAGTTGAACGACCCGTCCGCGATTCTCGACCACACGAGTGCTCCGCACCCGCTCCAGTATGCCTCCCAATCGTTGACCCGGCGATGAGCCTGAAGAGTTCATGATTCCATCGATTGCCGCAGCAGTTCGAGCTTCACCTCTCGGCGGGCATCCACTGTCCCGAAATCGGTGTACACCAAGCAGCCCCCACGCCCGACCTCCGAGGAAACTTCGAAGCGAATGCGCTCGCCTCCGAGTTCCTTGAGCAATACGGGGCTATTGACCCCTTCAATTAGTGCAAGGTCTTCAGCATGAAGCTGCACCCGAACTCGACCCGTTTGGCGAAGCGAGACCATCGCCTCCTCTAAGGTCGCCTCAACCATGCTGGGAGTGATCTCGATGCTGTTGACGACTTTGCGGGCCGTCTCCCAAGCGATGCTGATCAGTGCCTGTTCGCAGTCCCGCACCACCTGAGGAATAACGTTCTCGAACTGAACGAAGAGACGATTCTGGAGATGGCGCAAATCGGCGCGCTGCTGGACGAGTTGTTCGCTCAGAGCCCTTTCACCGTCCGCGACACCTCGGGCGTAGGCATCCTCCTCCCGCAAGCGCCATTTGCGCTCCAATTCCGAGAGCGAGAGCTTGATGACTTGGACCTCGCGGAGGGCTTCGACAAAAGCGACCGGGATCGAATTGAGTTTGGGTTGCATAATTAGGATGAGCTGAGCCCTTCGTTGTCGGCCTCGGATTTGCGGACCAGTTCGATGATGCGCATCTGGGCTGCCTCGATGTCGCGCAGCTTGAGCGGGCCCATGAAACTCATCTCTTCTTGCACCGTTTCGGCGGCACGTTTGGACACCGCGCTGAGAAGCGCTCCCTTGAGTGAATCGCTCGCCGTTTTGAGAGCGACCGCCAGATCGCGCAAATCCACCTCGCGCAGCACCCGCTGGAGAACCGGAGTATCCAGAGTGGCCACATCCTCAAAGGTGAACATCTTCTGGCGTATTTGCTGACCGAGCTCCGGATTGCGTTCCTCGATGTTCATCAGGAGCGCCTTGGTCATGTTTTTATCGAGCGAGTTCAGCAAGTTGGCAGCGCTCTTCAGGCCCCCGGTTTGATTGAGGGCGCGCGTGTGCTGGTTACCGAGCTTGCGATTGAGCTGTTCGACAACCTTCTCGACAATTTCGATAGGGGTCGCAGACAGAGTAGCCAATCGCTCAATGACCTGATCCCGCAAATCGCTCCGGAGCATGATCAATAACTGGGAAGCCTTCTCGGGTGGCAGGTAGGAGAGGACCAGTGAGATCGTCTGCGGCTGTTCAAGCTTGAGCAGGTTAAAGATTTGCCGGGGCTCTAGTTCAACGATTTGCGTCATCGAGGAGACCGGCGTGCGGGTGGGCAGCACCCGCGTGATCACCGTGGCCGCCTTGTAGAGGCCCAGGGCCTTTTCCAACATCGATTGGGTGAAATCTAAACCGCCACGCAGGGAGGTGCTGGCGTGGATGGCCACATCTGTAAACTCCTTCAGGATGGTGTTCTGCATTTCGATGGAGAGCATCCCCACCTTGGCCATCTCGGCGCAGATGGACTCCAACTCGTCGGGCTGAAGCCCTCGAAGAAAGGAGATCGCCGCGTCTTCTCCCAGGACCACTAGAAGCAAGGCGATCTTCTGTGTCCGTGTCAGACGGGCAAAATCGGCGGGGCTCGAGGCCAGAATCTCGGGAAGTGGTGCAGCCATAGCGGATCACTTTGATTTTTCGGCGCTGCGGGTCATCCAGGTGCGGAGCGCGTGGGTCATATTGGCAGGGTTTTCCTTCATGAGCTGGTTCATCATGTCAGCAGTCATCACGAAGGGTTGAACTTCATCCGGTTCGCTGGCGGGGCCCGCCCTGAGGCCAGAGGCGAAGCTATTCATCTGGGATCCGCCATCCCCGGAGGCGGCCCCGAGTGGGATTCCGATGGGGATTTCATCGATGCTAGTCTTCTGGAAGATCCGCCAGAACAAGGCCAGCACTCCGACACCCAAGAGCGGAAAAACTGAATCACGCGCAATATCGATCCAAAGACGCTGGCGTTCACTCTTCTCAAGCCGCTGGGTCAACTCGAGGGAGGGTTGATCATTGAAGGCGATTTCTTCGACCGACAGTTCGTCAACCCTTCCGTCCACGCTATTTGTGACAATGCCCAGGGCCGACCGGACGGCAGACCGGATCTTCATCATCTCAACCGGGCTGCGGGGCACGGCCACACGATTACTCCCGCTCACAGTGTACTCGATGGGGATGAAAACCGCGGCCGAAAGGCGCTTGGTAGAACCTGGGATTTGACTCTGCGTCGTGGTGATCTCGTTGATCTCGTAATTGTTCTGGGTGACTTTTTTGCTCGTGTTGTTCTTGGTCATCGGAGACGTGCCGGCCGGACTATTGGTGTCCGTATTGGCATTGGTCGCCGCACCCGGCGCGCCGACCGCGCCCGCAAGGGCCGAGCTAGTGTTGTCAATGCGCTCGTCGGTGACCGTTTCTGTGCGCTTTACCTGACTCTCCGGGTCAAACTTGGTCTCCTTCCGCTGCAGGCTCGTGTAGTCTAGGTCGACCGACACACGCGCCATGACCCGCGCCGAACCCCCGACGTAGGGGGCCAGAAACGACTCCACCTTTTTGGCTAAATAGTTTTCGTATTCGCGACGTTGCTTGAGCTGCGACGAAGTGGCCCCGGTAATGGGATCATTGTCGAAAGCCTCGGTCAGGAGGTTGCCGATATTGTCGGTGATAGAGACCCCTTCCGGATTGAGCCCCTCAACCGCATTGGCAACGAGGAAGCGGATGGCATTCACCGTCGAGGCAGGGATGGGCACGTTGCCCCGCAGCTTCAGGAACACCGAGGCGCTGGGTTTCTTCTGATACTCCACCAGCAGACGGTTCTCGGGCATTACGAGCATCACCTGGGCGGACTCGATGCCATCGACCCGAGAAATGGTCTGGGACAATTCCCCCTGGATGGCCCGCAGGTAATTGACCCGCTGCACAAAGTCCGAAATGCCGAAGTTGGGCTTATCGAAGAGAGAAAACCCCGTCGTACCGCCACCGGGAATCCCCTTGCCAGCCATTTGAATGCGCAGGGAATGAACCTTATCGGCAGGCACCGAAATGCTACCGCCGCCCCGGACCTTGTACGGAATTTTGGCCTCATCGAGCGCATTGATCACCTTGGAAGCCTCGGCCTCGGCGAGGTTGCCGAAGAGAACAGCGTAGTCTTCGCGGCTCGACCAAACGGCGGTGCCGGCCAGACCGAGCAAGACAACCAATCCGGCGAGGACAATCGAGACTCGCTGGTTGATACCGACCTCCTTCCAGACGGAGGCCAATTGCTGTAAGAGTTCTTGGAAACTGTTGTTCATCACTTAGGGCCCTTGATCCTCAGACCTGCATCCGCATCAATTCCTGGTACGATTCGAGGAGCTTGTTGCGCACCTCGACCATCAACTGGAAGGAGACACTGGCTTCCTCCATGGCGATCATGGCTTGGTGCAGAGGCACTCCCTGCTGAGTAACCAAGCCCCGAACCGAATCTCCGGCAGCCACTTGCTTGTCTGCCACTTCGCCCACAAACCGACCCAGGGTGTCGGCAAAGGCGTCGCGCCCCGTGACTCTACCCAGCGAGGGGATACCACTCGGATTTACCCCCGTGGGCAGCGGCACCGCGTCCGGAAATGCCTTATTGAAAGGCTGTAGCTTTCCCATCTCCGAATCGGGAATGAGCTTCCCCAAGTCGCCCAACCCCGCCTTCTGCAGAGAATCCATCCCAGCCTTGCCCAGGGGCGACTCCCGGAGGGCGGCCGGATTGAACATTCGGAGTGCGGATAGCGCTTCCATGGCAGTGTGTCAGTGGAGGCTCAGCGCTTGCCGATCGCCATAGCCTGCTGGGCTAGTTGTCGAGCGTTCTTCACCACGGCGATGTTCGCCTCAAACGCCCGCGAGGAGGCGATAAGATCCACCATCTCCTCGTGGACATTGACGTTCGGATACCGGACGTAGCCGCGAGCATCGGCGTCGGGATGATCCGGTTTAAAAACCTCACGGAAGGGGCGATTATCGGATTCAACACGGCTCACCCGTATAGTGGAACCACTGTTAGCATTGATCCCGGCATTGTTGACTAGAGTCTCGAAAATCACCTGCTTACGCTTGTAGGGCTGCCCATCGGCGGCTCGGGTGACATTGGCATTGGCCAGATTCTGGGAGACGATCTCTATCCGGGTCCGTTCGGCATCCAACGCGGAGCGGGTGCTTTGAATACTGGGGATGAGTTCGATCATGGGGAGGTGAGTCCGAAGGTTCAGCTACGACCCGTGATGGCCATCCTCAGCTTGAGCATGGAACCGGTGATGAGTTGGGCTTCTAGGGTGTGGGCCAGGCTATTCTCATTCATGGCCAACATTTCCTGCTCCAAATTGACGGAATTGCCGTCGCGATTGGAGGCAACGGCCATCGGATCGACCGAGAGGGTCGGGACGGGAATATTGGCGATTTGACCCGGATCGTTGGCCTTCACCGCAGTGGACAACTGAGCCTGGAAGGACGGCGCCACATCGATTCGCTTGTAGTTCGGCGTCTCAACATTGGCCAAATTGCCGGCGATGGCCTGATGGCGCAGCACCGTGGCATCCAAGAGTTTCTTGGTGACCACATAGTTGGATTGGTTGAACAGCGTTTGAATCATGGACTCGCCTCCGTCCAAGCCGTAAAGCAACGACCATGCCGATCAATGAAACGCCTGATTTTGTTGGGTTTTATCAGGAAAACCTCCCGCGAGTGACGGGATCAGGGCGGAACCGAAGTCCACCTGTTCGCTTGCCTGGGCAAAACTTTCCGCCCGGCGGCATCAGAGCCGCGACACTGGCTCAGCGACGGAAGAGGGCCACCAGAAGGGATCCCAGCAACCACAAGAGGGCCACCGCGCCGGCCTTCCCAAGACTCGTTCGGGCTAGGCGGTGACTCAGGTGGTGAGTGTCACCCACCCAGAAGGGCTGCCCTCTCCAGGTACGCGAGACGACCACAAAGGCCATATCAATCAGGGGAACGGCCACCACCGCAAACGCGGCCCTCCAGGACTGTTGGAGCCCACCGTTGGAAATTGTGGAGGGCGTCACGGACAACAGCGCCAAGACGGAAAGCAGATAACCGACCCATTGGCTCCCGGCGTCCCCCAGAAAGACCGAGGCGCGGGGATAGTTGTAGGGCAAATAGCCCGCCAGGCTTCCTGCGATGAGAGCCGCCCCACAGGCCAACTCGAATTGCCCTCTCCCCAACAGCGATGAGGCCGACACGGCGGTGGCCCCGATTAAACCGAGACCCGCACACAGGCCATTCATGTTATCGCTCAGGTTGAAGGCGTTGGTGACCGCCACGATCCAGAACACCGTGAGCGGCAGCCCAAGAAACGCCATCCCGTTCGGGACAGGCACCTGGACCCCCCATCTCGCAACCAGGACGGCAATGACTCCCTGCACGAGAAACTTCGCACCGGCCCCGAGATCTCGACGGTCATCCCATGCTCCCAAAGCCATCATACCCACAGCTCCGGCGAGCAGCACTCCGAGGCGGCGCAACCCCTCGGTTCCAACCCAGAGAGATCCGACCTCCCCGCTGCCCAGCACTCCTGACGATGCCAGGATCCAAATCAGCAGTCCGCCCAAGAGCCCACCCGCCGATACAGCAAACCCGCCCGCCAGCGGAATAGGTTGCACATGAATCTTCCGGTGACCGGGATCATCGACATGCCCCCATCGACGGCAAACCGCCCGCCACAGGGGCAACGAGACGGCCGAGATGGCGCTGGTCAACCCAAATGCCCAGAGCACGGTAGAGACCTCGGATTTCATCAAAACGCCCCCCCCGAACGAGGGAGTAGGCGGCGGTACAAGGCATCCAGGGATTGCACCAGTGCCTCCTCAGAGAAACGCTCCCGCACCCAAGATCGCCCAGTGGCTCCCAGCCTCCGGGCCAACTCCGGATCCCCCGCCAACCGAGCGACCCGATCCACCAAACCCGGCAGGTCTCCCGGTTGAAGCAAGAACCCTGTCTCCAAATCCCGGCACACTTCGGCGGCACCGTCACAATCGAAGGCAATCACCGGTTTCCCGGCAGCCAGGGCCTGAGGCAACACCCGGGCCAAACCTTCCCGGCGCGACAAGTGTACCAGTACATCCATCAAGCCCAGATATCGAGAGACCTCCGAAGGCGGCACCAGGCCCGCAAAGACAAAACGTCCGGCCAAGCCAGGCATCGTGGCAGCCATGGTCTCAAAACGCGCGCGCCAGGGACCATCACCCAGCAATAGAATTCGCACATTGGGGACTCGTCGCACCATCTCAACGGCGGCGGTGAACAGCTCATCGTGCCCCTTGAGTTGGAAGAGGCGAGCGACCTTGCCCACGACAAACTCACCGGGGCGGAAGCCCAGTCGCTCGGCCAGTTCGGGATCCCGCTGGACCCCAAGAAACGGAGCTAAATCAAAACCGCTAAAAATCCGGGTGTACTGAGTTGAATCACCGATGCCCGCGGCGAGGTATTGTCGGGCCATTGCCTCAGCGACCACCACAAAATGATCGGTCTGCCGCCCGGCGGCCCGTTCTGCGCCCCGAAAAACCATATTGGCAGCGGCACCCTGAAATGGTCCAAAACTCGGCCCATGGATGGTGTGGATCACTTGGGGAACCCCGGCATGACGGGCCGCAAAACGTCCAACGATACCCGCCTTGCCGCTGTGGGTGTGTACGATGTGTGGACGCGTGCGACGGAAGTGACTGCGCAGCCGCAGGTAGGCAAGCGCATCCATTAGCGGGTGAACAGGCCGAACAAGACTGGACTCCAAACGCAGAAGTCCGGGCACCGCCCGGGCGATAGGTTCGAGGGAGCCTTCCGGTCCACAGGTGAAGCCCGAGATGAGTTCCACCTCCCAGTCAGGAATTCGCCCCAAGCCAAGAACCGAGCTGAGAGTATTCTCCTGCGCCCCGCCGACAATCAACCGAGTGATGACATGACTCACACGCATGGGATCAACAGGGTCGATGGCCAGCGTTCCCAACGGTACCGGTGGCCCTGGGGATTAGCGCGAGGGCTTCAGGGCGGCCAATCGGCTCATGACATTGGTCAATTCAGCCGTACCCTTCGGGGCTAACTCGAGATAACGCTCCAATTGCTTCTGCTCCTCCGACGACTGGTTCTGTTGGTGAGCAATCTCAGCCAAACCAAAGCGAACCTGAAAGGTCTCGCGTCCGCTCTTGATCAGGCGCTCGTAATCGGCACGCGACTCGGGCAGTTGTTTGAGCATCAGTCGAGCAATCGCCCGATTGACCCGGGCCACCGAATTGTCGGGCTCCTGGTCGAGAACCTTGGTTAGGGCCTCGGATGCAGGCTCGTACCGACCCAGTTGCATCAGGATGAGCCCACGACGCGAAGCAGGCGCTGGATCCAGCTTGGCAACCTTTTCCCAAGACTCCGTCATGGCCAACGACTCATTGGTCTTGCCCAAAAGCAAATAAAGGTAGGAAAGGTAATCATAGAGGTCTGGGTTGTTGGGATTGAGGCGCCGAGCCTCCTGCAGGAAAACCTCGGCCTCCTGCAATCGGTTCATGGCGATGAGCACACGCCCCTCGGATTCAGCCAGGCCGGATTTTTCCACCGGAGTCCAGCCAGCGCGGGAAGAATCGGCTTTCAACCAATTCAAGGCGTTGGTCGCCGAAGTCAGATCTCCAACGGCCAGCGCGGCCGCGATGAATCCGAAGTGGTTGAAATGATTGGTGGGTGACAACTGGGTGGCCCGAGCAAAGCCGACCGCGGCCCGACGCACCATGTCGTCCTTTTGGGCGAGGAGCGTCGATCCGAAAATGCGTAGGAATTCTGGCTCATCCACCGGGCCATGCACGTCGAGCAATCCAGGCTTTCCGTCCCAGATCTTGACGAGGTCCGCCGAGAGGGGTTTGCCAGCGACCAAAGCACGGTTCACCTCCAGATTAACCCGCGCCGCGGCGTTGTCGGCGTTCAAGCGAAGCGCCTCGGTGAAAAGAGTTCCAGCCTCCTTCAGGCGACCGCCCTCCTGAAGGAATACCCCGGAAGCATTGACGGAGCGGGACCACATCGCGGCCACGATCACCGCGTTAGAAGAGCCTCGAGCGGCATCCCGGACCACCGCATCCAACGAAGGCTGCACCTCACCCCAAAACCGGCGCACCTGATCCAACTCCGCCTCGTTGGCTGCGCTCGGTAGCAATGCTTTTCGAGGCAGGGCTCCGTGCAAGGATCCGACCGGCCGAAAGTCGAACGGCTCAGCAAAGAAGCTAAAGACGGTGGATGCGAAGAAGGTCTGATTGCTTTGGGCAGCCCGGGTGGCCAGCGTCAGCCAAAGTCCCGCAATGTTGTCCTTGGCCTCGGCGATTTCACGCAGCGCCGGCCAACGCTCCGCATGCCGACTGGCCAAGAACTGTCGGTACACCCGCAATGGGGCCAACCGGGTGTTGACCAACAAATGCCCCCCATTGCCGGCCAGCGTCTCATTCCCGGCCGTCAGGGCCATGAACAGAGTAGAGTCATCGACGAACACCAACCCCGGAGCCCGATGGAGCGGAGCGAGCATGGTGCGCGAGTAATCCTTAAGACTGGAACCATTGTCGGCCAAGACGATCCTCCAATTTTTGGCAACCAGGGCCGCAGGAACCAGAAGCGTCAGCGATACCACCAAGACTCCGGCCAAACGGGACAAGCCCGAGGACAAAGGCGTGATCGAATAGGCGTGTCTAGAATCCGCTCGCCCGGTCCAGATCAGAAGATAATACCCCGCAAAATAGCCCACCACGAGGGAAGCACAGAAAGAGAATGTCAGAAGAGGAACCCCATAGCCCAACTGACGGGGGCTGAACTTCAAATCAAAAGCGACAGAAATGCAAAGGCCGAACCAAGCGAGGACCAACACCTGCCAGGCGACCATCGTGGCCAAAGTGTCCAAACCGGCACCCATCCGGGAAGGCCAGCGGATACCGACCCCCACCAGCGGCGCGATCATCATCAGGAACAGAAACAGAAAGCGGCCCCGCGGAAACAGGAGCAGGTGGTTCACCTTCAGCTCCAGACCCGTCCGGAAAAGAATCCAGAAGCTGTCATCAAATCGTCCGGTCATGCGCGCCGACAGCGGAATCCAGATTAGCAGGGAAAGACCCACCAACCCCGCCAGGAGCATCCGAGACAGAAAACCCAGGTTAAAAAACTCCCACCCACGAATCCAGACGATCGCTACCAAGAACATCGGTGCAAACCCGATGAATGCATGACTGTTGGCGATACCGACCCCCATGAGGGCAGCGACAATCCACAGGCGGGATTCCTTTCGATCGAGTCGATATTCCAGCAGGTTTCGGATCGCCGCTGCGAAGATCAAAAGATCAATCATCTCCCCGGTAAAAGCCGTGGCATGCTGCCAGAACGTCAACTGGAAGGCCAAGAGACCCACCGCCAAAACCGGCGGCGCCCAGGCTAATGGAATCGTCAGCAACGCAATGTCCGAGAACTCGCGGATGCGCTCCTCGTGGCGCCGGTCATGGGGAAGCAACGCCACGCAGCGGGCCAGCAAATAGACAACTGCTGCAGCCATGGCTGCCGTGAGGATATTGGCCTGACCGGGAAATCGGGCGCCCGACAGCGAGGACACCACGAATCCAAAGATCTGGTTGAGAGGTTGGGAGAACGCGTTGTCAAAACCCCAACCCGCCGCCTCGTAAACGGACCGCAGGCTATTGACTCCGATCCAGGCATTGCGTGTGAGCAGGAAGACGACAAAAGCCGTTACGGCCAAGATCCATGGCAATCTACGGGTGACGAAGAGTTTCGAGGAAACGGGGGCGTCATCCATAGGGTGGTGCATAGTTTGGAAAACTCGCAGGAAAGGCAAAGTCGTTTCAAAACGAAACACGTTACATTCCATCGGCTTCCCAGATGGGGTAGACCACCGAATCGCTCATCTTACAAGGCAGCACTCAGCCCCACTCCTCGATCTAATCGGTAAATTTGTTGCCCCCCAAGAAACAAAAAGGCGCCCGGTACCGGGCGCCTTGAAAAGAATGACCGAAGGGAATCTTTCGATTACTTCGCGCCGAGGATCGCGTCCTTGGCGGCCTTGGCCACGCGGAACTTAACGACCTTCTTGGCTGGGATCTTGATCTCAGCGCCGGTGGCCGGATTGCGGCCGACACGGGCCTTGCGGTTGACCAACACCAGCTTACCTACCCCAGGGAAGGTGAAGGTGTTCTTGGCGTTCTTGTAAGCGAGCTGAGCGAGTGCCTCGAGAACCGCCAACGCTTGCTTCTTACTGATCTCGGCCTTCTCGGCGAGGGCTGCGGTGATCTGAGACTTGGTGAGGGCTTTAACAGCTTTGGCCATAAATATTGGGTTTAAGAATTGGGATGTGTGATTGATCCGAAGTGACTTCGGTGCGGATTTAGCAACGCGTCACACGCCGTCGCAAGAGAAAACCCAATGAAAGCATGGTTTTTATCTATTTTACCCCTTCAGGTGGCCCGGATAGCGGTTTCCTCACGCGGGGTCCTTGACTTGCACCACTCCCCCAACACCATCGGGATCCTCTTCGGGCGATTCGAAACAGAGAGCTTATAGCACCCTTGCCCGGGGATTGAACCAGAACGCAACCATGAACCCACGTCCGAAGACCCGATCGGTGACTCTCGGTCTTTTGCAACATGCCTGCGGGCCCGATCCCGAGGAGAATTTGAGGTTGTGTCTGGAGGCGGGCGCGCAAGCCGCAAAGAATGGAGCCAACATCCTTTGCACCCAGGAATTGGTCCGATCGCAATATTTTTGCCAGTCGGAAGAGCACAGGTATTTCGACCTCGCAGAGCCCATCCCAGGTCCCAGCACGCGGGCATTCCAACGTCTCGCCCAGGAACACGGGGTAGTCGTAATCGCATCGCTCTTCGAAAAGCGCGCCGAAGGCCTGTACCACAACACGGCCGTAATCATCGATGCCGACGGATCCTTGCTGGGCATCTACCGGAAGATGCACATCCCGGACGATCCTCTCTTTTACGAGAAATTCTATTTCACCCCGGGGGACACCGGATTCCGAACCTGGGACACACGCTTCGGCCGCATCGGCGTGCTCATCTGCTGGGACCAATGGTACCCCGAGGCGGCACGGCTCACGGCGATGAGCGGGGCTGAGATTCTCTTCTATCCCACCGCGATCGGTTGGCACCCTTCCGAGAAGGCCGAATACGGCGTCCATCAGCACGGCGCCTGGGAGACGATCCAACGCTCCCATGCGGTGGCCAACGGCTGCTACGTGGCCGCCGTGAATCGAATCGGTTTAGAACGCCCCATCGGCGGCGACGGGCTCGAATTCTGGGGGCAAAGCTTTGTCGCAGGCACCAGCGGCCAATTGCTAGGCAAGGCCTCGGTGGACCAGCCCGAAAATCTGATTGTATCCGTGGACCTGGCGAAGGTGGACGTCACTCGGACGCATTGGCCCTTCCTGCGCGACCGACGTATCGACGCTTATGGCGACCTCACACGACGCTACCGGGACTAACCCAGCGCCCCACGGGGCGCTGAGCGGGCGCTGTTTGGTGATCATCGGAGGGACCCAAGGCCTCGGTTGGTCCGCGGCGCAAGCGTGCCTCCGAGAGGGCGCCCAGTTGGTCGTGGTGGGGCTAGACCCCATCCCGGAGGTTCCACAAACCGAGGATGTGCAAGATCGGTTGGAAGTAATTCTGGCCGACGCCCGGGAAACCGGGGTGGCCGATCATGCCATCGAACGTTGTGCGCAACGGTACGGCCAGTTTCACGCGCTGTACCACGTCGCTGGAGGCAGTGGACGGGCCTGGGGCGATGGACCCTTGCACACCATTCCTTTGGAAGGTTGGCAGCAAACCTTGGAACTGAACCTAACGACAGCCTTCCTCTCCAACGGCGCGGCGATCCGCTGGTTCCTTCGGGAGAACCAACCGGGGTGTATCCTGAACTGCGGATCCGTGTTGGCCAGCTCCCCTTCCCCGAACTTGTTCGGCACCGCAGCTTACGCGACTGCCAAGACTGCTCTGGTGGGCCTGACTCAGGCCGCGGCGGCCGCCTATGCCCCGCACAACATCCGTGTGAACCTCTTGGCTCCGGGACTCACCGCAACCCCTATGTCCCTGCGGGCCCAATCCAACCCCGTCATCCAAGAGTTCATCACCCGCAAGCAACCTCTGGACGGCGGTCGCATGGGTCGTCCGGAGGACCTCGATGCGGCGGTCATTTGGCTCCTCTCCGAGAGCAGCCGCTTCGTCACGGGTCAGGTCATTGCCGTGGACGGCGGCTGGTCGGTTTCTGACGCAGTTCCATCGCAAGGACTC
>JAPLUF010000268.1 GCA_026397755.1 Verrucomicrobiota bacterium
AGCGTCGAAAAAGCTAATTCCTATCAATTCTGACAGCCACCGTGTGGAAGGTACCGGAAGGTGAAAATCCAAGACTCGTACTGACGAATCTACTGACGAACAGGGGGTAAATGCGGTCTGAGAGACCTAAAACCCTCGATTTCCCGAGAAAAAACGCACTGGAGGCGAGGGTCGGAATCGAACCGACGATGCAGCTTTTGCAGAGCCGTGCCTTACCACTTGGCGACCCCGCCCTCCGTTAGAGCCCGGCAAATAAAGGGAATCATCGACTGAAGCGCAAGTGGGGTTTTGGAAAATGTCGAAACCTAGAGGAAATCGAGGTCGTAAAAACCGCGTCCGCAGCGGCTCGTCTCAAACCTGGACAGCTCTCCGGCTCTAGTTTCACCGGCTCACTTTCGATCGATGACCCACTTCACATCCTCTCGATCCAAACACCCATTTCAATTCCACTCACCCAACTCAACCTTGGCCACGCGGGCCCGCATTTGCATGCTAGCCCCATGCCACGCCGCTCGTTGACTCGCGCACCCTGGATACGATCTCTGTTGCTGGTGCTCATGCCGCTGATGCCGCTGATACCCATTGCCTTCAGTGCTGATATCGCGCCAGCGGGCAACGGCTCAACCGCCACGGCACTCAACGGCTTCAGACCGCTGGTAAAAGATGATCGCACAGCCATGCCTGTTCTGGCGCCGCCATCCTCCGAAGGCGAACAGCGGATCAAACAGTTCCAACTGGCTCCGGGTCTTTCAGTCAAACTCTGGGCCGCTGAACCCCAACTGGCCAACCCAGTGGCCTTTTCGGTGGATGAGCAGGGGCGCGTGTTCACCAGCGAAACATACCGGTACCGAACCAGTGTCCTCGATATCCGGCATTACATGTTCATGCTGGAGGACGATCTGGCCTCGCGCACCGTGGAAGACCGTCTGGCGCAAATCCGGAAATGGTTCGGTCCCGAGGGCGAGCGAGCGCTGGGCCGGGAGACAGAAGTGATCCGCCGACTGGAGGATACCAATCACGATGGCCGGGCTGACCACTCCGAGATCGTGGCAGAACACTTCACCAGCCCCCTCAGCGGCATTGGTAGTGGTGTGCTGGCTCGCCAGGGGCAGGTGTGGTTCACCGAGATCCCGTCGCTGTGGCACATCGGGCCGGCCGGTTCGGTTCGGGGCAACCTGCCGAAACCCAAGGAACCCGCGCTACAATCCCAACCCCAGGTGCATCCCGAGTCGCTGGAGGCGCGGGCGATTTTGCACGGCTTCGGGGTGCGTTTCAGCTTCACGGGCCACGATTTGCATGGGCTCATTTTCGGGCCCGACGGGCGGCTCTACTTCTCCTGCGGCGACCGCGGTGCCCACGTGGTGACACAGGAGGGCACGGTGATCGATTTGCCCGACGAGGGGGCGGTGTTCCGCTGTGAACCGGATGGTTCGAAGCTGGAGGTGGTCCATCGCGGATTGCGCAATCCGCAGGAACTGGCCTTCAACGACGAGGGCGATCTCTTCACCGGCGACAATGACTCGGATCAAGGCGACCGCGAACGCTGGGTGCCCGTGATCGAAGGGGCCGACTCGGGCTGGCGGGTGGGGCATCAGCACGCGCCGTTGGGCAATGCGGGGCTGTGGAACCTGGAGCGGTTGTGGGTCCCGCCGTTCGAGGGGCAATCGGCCTCCATCCTGCCGCCCATCGCCAACATCGCCGATGGCCCCAGCGGGCTGGTCCACGATTCGGGCACCAGCCTTCCGAAGGCGCTGCGCGGGCGCTTTCTACTCGCCTACTTCAAAGGCACCAGTGCCAAGAGCGGGATTAGTTCGCTGCAATTGCGACCCGCCGGAGCAACCCACGAGCTGGTGGCGCACGACCCGCTGATCTGGAACTCCCTGGTACCGGATGTCGACCTAGGGCCCGACGGATCCATCTTCTTCGCTGACTGGCACGAGGGCTGGCCCAAGAGCAACAAGGGTCGAATTTACAAAGCCATCTTCGCCGAGGTGGCCGCCGATCCCGAGGTGGCCCGGACTCAGCAATTGCTCGCGGCCGGCATGAAGGATCGAACGCCCGAGGAGCTGTCGTCCTTGTTGGGTCATCGCGATCAGCGGGTTCGGCAAGAGGCTCAATACGAGTGGGTGCGGCGCGGTTCCGGCTCGGTGCCAACCTTGAAGACCCTGGCCTCGATGGCCACCGACGAGCGTGTGCGCATCCACGCGATCCGGGCGCTGGGACAATTGGCCCGGAAGAATCCCGCTCCGCTCGGAAAACTGCTGCTGGATGTGGCCAAGAACGCCGAGGGTGAGGTGCGCGTCCAAGCCATCCGCGCGCTGGCCTCATCCACAGAATTAGTACGGAAACCGGGTACGGCTCCGTGGCTCAAAGACCAATTAGCCCACACCAATCCGCGCGTGCGATTAGCCGCGGCACTGGGCC
>JAPLUF010000333.1 GCA_026397755.1 Verrucomicrobiota bacterium
AATCGAGTCCCAAGTGATGCCGCCGGTCCATGGTGCGGGTCAGAATGGCCGCCCCCAGTTTTCGGGCGAGGCGGGCGGGCAATGGCACGGCGAAGAACACCCAGACGTGCCCACCGCGTCCCGAGCGTGACCGCTCAAGCACGGCGGGCACGTTCCACTCGATGCATGTGTCGAGATACGCCCGCACGTCTTCCTGCCAGGTCGCCTTGTCGAAATCAGCGGCGAGGAACCAGCAGGTCTCGTCGGTCAACATCGGGTAGACGCCCGCGGTGATCCCGCCCGTCAGATGGTCGTGCATTACCTGATCCGTCAACGGGAGGTATTCGCGAGGCGACTCGGAATCTAAAAGATTGGGCCCACCCCAGAGCCTTCGAGACGCTGGGGAATACCCCGCCTTTCCTTGCCGCCCCTCCCACCGCACTGCATAGACATCCTCACGTCCCCGAAACAAGCTGCGGAACAACGCCACCTTTTCTTCCGGGCTGGACTTGGCGTTTACCATGCCTGCCGGGGCGGGTGCAGCAGCGGGCGGCGCCGCAACTTCTAAGACCGGCATCTCCAATCGGCCACGCAATAGCCGATTCTCCTCACGCAGCCGTTCACATTCGGTAAGGGCTTCGGCAAGTTTTGAGTCAGTCGAGGCGCATGCGCTCATCGTGAAGATCGCCCGCTCATGCCAAACGCACCCGCAGTCGTGGCGCCAAAAACGCGCTGCTCGTTTGCCCATTTTGATCAGTCATAACAGGCTCAGAAATCGATGCACCAGTTCGTAGGCGCGACGGGCGTGCATTGCCTGAGTGTCGGCGTCAGGCGCAGAATGAAACTCCACCAGTTGCTGCGGACCGAAGGCAGCCACGCTGGTGAACTTCTCCCGCAGAATCTCAATCGCTTTGGCGATGTTCTTCTCTCCGGCTAGATTCCTCCACCCTTCGGCCAGTTTGTTCATTCCCGCAGGGAAGTGTTCCAAACAATAGCAGAAGTCGTAGGTATCCTTCGGCTTGTCTCGGCCACCGATGGCGTGCGCCTTCATCACCAGAAAATCAGCCAAGGAAGCAACCCGTAGTCGGACAGTGTTCGTCGCACCACGGACATTTTCGCCCGAGATCGTGAGTTCGTCCGGATTGTGGAATGCCTCACTGCAAGCGTCGATCTGGAGTACTCGAAAATCTTGGAGCAGCTTGGGTTTACTCTTGTTTAACTTGACCTCTTTCGGCGCAAGAAACTCCACCTCCACCTGCACGGGCTTTTCTCCGTCCTTGAGGTCTACCTCGACCACTAATTGGAAATCCCTCTCGCCAAAGCGGTAGCGTTTCGTGTCCAGCAACAGCTTCACCAATTCGGCGTAACGCCCATCGTTCAGTTTGGCGGCATCCAAAGCCAAGTCCACGTCGATGCTGCCCACGTGCGGCTCGTCGGCGTCCGGCAACAACAAGTCCGGCGTCCATCCACCCACCACCACGAGACAATCCACGAAGGACGCAAGCACCTGGCCCACATCCACCAAGACGCGCCGCGCTGCCATCGTTTGTCGCTGGCTGTAGTCCGACTCGTTCCGGGGCTCGGGCGTCATACGTTCAGCCCTCGCCGTTTCCATTCTGGCTTCAGGTGTTGATTCAATAGCGCCTCCGCTGCTTCTTCACCGCGGCCACCACAGTGATACAAATCTAGGCACGTCTGCACCGCATTGGTGCAACTCATCCGGTTGTCGCCCATCGCTCCTCCATCGCCCAAATAGAACACGCCGTCGTCGTCTGGAATCAGCACCACGAGGTTTTCGCCCGAGTCCACGCGCTTGGCTTCAATCAGTTCCTCAAACCTAGAAGCGTCCTGCTCGCGAACATACATCCACGTCTTGGGCTGGCGCACGTGTGGCGCTTGAAACTCCGCTGCCGAAAACGACGCGTAGGCTACGAAACCGCCGATCTGCGAGCCGAGTCCGGCGAGTGCACCGCGCAGCTTTTTCCCCTGCAACAAGGTGAAATAGCCCCGCCGCTCGTGACGGTCGAAGCGATAGGCATCACGCCACGCGAACAAAAGCTTCAGCGGGTCGCGCAAGCGGAAGCCGCCGTCCTCGGCGCCCTCGACGAACGCCTCGTCGCGCAGATGGCGCACCACCTTGTTCACCAATCCGAGGCTCACATTCGGCTGGCAGTGGTTCTGCATTGCCCGTTGTGTCCACCGCATCCCGCCATGGTCCGGCAGGAGCAGTGCGCGGATGACACGCCCCGCCTCCCGCGTGCTCAGGTTTGCCGACGGGCGTGGGCGCACATGCACGGATTTGTTGCCCGTGCACTGGAGATGAAGCAGGCCAGGAACGTCCAGCCGGTGGTTTCCCGCCAAGTCGAACCAGCTCCATCCCTGTTCCGCGCACAACTCGGCCACGCGCGGCGACACCCACGGCAGCGCCAGCACCGGAACTACCACCTTGGGCCGACCGGCTGGTGAAAAGCTTCTGTCCGCCAGCGTCCGGAAAACGCTCGGGCGCAACTCGGCTTTGCATTCCACGCACAACGCCGCCTTGCCCCCGCCGGGCAACGGGACGGTGGCCAACAAATCGAATCCCGCCTCCGAATTGCCGCCCACATGCTCCACCTGCCAGCCGCGCAGCCAGTCCACGCCGCGCAGCAATTCCTCCAGCTTCGCCGCGAGAGCTCTCTCTAGCGCCGCTCCTGAGAGAACCTTTATGTTCATGATATGGCCTACGTTCACCGTATCGTGAACATAAAAAATAACGTGAACACTGGCAAATGAAATGCGCGGGTTATGCCCAGTAGGCCAGCGGCGGCGACTGCGCACGAGATCGCAGCTCGAAGGGACTCCTGGAGGCTCGAATTGGCGCTTGGAGTATGCGCGTGGGTTCAACTGCACTACTGCACTCCCGAAGCCTCGGTAAGAGGCCAGGCGCGACTGGATTTTGGGTCAAGAACACTCTCGCTCAGGGACCCTTTGGAATCGAAATCCGACGGAAGTGCCGTAAAATCGAGAGTTTCGAGGGGAAAGGAACTGAGGCGTTGCCTCAGTCCTTTTACTGCACTTCTACTGCAATCCGTCGTAAGTGCTTGATAACGAATGGAGCGGGTGAAGGGAATCGAACCCTCGTTTCTGTAGGAACAGCCAAAATCATCGAAAATGGGCGCAAAATGCGCGATTTGTCAGCCACCAGGGGGCCATCCGTATGACACTGTATGACAATCGGCCGACGCATTTTTACAGCGTCACCAAGGAGTTCCACGGCCATTCCAATGCCCCTCTCGACGGGCTTCACGGTGACGCCTGAGCGGTGGTTCGACAGATTATTTTCAGCGTGTCGGCGCTTACCAGTTTCCGTGGGGAGAGCGCACGCAGCATGATGGCTGGTTGAAGAATCACTACCATGGCCAGCCTCATCAAACGCAAGGGAAGCCCGTTCTGGTTCATCCAGTACCGGCAAGGAGACAAGTGGAACAAACGCAGCACCGGCCTCAGGCACTCGGTCTCGGCCGAGACACGCAAGGCCAGAGAGGAGTGCGCGAAGCAAACCCTCAAGGAACTCACGGTCAGCAAAGTAGGTGGTGAGAGCCGCTGGGAGCTCTGGGTTCTGAAGTTTCTTGAGGGGCGCTACGCAGATCGGCAGAAGACGTTGGCTAGATATAAAACCACGTGGCGGACGTGGATGATCTACCTCGACAAGCTGAGACTGGATCTGCCGATGCATGTGACCCACGGCCACTGCCAAGACTTCAGCGCTTGGCGACAGGCCCCCAAGACCCGAGGTGTCTATGCCTGTGGGCGGAACACGGCGATTTACGACC
>JAPLUF010000318.1 GCA_026397755.1 Verrucomicrobiota bacterium
CCGTACTTGCAGCGGCGAAGGTCGCGTCAACCAGAAGACCTCCGTACGCATCCGCATCCCAGCGGGTGTCGACACCGGAGTCCGATTGCGTTCCTCCGGCCATGGTGCCGCCGGTGTCCGTGGTGCGCCCAATGGCGACCTGCACGTCATGATCCATGTGCAAGAACACGAGATCTTTGGCCGCAACGGCCGAGACCTTACCTGCGAAGTGCCGATCCGCTTCGTGCAAGCCGCCCTCGGAGGCGAAATCGACATACCCACCCTGACTGGCAAGGCGCGCATCGCCATTCCCTCAGGGACGCAATCTGGCAGCACGTTCCGACTTAAGACACGGGGCGTGAAAGATCTCCAGGGCGGTGGCCAAGGAGACTTGCTCGTGACCGTTCGAGTGGAAATTCCTCAGCGTCTCAATGCCGCGCAGCGCGCCAAGCTCGAGGAGTTCAACACCCTGTGCGACGAGAACGTCAATCCGCAATCCAAGGGCTTCTTCGAGAAAGCGCGCGCCTTCTTCAAATAGGTTCAAACCGGTGCGACGGACTCCCGTCCTTCGCACCGGGCTAGCCCTCCTTTTTTCATGCACCGATTCTTCGCCCCCCCGGACCGGTGTTCAGCGTCGGTCTTCACACTGTGCGAATCTGAGGCACGTCATGCGTCCCAGGTACTGCGCCTGGAACCGGGCGACCGGGTGGAAATACTTGATGGCCAAGGCACTCTCATCGAGGCGGAGATCCTCAGCTCGGGGCGGAAATTCGTAGAGGTGCGGGTGATCCAACGTCAGATCCAGCCAAGGCCCCGTCCCGGCGTGGTGCTGTTGCAATCCCTGCTGAAGGGCAAGGCCTTGGATACCCTCCTGGAAAAATCCGTGGAATTGGGCGTAGAACAGTTGGTCTTACTCGACACCGAACGGTGCGTGGCACGGGTGCCCGCCGCCGAGGTAGACCGAAAGCGAACGATGTGGACCCAGACACTCATCGAAGCAGCCAAACAGTCGCGCAACGCCTGGCTCCCGGAACTTCTCGGCCCAATATCTTTGGCTGATGCGTTGGCGCACCCAGCTCCCCCCGACAAAACCCAGCTCTGGGTTGCATCCCTAGAACCCGGGGTTCCACCTCTGGGCCAAGCACTGAAATCCCTCTCAAGATCCACCGTCGACCGTCGGCTAGCCATCGCCATCGGACCCGAAGGCGATTTCAGCCCTGGAGAACTAAACCAGTTCCGAGCCTTCGGCGCACAACCCGTCTCGCTAGGCCCATTGATCCTTCGCGCAGAGACCGCAGCGATCGCCGCTGCAGCCATTCTGGGAGATTATTCCAGAAGTTTGGATCTATCGCCCCAATGGCTCCCCTCGCCTCCCTCGAACGCACTGGCCGCCGCCTCAGCCTGACATGACATTGCTGTTGTTCATTCTGATTCTGGCAGCCGGAGCCACAGGTCTTCGAGCAGCCCCCGCCAACTCTCCCCAAGTTCCCCGGGATGTCTTCGCACTGCGCCCCTTAGAATGGATTCCCTCGGTTCCGCAAGTCCGGGTCATTCCGGTGGCTTTCCCGGACGCGAAGCCAATGGGCTACATCCACGCGCTGGCCGCGGCCGGAGAACGTTTATGGATCTCCGCCCACCCCTTCGGCGACACCAACCTCCCTCCGACGGCCGGCCGCCTGTGGAGCTTCCTCCCCGGAGACAACCGCATCGACCCGGCCACCGGAGTTCTCGAAGTCCATGCGGTCTCGGGCCTGCAGACCCGCGGCAAGCAACTCTGGCTAATGATCGACGGAGGCCTAGCGCGGATGGACGCGACCACCTTCGCCGTGGACCCGTTCGGCTCCGCCCAAGGCATCACGAGCCCACATCCTCCGGCCGTGGCCGAGACCCGGCGAGGGTTCTTCGCCCTGGGCGACTCCGGGGCCCTGTTCCGATTGTCGCCCGATGAGCGAACCTTCTTCCGGCTCGACGCATCACCTCCCACCCCGGACACCCGCGACACCTCCGCCTGGCGCTTCTTGGCGGGCTCGGGCGAGTGGCTACTGGCGGCCACCGACCGGCGAGTCGCCGTCCGCCAGGCCGATGCCCCGCGCTGGACCACCCTGCCCACCGCCCTCAAGCCCCGCTCGCCCGAACTCGACCCCATCCGCCTCTTCGCCGTCTGTCCCGATGCCGAGGGCGGATTCTGGATTGGCAGCGATGCCGGGCTCGGCTTTCTCCACGCCGAAACGGGCACCTCCCAATTCCGCGAACGAGCCGGCACGGTGAGCGTTCCTGGAGGCCTCGGAATCCCCATCGCAGCGGGCATGCAGCCCACCGCAGCCGCCATCGAAGCAGCCCGGGAACGAGTGACTGACGGCATCCGGGAACGCATGAAGCTGCGATCACGACTGGCACGCAACGCCCGCGAATCCGGGCGTCCCATCGATGCAGTGACTCCCCTGAGCCGAATCCCAAGCGGAGTCCGGGCCTTGGCCATGGACCACGGATTCCTATGGGTTGCAACGGCCGACCCCGTGTTTCCGATGCGTTCCCGAATCCTCCTCTTTCACCCGGGCAGTCGTAAATGGGTTGGTTGGTTCGCCTTGGGTTTTCCGGTCACCACCCTGGCGGTCGATGACCGTTATTTGTGGATCGGTGCCGACACTCAGTTTGCCCGAGCCACACCGCTCTACGCCGTTGAGAAATCGGCATTACTGTCCATCCCATCGACCCGCTGGAGTCCCGACACCTTGGATGCCGAAGACATCCGCATGAAAGTGGCGGCCTTGCCAATTCCTGAACGAACCGTCTTCGCATTCTTCTCCGGAGACTACGCCAACGTCCTCCGTTGGACCGAAGGCGACTCCCTAACGGATGAGCAATGGTTCCTGCGAGCCCTATCGTTCGATCCCATCGGCTTGAACCAATCGGAGCAATTGGCCCTCAACCTCCGCCGTCTCATTATCCGGCATCCCGACAGCGTCTTCACCGGCTTAGCCACAGCGCTCTTGGAACGAACAGGGTCAACCGCCCCTTCACCAGGCACACCGACGACCCCGACTCCGACCCCGACCCCCATTCCAAGCCCAAGCCCAAGCCCAAGCCCAGGGCAGCCACCACCCCTCAATCTGGAGCCCCCAGCCTCGATCGTGCCCCCGCCCGTTCCCGTGACCGTTCCCGTGACCTTGGTCACCTCCCCGCCAGCCTCCACTCCCGCCCCACCTCTCACCAACGCACCCGTGGTGGCTTCGCCCCTCTCTTCAAACTCTACAGCCCCGTCCTCGGCCACACGTCCCTCATTGCCCCCACGGACCAACACCCCACCGATCCCCAGCACCCGAGTGCCTGGCAATCCGGCAGCGCTGGCCCTGCAACGCCGGGACCTCAACCGCGACGGCAAGATCAACCTCGTAGAGTGGCGACTTTGGCTGGGCCCCAAAGCCGACCTCCGAGATTGGGATCAGAACGGCGACCAAGAGCTCGATCGCCAAGAATTTCAGGTCTTTTTCGAAGCAAACCCAAATCGCTGAAACGGAATCGACAACGCGATCGATAGCACCGCGCTGAAATCCAGCGCCTGTCTTCTCTCTCAGCAAACCCCATCCAGATCTGACCCACGATTCGAAGCAACGTCTTCCTCAACGTCCTCCGAATGGGCCTAACGCTCACCACGGAGAGGCAACACTCAACTTCGCACCGAACCGATTCTTGTAGAACAATTGACGCTGAGAGAGTCCGAACTCGTGGACCATCTTCGTAATCTTCACATCGAAACAGCAGTACTCAGCGATCTCCATCATCTTCCCCTGACGGAACCACTCGATCGCCTGAAGTCCCTCACTCGTTTTCCCCAGACCGAAGGTCGCCTCGGCAATCGAATCCAGCGCAACCCGATGTTTCAGCTTCTCCAACAAAGCCACCAGCATATCGAGAGTGGGCAACTGGGTGAGATCGAACACCGTGTACCCGTGGAGCACCTCGTAATCGAAGCGCAGATTATTAAAGCCCACCACCAAGTCAGCGCGTTGGAGTTCACGGATAAGGTCATCGACCCGATTCTCGGCATAGATCTCATAGCCACCGCGAGTCGTGGAATAAGTCACCCCCAAGCTCATCTTCATATCCCGGATATTTGACCACCCCCCCACCTCGTCGGCTGACTTCTGCGTCTCGAGATCAAAATAGACGATGTTCCTCACCGCACCCGGTGTCCGGGAAAACAGGCCTCAGGTCAAGCCGGGCCGGGCAGTTTCCCATCGACCGACGCCTCGGAAGACCACACCTCACCGACCGCAGCAGAGCCCGAACTGAAGCCAGCAGCCCGCCCCTGCTAATAGTATCTCAACGAAAAGCCCCCCTATTCCCAGCAGCCTGTCCCTAAAACATTTGGCGCCCTCCCAGCAGCCTGTCCCTCCCAGCAGCCTGTCGCCAAAACCTGCCCACCCCGCACAAACAGCCTGTCCCCAGACAGCAGAGAGCAGTGCCTCAACGAGCCGAGATAAGGCTGTCGATGATTCTAGTGGGGTTGCCTCAACTGGGCGAGATAAGGCTGTCGACGATTCAAGTGGGTGCCCCAACGGGGCACGGCATACCAGCCCGGGGTGCAACCCCGGGTATGGGTGTGTGGAAGGATTGCGTTCTGTAGGAACGCCGCATAGAGACCAGAGACGGTGGACAATCTGGTGATATGCAGCGTTCCTTCAGAACGCATCTGATTTATCAACGATCTTACC
>JAPLUF010000266.1 GCA_026397755.1 Verrucomicrobiota bacterium
CCCAACTGCCTCGCTTCAGCTGGGTCGGAATCAGGCAGTTGGATCGGTACTTGGAGGCAAATTGTTGTGCCGCGGTTGGGTTGGCTATCGATGCACACGAGGCCGCCAACGGATTCCAATCGAGCGCGCATGTTGCGGAGCCCATGGGACTGGGAATTACCGGTGTCGGCGTTGACTAGCGAAGGGCAGATGCCTTGACCGTTGTCTGAGACATGGAGGGAGAAGTGTTCAGGGGTGAGATCAAAGCGTAGTTGCACTTGATCGGCCTTCGAATGTTTGTGGACGTTGTTCAGGGTTTCCTTGAAGGCCAGAAACAAGTTGTGCCGAACCCCTGCCTGCAGGGTTCCATCCATCACCACGGATGGCTTGATTAGTTCCAAACGGATTCGGGCGGAATAAAGGAATTCCTCCGCGAATTGCGACGTGTGGCCTACAAAGCTGTGAACCGAGTCGGCTTTGGGATCGATGGACCAAACGATCTCTTCCAACGCCTCCACGCTCCGGAGGGCCCTCGATTCGATTTTACCCAGTTCCGCCGAGGGATTTTTGGAGGACTGGGCAATGGAGCAAAGCATCGAAATTTCCGAGAGCGTGCTACCCAGATCGTCATGAAGGTCTCGGGCGATCCGTTTGCGTTCCTCTTCCAAGGCGCTTTTTTGTTTCGTCACCACCGTGTGCTCTTGTTGCAAACGCATCGCCCGACGCTTGGAATTAAACCAACCCACACTGCCAATCAACGTGCTGACCACCGCCAATGAGAGGGCGATAATCAAAGGTTTTTGCCAGACATACGCGTCGGTGAGGTTTCTAAACTGTGAGGCAATCACCAGATTGCCGATTCGCCAACCGTGGCCACCTCCGCGGTGACTGAGCAGGATCTGGTCGAAGGAGGCATCGGCCCGGAAGGTTGTCGTCTGTTTCTGGGTCATCCGTTGCTCGTTGGAGCCGGCACTGAGGTCGGGCTCCATCCAGACGGTGATCTGGTCGTTTTCTCCGGGAATGAATTGGACCCGGACGACAATGGTGCGTTGAACCCCGTATCGAGGGGGTTCAAACTTGCTCAGGTCGGAGACTTCAGGCAGCTCTGTATTAAGGTCAAATTCTCCTTCGTCTGCATTGCCAAAGCCCATTTCGGCCGCATGGAATGCACTGTAACCCCATGCATTCCAGGCGTTACCGATTCCCAAGTGGAGGTTCCCCTTATCAGAGAAAATCAGCCCTGCCTCATACTTGCCGAGTTGTTCTGAGTAAAAATCCGAGAGGGGATCGACCGTGAACCGGAAGAAAAGCGTGGATTTGGAAAGGTCACTTGGGCCTGACAGTACGCTCAGTGGGACCGGAAGGACCTGATTGGTGTTGTAGAGCAGGTGCCACTCGTGATCGCTCCAAAGGATGCGGGCTTGCAACGACGCGGCTCCGGAGATGCCAAGCAGACACCTAATGAGAAAACAGATCCAAAAATTACAATTTAAGGCTCTCACACGCTGGTCGTTACAAAAGATCGCACAAAAATGTAGGCCTTGGCTTTAGTTTTTCATTTTTTATCTACGATTAGCCTTTCTGCGATCTGTGGATTGGGTCTAAACGACTGCTCGTTCAAACTCTGTCTTAAACCCTCGGTCTACCGCTACCCGGGCTCAAACCGGTCGTTTTCAACGATTTTTATGCCGTCCTTTTCACGTCAGCGTTGACGACCAAGTCCAATCGTCCGGTTTCGGACCCGAGTGCGGGGTTACACCCGGTGAGTCAATTCCTGAGAGATCGAACCCGGAGAAACCCAGCAAGAGTCCGCGCATCCGGAGCAGCGCGTCTTTCATAGGAGGAGGAGGAATTACTTAACGGCTGGCTTGCGGTTCAGGACGGCCTCTTTAGTGCTCGCTGCGATGGTCATCACTTCGGCGATCAACGGCTGTGGGACACGCATTTCCTCCAGCGTCTTCTGCAGATCTTCGGCGACCGCGTTAAAGTGAACCTCGGTCAACTTGAGGTCTTCATGGGCTCGGCTTAAGTCCTTACCCTTCCAAGCGACCGGACTGCCGAAGGCAGCGGAGAGGAAGGCCTTCTGCTTCCGGTGCTGGGTCGCCATGTTGATGTCTTCGAAGAAATGGTTGATGCGCTTGTCATCCAAAACTTTGACGTAGAATTTATCTACCGCCGCATCGATGGCCGCCCGTCCACCCAGACGGTGATAGAGACTGTGGTCACGGTCGGCTTGGAATTTGGCTCGCGCAGATTCATTTGCGAACGAATACGTCACCTCTTCATAGACATAGGTGACCGCTGCTTTTTGTCCGCAGCTAGTGATGAGGAGTACCGATAAGACGGCGAGGAGGAGAGTTGGAGAGTTCACAGGTTTTGGGTGAGATTAAAAAGTATTTAAAATACTTGTTTAAAGCAAGGAACAATGGACCCCTTGACTCGGTCTTTGGAGGGGGCAGGCTGACGAGGCCTAATGAAGCTCAATCTTTTCAGTGATTACTCCCTCCGGGTACTCATGTATGGGGCGCTCAAGGGGAAGTCATTTCAATTGGAGGAAGTGACGAAGGCGTACGGGATTTCGCGACATCATTTGGCCAAGGTGGTGCAACGTCTTGCCCAATTGGGTTACCTCGAGACGCGTCGGGGCCGGAATGGCGGGATCACGCTCGCCCGGGCTCCCCATGAAATTCGCATCGGCCGATTAGTCCGCGAGACGGAGCAACAGCCGGCAATTCTTGAATGCTTTGATCCGGCCACCAATACCTGTCCGATCAACGGAAGTTGTCAGCTAAAAGGAATCATTGGACAGGCGCTGCAGGAGTTCTACGACGCGCTGGACCGGCATACCTTGCACGACACCGTTAGTGGCCCTCACCAGGCGCGCATGATGAAGACGTTGCTCGGTTGAAGGCCTGTCGATACACCGGGATTTTTGGTTTTTCGCTGACCATCCGGCAATCAGGTGGTCAGGCAGAGGGACAGGAATTGGAGTTCGGTAAAGAGACAGCAGACGCCGCCGGATTGCCGTTGGGTCAGTCGTGGCGACTGTCCTGAGGAGGGGAGTGGTGCGAACGGTTCCGGGAGCTGTGGGATTTGAGGTATGCGTAACCGTTGAGGGCTTCAGCAGTGGTGGCTCTCGGCTGACTTGAAACCGAGGCAACCGTGGCCCGCTTCACTCGCGAAGGTGGGGGCTTTGCAGAGTCCGGAGGAGGCTGTTCGGGCAGGGGACCAGACATCAGCTTGGTCACACGGTGTCGTTCGTGGTCGGTCCTGCTTTTCCGAGCCGGTTCCGTCATTTCCAATCGGTCAACGCCCTCGGAGTTCGTCGATACGGGCGAAGGTTCCTGGAGGAATCAGGCTCAGGACCTGGGGATGGCTTTCGCAAATTCGCACCAAGTCCGCTTCGTCCTTCGCCCGCTTGCTGGACCTGCGCGAGGTGTCGGTCGCGGCCCAGAGCTTTCCCTGAACCACATCTGGGAGCGAAGCCACCGGCACTGGAACTCCGAAAACGACACCCTCGACGGATCGTGACGGGAAACTGCCGTAGCGATTGTTGATAGTGATTTGAATCCGAAGACGGCTGCCCGGTTGGGTGGCGTTCATCGAATGGGGAAATGCCTCCACGACAAACCCGGCACCTTCGAGCGCTGTGCGGACCCCATCTGAGGCGGTGATGGCGAAATCTGCGTCCAGCGTCACCACGGGTTCTACGTACTGGTTCACCGCCAGCCCGCCGATCAGGCAGAACGGGACGCCGGTGCCACGAAGCGCTCTCACTAACCTGGCGAGATCATTTTCGCTGCCGGTGATTCCGGCGAAGAATTCGGCTTCGGACATCATGAGGTGAGTTGGGCTTGGCGTTCTTCAGGGGCTCGGATGAACAGACCCTGATTGATAGAACCAATGTCCCGGCTTTTTGAGGGGGATCAAGCCACCATGTGAACGAATTGATATCCGGGCGGGATTTAGGCCGCACCCGCGGAAGTTGTGTCGATTAATTCAACCGGAATCGACTCGAGCAGCAGACGAACAATCTCGATATAGGCAGAGTTCATCAGGAGAGGCTGAGTCGGGTGCCACTCTTAAGCCGGGCCGACCATCGGCCACCGGTTAGGTGTTTGGCTGCCGCTCGTCGGGCGGTCTCGGCCCAAGGAAGGCTCAACTCTTTGGACCACCGCACACAGAGCCGGGCGGCTTTGAACCGCTGGCAGTGCTCCAAGTGCAGCGCGAGCACCTCGGGCCGTAACGATCGAAGGACTTCTATGGTGTTCCTCGCCTCTTCAACGCCCTGGTTGACGCCCACTTCATGGAGCAGTTCCTATAGTGCCCGTTTATCCCATGAATTTTCTCCGCACCAAGACCTCTCCCGACCCAAGCCAAATTTCATGGATCAACTCCTGCCTCCGTAGGATTTGCTGCGCTGCCTTCGGAGTCTGGGTAAACACCCTCCTGCTTTCCGCACAATCCCTAGACCAGACCGCTCCCCTGCCTTCAGGCGTTGATTGGTCTTTGGGCATGCAAGACGGTGCACACCGTTTCATCGAACGCATCATCGCGGAGGCGCCGGCCAAGCGGGCCTCATCGTGGCACCGGGACACCTC
>JAPLUF010000195.1 GCA_026397755.1 Verrucomicrobiota bacterium
AGAACCCGTCACGGAAATGAAGCCCTCCCTCACCTCCTCACCGCGTCGCCGCTTCCTCCGAGACCTAGGCCTCTCCGCCGCGGTCTTGCCGTTTTTGGGCGGATTGCCCTCGCTTCAGGCTGCCCCGCGCAAACGGTCTGCCCCGCGCATCGTCTTCGTCTTCACTCCCAACGGCACCGTGCCCAATGAGTTCTGGCCGGAAACCGCGGGCACCGAGTTCCAGCTCAAATCCATCCTAGAGCCGCTGGCTGCCTACCGGAACCAGATGCTCATTCTCAAAGGATTGTGCAACCGGGTCCGCGGCGATGGCGACGGGCACATGCGCGGCATGAGCTGCCTGCTCACGGGCATTGAACTGCTCCCGGGCAATATCCAGGGAGGCTCCGACACGCCGGCTGGCTGGGCCAGCGGGCCGTCCATCGACCAAGAATTAAAAAGTTTCTTACAGGGGCGACCAGAAACGCGGACCCGCTTTGGATCCTTGGAACTGGGAGTGGGTGTGCCCCATCGGGCCGACCCTTGGACACGCTGGACTTACGCAGGATCCAATCAGCCGGTCGCTCCGCTGTCCGATCCCTACGAGGTGTTCGAAAAGATTTTCGGCCAGGTGAAAGACCGCGAGAACCTCGGCAGTGTCCTCGACCAGGTGCGTTCGGATCTTCAGCGGGTTTCGCAAAAACTGGGCCGAGAAGAACGAGCGATCTTGGAACGAAATACGACGCTGGTCCGCGAGATGGAACGGGAGATTTCTGAAGCCGGTCGCCAGAAACTGCGCGTGGCCGCACCGGTCCTAGAACCGGGCATCGGCAATGAGAACGACACCATTCCACAGGTTTCGCGCATGCAGGCTGACCTGCTGATTAATGCGTTCGCCAATGACATGACCCGAGTGGCCTCCCTGCAATACACGAACTCGGTCGGGCAAGCCCGCATGCGCTGGCTGGGCATCGATGACGGCCATCACTCGCTCTCGCACGATCCAGATCTCAATACTGGCTCGCAGGAAAAACTGGTGAAGATCAACCGGTGGTTCGCCGGTGAAATCGCCGCGCTGGCTCGGAAACTGGCGGCAACGCCCGATCCGGATGGCAACGGATCCCTCCTCGACCACACCACGATTCTGTGGACCAACGAGCTGGGTAAGGGCAACAGCCACTCCCATGACAACATTCCCTTTGTGCTGGTGGGCGGCGGACTGGGGTTTGGCACCGGCCTTTGCCTGCACCTCGACAAGACACCGCACAACCGCCTCTGGTTGTCGATTGCCCAGGGCTTTGGCCACGATCTGAAGTCCTTTGGCAATCCTGCGCTGTGCAGCGCTGGGCCGCTGCCGCTCGGCTGATCCCAAACAGCCCCTCGGGCGCCTCGAATACCTCTCGGGCGTCG
This sequence comes from Verrucomicrobiota bacterium, assembly GCA_026397755.1. Classification (GTDB taxonomy): domain Bacteria; phylum Verrucomicrobiota; class Verrucomicrobiia; order Limisphaerales; family UBA9464; genus SXXZ01. Next base: position 1,387 of record JAPLUF010000195.1, read on the forward strand.
AGACAGAGGGTTTGCAGGCGCACTTGACCCGTTCGCAGTCCAATCTAGGATGAATTGCGAACCGCGACATCGGCTGCCGGAGTCTTGCTCTTCTACTCCGCCCTCAGATTCTCGCGGAACGGTCATATCCATTTGAATCAATGAGCACTGCTGCTTCTCCGCAATCTTCGCCCAAGATTTCAAAAATCTCCGAGGCGGTCATCCGTATCGCCGGCAATTCACAGGACGG
>JAPLUF010000058.1 GCA_026397755.1 Verrucomicrobiota bacterium
ATCCGGGGTGCGTCTGGGGCCTCGGCTTCCGTTGCGCGTTCCCACTCATGCCCGCAAGTGAGGCACTCCCATTTCGCGGGGTGTTCCATCACATCGGTCATCTCACACATCGGGCAGGCAGGCTTACTCATCCAACCAACAAGCTATCTGGGCCGTGGTGAGGATGGAAACCGAATCCGGGTCTCAAAAAGTGACGGTACACTCCACCCACGCATAGAGGGTGTCGCCATTCGGATTCGCGTTGGGGGCATTTTGGAGAAACGAGCCCTTGAAGAGAGTGGCCACACCGGTTTCGAGGCGGCAGTTACCCGGAAGGATGTCCCAGCGGATCCGAGCTTCCAGTTGTTGTCCTACATACGATCCGGAAAGTCCGGAGGAATCCTGTACCCCAGCGGCAGTAAAGGCGTCGAACGGACTTTCCAACCAAATCCAGCGGTTGCTCAGAGTGGTTTCCAGAGTCTTGGTGGGTCGGATGGACGCTCGAATTTCCGGGGATCGGAGGTTGGCTCGGGCAATGGCGCCGTAGAGGCCGGTGGCACCCAATTCAAAGCGGCGGGCTCCGAAGAGCGTGTCGAAGCGTTGGTTCTGCCCATCATTGGGGTTGCGATCGCCGCTGGCTTGGTCGACGCGAACACCCAATCGAGGCGTACCGAGGGCCGCCCACGTATATCCAGCGCCGCTTTGGAGTAGCCAGGCCGTGTGGTCGAGATCGGTGGACAGGCCGGTTTCCGATCGCGAAGAGCCTCGTTGCAGGGACGCTTCCGCTTCGAAATCCCATTGGCCGGGTTTGGCGTCGCGGAAGAGACGACTGCCGGTTGTGTGCAATCGTCGATGGCGACGCGAGGGATCGGTGTCTTCAAAAAGGCCTAACCAGTAGGCTTCAACTCGGGCGTCCAACCCGAGGCGGCACGAGGTCGCGTACACCCCATAGAATTGTTGACCGAAACTCTGAGTGTCGGCGGTGATCTGGTTGTCGAGTAGGGACGGAGCGTCTTCGGGAAGACGTCGGACCGGCAGGAACGCAACGCTTCGAATGGAGGCATCGGAATCACTCGTCCAGAGCCAATCGACACCTGTGAAGGAATTGATGGTGTTGCGATAAGCGTTGCGCGCCACCAGTCGCCGATTCCCCAAATCGAGGGTTTCGCGGCCCACCTGGATTCGATGCTGGCCGCCGGAGAAGAGGGGTCCGGCCTTCCAACGGACATGAGCCTGAAGCAAGTCCACAGCATTGACCTGCGTTGTGTCGATAGCGCTGCCCGAATCGGAGAGGTACTGCCGAGAATCCAGGACCTCAGCCAACAACCCCACGGGTTCGGTTTTGATTTGTCCGAGTAGGCTGGTTCGGAGCGCCAGCGCTTGGTCGCTGCCCGGATGCCCGGTTCTAAAATTATTGCCGAGAGATTCGTACCGAAGCCGTTGTTCCAGGCCAACATCCGCCCACTCAGGAAGATCGAGTGCCGTGCGAAGACGCCATGGAACCTCAGCGGCTAGGGCTGAGAACCCTGCCAAGATCAGACAAAGGCACCGGAAACCCGATGGGTAAAAGTTCAAGGTGATCATGAAACCCGCCGCGGATCAAAAAGACTGAACGACCGTTGGAGAAGCCTTTTCTGGAGCGCCGTTGGAATTAAACGCTCGACGGCATCGAAGCGGGGCGTAACAACCGAACCCAGCCGTCGCGCTGCCGGAACGGTTCGATCCACCATGACTTTGAAAATGCCGAAATCCTGCGTCGTCGCGGTCGCCGCCGTGACCCTGTTCTCCACCTCCCTGATGGGACAGTCCGTGTTCAAAGACGCGTTCGAGTCGAACACTTCGGCCAACTATGATGTGCGGGTGGGTTATTATGCTGGCACCTCGACCAACGACTACACTCTGGATTGGTCGTACGACTACAGCGCTCTGACCTTCAACCGATTTGCATTCCAGACGGCAACGCCCGAAAATTTGTCGGTTCCGACCGCGCCCAATTCTGCAGCGGGTGGATCGAAGGGACTCAAGATCACGGTCAACAAGAACGATGACGAGCCGGGTCGCTTTGCCCTGAGTCTTTACCCGAAGACCGCGAATTTTTCCGGAGACTATGTTCTTAAGTTCGACGCGTTCTTGAATCATGCAGCCTTTGCAGACAGCGGAGTCGGAACCTCTGAGTTCCTGACGTTCGGTTTGAACCACTCGGGAGATTTGGTCAACTGGGGCGTGCTGTCGGGAGCAGAACAGCGAGAGGATTTCGCGACCGAGGCCTTGGGTGGAACCGGCAGCGATGGCCTCTGGTTTGGGGTTGTCGGAGACGATGGTGCAGCGCGGGGTCTTCAGAGCTGGGAGGGACAGGCCGGACAAGCCAGTCGTTATCTGGACGGCGAGGCCGCGGGCATTCCCGATCGCGATGGCAATGGCAACCCGGATGACGATGGCAACGAGCCCTTCCTTCGAACCCAATTTCCGTCACCGCGGTTCGAGGCCCCAGGTGTCCTGGGTAAGCGGTGGGTCCAGGTCGAAGTGAGTCAGGTGGGTGATGTGATTACCTGGAAGATCGACGGGCGAATCATCAGCCGCCGCACCAACACGAGTCCCTGGAAATCCGGGCGAGTGATGGTGGGCTACATGGATCCCTTCGCGGGCGTGGCCGAGGTGAAGGGGGAAAGTTGGCTGCTCATCGACAATTTGCGTGTTGAATCGGTGCGCACTGTGGTGGTTAACACGACCGACAACGCGTCTGCGGCCGGTGATGGAAAGACTTCTCTGGCGGAGGCGCTCAAAGACGTCCGCTCCAATGACCGCATCACTTTCAACATCCCGGGTGCTGGGCCGCATTATTTGGTCACACCGACGTTGGGTTATCCGATGATCCAAGCCGATAATGTGTTGATTGACGGTTTCAGCCAGCCCGGAGCCGCCGCCAACACTCAGGTCCTTCAGGGCTCTGACACCGCCCAATTGCGGATTGTTCTCGATTCACGGGCCGGGGGTCGCTTCGCACTGACCGACTACGGAGACCATGGGTTCGGGGACAGCGAGAGCGCGATTTTGCCGGTTCTCAATTCTCGCAACTTCACCCTGCGCGGTGTGGCCGTGCTGAGTGCAACCGGTGGCGACTCGGCCGCCGATCCGTTTATCTATGGCGTGGCGTTGGTGGGTGCTTCGACCGAAGCCCGTATCCAGGGTTGCTGGTTCGGCGTCGATCCGGCCAAGCCGACGGCATTGGGAGTTCGCGGTGGTCGGGCCGCGGTGGCCTCCTTCAAGTGGGACAATGATATCAACTCCGAGGGATTGGTGATCGGCACCGATTCGGACGGTTTTGGGGACGTGGCAGAACACAACCTAATCACCGGCCAATTGTTGGCCATTCATTTGGAGACTCCCAACACTCGGATTTCAGGCAATCGCTTCAACTATCTCCCCGATGGTTCGATCTTCGATTATTCGCAGGTGCCGGGTTATCTCGGGCAATTCACCGACATGGAAGCCATTGAGAACGGGCGAGGCCATTTCATGCTCATAGGCACAGACGGCGACGGCATCAATGACGCCAATGAGCGTAATTATTTTGGACCGCTCAACTATGATGTGGTGGTGGAGTTTTGGCGCACCGCGACCGGCGTGGTCCTAGCCGGAAATTCTTTTGGATACGGACCGTCGGGATCGGTGCTCTTTAAAAATCCGACCCCGATTAGCCTCACCACGGTCCGGAGCTATTCGACCCTCCGGGTGGGTTCCGACTTCAGCGGGCCGGCTGAATCCGATGCATTGGAAGCCAACACGTTGTCCGGGATGAGTGCCCCGATGATTCGTTTCCACGGCAGCAACGGGTCAGCCGACCAGCCGGCGCGCGTCGTCTTTCGGGGCAATGTGTTATCCGGAAATGTCGGCAGTGCTCCGTGGGACGCCGCGAGCGGCCTGGCGGTCGACAAATTCTATGGATTAGCCCTGGCTGAACCGACCGGTGAAATCCGGCCGGTGATTCAGACGAATTCGACCGCCACTAAGCTTTCGGTTCGCGTGCCTGCGCGCAACCCGAGCAACGCGATGGGAGGTATTCAGGTGGATGTGGCTTTGGCGGATCCGTTGGGTTTGACGGCGACGTCAGAGGCATACCCCAATGGCTCGGTTCAAAGTCTCAAACACTTGAAGCAAGTGACCTTGGACGCCTCGATGGACGGGGGATTGGTGGACATTGATTTGACCGGATTGGCCATTAGTGCCGCGGATTTGAAGCGAATCACTGTCTCGGCCAGCTACGTTCTGGATGCGGTGGCCGCAACCGATACAACGATCGCCGTTCCGGTTTCTGCTGTGACGTCGCCGTTCTCGGCCACCTTGGGAGGCTTTGAAGTGCCGACGACGCCCATCCGAGTGGCGGTGACCCTGACGGGCAACACGCTCGGACTCTCCTGGTCCGGAGGCCTACCGCCTTACAACCTGCAGGTCCGGAGTGCCTTGGATGGCCCATGGCAGAATTTGCTCACGACCAATGACTTAAAGACCACGGTGCCGGTCACCAACAGTGCGGCCTTCTTCCGCATTAGCGGAAACTGAAGCATTGCCGGTTGGCAACGCCGGACCCTTCCCGCCCAGGCGCCAGACTCATCACTTTCCCAATGAAGCTGGTATTCTCCGAGGCGGTCGCAGATCCCGGCCGCTACGTTTATCCGTATGCGGTCTGGGCATTTCCGGAACCCACAGAAAGCCCGGCTGATTTATTTGCAGCCGGATTTTTGCCATCGGCTCCCGATCTGTCCCGCTTCTACATGGGGCGCCAATTGCGGGTGCCGCTGGGAGAATGGCGAATCTCTTCCGAAAACCGGCGGGTGCTGCGCAAGGCCGGAAATTTGCAGTGTGAATTGGTGCCTCGGGATCGCTTTGACTTAACGCCGGAGCGCCGAGCGGCCTGGTTGGCCTTTGCTGAGGCCCGCTTCGGTTCGGGTGTTATGTCCGCGGCGCGCTTGGACCGACTCTTGGCGGGTCGAGTGATTTCCCACTTGCTGGTGTTCCGGGACGGCGGTGGTGATGGACCCGAACGGGGAGTGGCTCTGCTCTACCTCGAGCCGCCGCGAATGGCCTATTATTATTATGCGTTCTATGACTTGTCCGATTCGGGCAGCCATCTCGGGATGGCCATGATGACGCGGGCGGTGGCTTGGGCTCAGGAAAGTGGTTTGGGTCACCTGCACTTGGGCACCTGCTATGCAGACAAGGCCCTCTATAAGACTCAGTTCGAGCCCATAGAATTTTTCAATGGGCACCGATGGTCGCGCAATCGGGATGAATTGCGGCACCTGCTCCGAACCCAGCCGGAGACCCATCGGTTGGAGTCGCTGGAGTATCAGGCGTTTCTCGATGGCGGCTTGTTGGCCGCTGCGGCCGTTTCGCCATTTCGGGTCTCGCTCAACGCTTTAGGCTGAGTTCGATGGCATCCAAAACCGGTTTTCGCCACGCCTCGTAACCCTCGGCGTTGAGGTGGAGGCGGTCTGCGGTAAAGAATCGAGGATCGGGTTTTCCCTGGGAGTCGAGCAACGGCGAGGCCACGTCGATGACGCGCACACGCGGATGAGACTGCGCTAGGAGTTTGAGCCGCCGGTTGAACTCCGATTGGACTTCGAGGAGATGCACCCGTGACGGGCTCGGCTTCACCGTGAGCAAGAGGATCGAGGTTCCCCGGAGTTCCGTTTCGGTTCGCTCCAAGAACACGGCCACATCCTGAGCGATTTCCGCGGGGGTTTGTCCATCGGCCAAGTCGTTATCGCCTTCGTAGACCACGACTACTGAGGGGCCATAGGGCAGTACCACACGGTTGAAGAACCGCAGGAGATCCTTGAAACGGGAACCACCGAAACCGCGGTTGAGCACTGGCCGCCCGTGGATCGAGGTCGGCAAATGGGTCCACAATCGGATGCTAGAACTGCCCACGAACAAAATGGGCCGCGGCGGCGGCGGGACTCTGCGGTCCAGGGCTTCAAATTTTAGAACCTCCGGCTCAAAGCGATTGGTGGAGGCCGATTCAGCGGCGTTCAAAGGAACCAGAAGGATCAGTAGAGGGATCCAGGCCAATAGCCAGAATCTCATGCAGGTGGGATGGGTGAGAATTCGTCGGCATGATACGAACTGCGAACTAAGGGACCCGAGGCCACATGGGTGAATCCCATGGCATCGCCCTCACGCCGGAGCGTATCGAAAACGGCCGGAGGGATGAAGTCGACCACCGGGAGGTGCTTGAGGGTTGGTTGCAAGTATTGCCCCAGAGTGAGGATGTCGCAGTGGGCCTTGCGGAGGTCTCGCATGGCTTCGAGTACTTCCTCCTGCGTTTCTCCCAGGCCGAGCATCATGCCTGATTTGGTGTGAACTTTGTCGCCGAGGCGGTCTTTGACCTTGGTCAGCACGCCGAGGGAGCGCTCATAAGTGGCACGATGGCGCACCGAAGGAGTCAGACGGCGAATGGTCTCGAGGTTGTGGTTGAAGATGTCAGGCCGAGCCGCGAGGACCGAATCGATCGCGTCATCACGATCTAGGAAATCGGGAGTCAACACCTCGACAACGATTCCAGGATTCAGATCCCGTACCGCTTCGATGGTGCGGCGGAAATGTTCGGCTCCGCCATCTTGGAGGTCATCTCGGGCCACGGCTGTGATCACCACGTGCTTGAGGCCCATGCGACGAGTGGCTTCGGCGACTCGCTGAGGCTCATCGTGTTCCAAGGCCAGTGGTTTGGCCGTCGAGACCGCGCAGAATCCGCAGGCGCGGGTACAACGATCTCCCGCGATCATGAAAGTGGCCGTGCCCTTGCTCCAGCACTCCCAATGATTGGGGCACTTAGCGCTCTCGCACACCGTATGGAGGCCCAAGCCATCGAGCAGCGTGCGCGTGGCCGTGAAGGCACTCGAAGTGGGCAGCTGCACCTTCAGCCAATCGGGCAGACGGCGCCTAGGAAGTAATGGGATCGCGGCCATCGGGGCCGCCATCGTTGAAGAACACGAACTCATCGACAGCCTTGAAGCTCAAACCGGACCGGCCGCTTGGCAACTGCTTTTGGGAAGGCCCGCTTGCTGCTCGATGAAGTCGGCGGCATGGGTTGCGATGACATTCCAGTCGAGACGGGCCGCGACTCGGGCGGCCGCCGAGAGTCCGAGGGCGCGGCGTTCCTTGGCTGGAAGGGCGAGGAGAGCCAGCACGTTCTCGGCGAAGGATTGGCCCGTCCAACCAGAGAACCGGATCGCCGGTTCGTCGGCGAAGTAGCGGGAAAGATTTTCTAGGGGAGTGCTGACGCAGGGAATCCCGCAGCCCAAGTATTCGACGGCCTTGGCGACGAAGGCGCAGTGAACACCTTGTGATTCCTCATAAGGGACCAAACCCACGGAAGCTCCGCCCAGGGCCTCAGCCATGAGGTGGTAAGGAATGAAGCCGGTCAATTCGAGGGGGATCCCCGGAGCGACCGCCCGAACCGCCTGGGCCAATTGCAGCAACGCAGGAGTTTCCTTCCCGAGGAATCGGAACCGGAGATCCGGCCGGCGAGCGTGCAGGTGCAACAAGGCGTCTAGGGCGATGGGACCTAGGTGATGAGTGTCGAAGGACCCGTGCATAATCACCACGGGGGTCTTGGAATCCGTCGGATCGGCTTCGGTCTCGGGAAGCGGCCGAAAGAGGCTGGCATCGTAGCCGTACTGGATGACTCGGATTCGGTTGGCCGGGTAACCGGTGGCCTGGAATCGCTCGGCCAACGGAGCCGACACGGTCATCACTCCCTCGGCATTGAAGCGCTGGGGCAACGAGCGCTCGTAGCGGTTGAGCCAGGGAACCAAACCCGATCGCGAAAACACGGCGGGCCAGGTCTCCATGAAGCCCGTCAGGTAATCCAGGAAGTTGAGGATGATGGGCACTTTCCAGCGGGTTCTTAGCAGGCCAGCGGCCACGGCGGAAATTGTGTGCTGCGAAAGGAGGACGTCGAAGCGGAACTCCGGGACCGTTGATCGGCGCAGCGACTTCAGCGTTTGGTCGGCGTGCTGGGCCAGGGCGAGAGGATAGAGCAGGTACTTGAGGTTGCGGTAGGGCGTGTAGCGACCCATCGGCCATCGGGTGAACGGATGGATGCGGATGCCATGAGTGGAACCAATGGACTCCCAATCGGGGAAGACGGGACAAAATAAATGGACCTCATGGTTTCGGCGCACCAATTCCCGGATCAGGTAAATGGCCTCGGCGGAGCCTCCGCCGCTGGGCGGGAAAAAGGGCTCGTGGGTGAGGATGGCCAGGCGCATCGCAAAAGGGGAGAGGGGTGGTCGCGGGCGCTCAGTCTAGGCCGCGAAGGAACCGCTCCAGGATAAGGATCGATTTTTCCAACTGGGAGATGGCCAGCCACTCCCGCTCCGTGTGGGCCTGAGCGATGTCACCCGGACCGAACACCACCGAGGGAATCCCTCCCGCGGCCAGCGGCGCCGCATCGGTAAAGTAATGAACGCCACGAGTAATCCGGCGTCCGGCGGCGCGGGTTAACGCTTGGACGAGCGGAAGGTTTGGATCGGTCTCGAGCGGTTCGCAGGGACTGGTCCGGAGTGTGTCGAAGGAGGCGTTGAGTCCGTGTCGCCGCAACAAAGCGCGAATTTCGCGGCGAACCCCGGCTTCGGTCTCGCCGGGAAGAGTGCGTCGATCGATGTCGATGATGCATTCGGCGGGCACGATGTTGGGTTGGCGGCCCCCGTCGATCCGGCCGACGTTGATCGTGGGCCGTCCAAGGCGAGGATGGGCAGGGCGAGAGGCCAGTTCGGTGGCGTACTGTGTCTCGAGAGCCAGAACGATCCGCGACATGGCGGTCACGGCATTGCGGCCGCGATGCGGTGTGGCCCCATGGGCTGAACGCCCGATGGTGCGCAGGCGCAGCCAGACATCGCCTTTGTGGGCGGTCACGATCTCCAAGCCGGTGGGTTCGCCGACGATTGCCAAATCGCTCTTCGGCCCGTGGCTGGCAAAGTATCGGGAGCCCAATTGCATGTTCTCTTCGTCGATGAGGCCGACAAAGAGGATCTCGGTATGCGCCGGCCGTGGGCCCGCGACGGTCACGTTGAGCAGGGATTGGAAGAAAGCGCAGACCGACCCTTTGGTGTCGCACGCGCCGCGCCCATAGACGCGCCCATCGCGGACGACGGGCTTGAGTTGCAGCGCATAGGCGGGTTCACCGACCGTGTCGAGGTGCGGTGCTAAGAGGACCCGTTGGCGGACTTGGCCCCGCGGAGTCAGTCGGACAAGGAGGTTGGACCGTCCCGGAACCACGGGTTGTAATTCCACCTCAAGGCCGTGTTGACGGGCGGCCGATGCGAGGAATTCCGCGACCCGATGTTCCCCATGGAGCTCGGGATCGCTGAAAAAGGCAGGGTTCACGCTGGGCAGCGCGATGAGATTCTGAAGTAACCGGACGCTGGTGGGTTGGGAGGCCACGGTGCTGGTGACCTTACCGGCCGGTTCGCTCCCCGGCGACCATCAACTTTTACGGGTGGTGGCCCGTTGGGTCGGTGTGGCCATCGGGTAGAGCCCCGGACAGCAGCCGAAAGTTTGATGAAACGCCGCGCTGAAATGGCTAAGGCTGGAATACCCCACCTCCAATGCCGCCTCCGTCACGTTAAACGAGCCGGATCGCAACAAGGTGGCAGCCTTTTCCATCCGCAGCTGCCGTAGGTACTGGGGAATGGTTTGTCCCATCTCTTTGGAAAAGGTCCGGCTCAGGTAGAACGGACTGCATGCGGCCTCCCGGGCGATGGTGTCTAGCGAAGGAGGGAGGGTGAGGTCTTTCTTGAGGGCCTCAACGACGGTCTCCACACGGTCACGGGCAACCCGCTGTTGGCGATGACAGAAAAGTTCGGAATCCGAAGGTGGGGCGAAGAAGAACTCGCTCATCAACTCCCGGACCTTGGCCCCATACCAAAGCCGTTGGGCTCCGGCCAAGACCGGAGGTTGGCGCAAGGCCATGACCAGGTCGCGTTGACGGGAGGAGAGGGGTTCGGGTTCTGAGACGCCGGAAACGGCCGGTTGGGCATCCAGCGATGTCTGAATGAGGGGGTGGAGAAACTCTCTGCTCTCACCCAGTTCTCGGCGTAGGAAATCGGGGCGAAACTCCACCGTGATGAACTGGTGGGTTTGTCCCGGGGAGCGGAGAGCAGAGAGTGGGTCTTGGCCTTGGCGATAAAAACCGGCGGACTGGTTTCGAAATTGGGCGGTCTTGCTGCCACAGCTGACCGAACCTTGGCCAGAGAGATTCAGGCAGAGTTCGACGCTCTCAGGATGGAAGCTGCGGGCCCAGTTGATTGGATCGGAGGCTTTGAAATCATGCCATTCCAAGCTGAAGCCCAGGCTTCCGAAACTGCCGAAGAGTTGCCGCCAACCCGCACCGATGGCAGCCCAAGCAGCAACCTCGCCTTCGAAGCGGGGCGGGTTTGTCTTGGGAATCCGAGGCATGTCCGTAAATCTGTGAGGCTTGAGGGTAGGCCGCGAAGGTCGGACCGACAAGAGTCCCTGCCAAAGGGGGCTTGGATAGTCCGAGGAGAACTTCCCGAATTCTTTTCAAGGTCGAATCCCCAGCCTCACGATGCCTTTCTATTTTGCGCCGGAGGGGTAGGCTCCCAATCCATCGCATGGCCCTGCGCTTGTTTAACTCTCTCCACCGTCGGGTGGAGGAATTCACCCCACTGTTCCCTGACGCCGAATCCGTCGGATTCTATTGCTGTGGGCCCACGGTGTACGACTTCGGTCACATCGGAAACTTTCGGACCTTCGTCTTTGCAGATCTCTTGCGGCGCTACCTCGAATTTCGAGGATTTCGCGTCAACCACGTGATGAATATCACAGATGTGGAGGACAAGATTATCCGCCAAGTGGCGGCCACGGGACAGTCGTTGGCTGAGTTCACCAGCCAGTACACCGAGGCCTTTCTCGCGGATTTGGCCACCATTTCTTGCCTCAAACCAAATCATTTGCCCAAGGCAACGGACTACATCCCTCAGATCGTCGATCTCATCCAACGGTTGGAGCAGCGAGGCATCGCCTACCGGGCGGGCGATGGTTCGGTTTACTTTAGTATCAACAAGTACCGGGCCTGCGGTTGTTGCTATGGCCAGTTGGTGACGCTGGATCCGGAGGCGCAGCGGCGCACCGAACGGGTCTCAGGCGACTCCTACGACAAGGACGACCTGGCCGATTTCGCTCTGTGGAAGGCCCGGGTTCCGGGCGATGGGGTTGTCTTCTGGGACAGTCCTTGGGGCGAAGGTCGCCCAGGTTGGCACATCGAGTGTTCGGCCATGAGCATGGCCATTCTCGGACCTAGCTTTGATCTTCACCTCGGTGGCGAAGATTTGGCGTTCCCTCATCACGAAGACGAGATCGCCCAGAGTGAAGGGACCGGGCTCCAGCAGCCGGGTCGGCCGTTCGTGAAGCATTGGGTGCACGCGGCCCATTTGCTGGTGGACGGCAAAAAGATGAGCAAGTCGCTGGGCAACTTTTTCACAGTGCGTGATTTGCTGGGGCAGGGATTTCAAGGTCGAGAAATCCGCTTTCTTCTGATTAGCGCGCATTATCGCGAGACATTCAATTTCACCCGGGAAGGCCTCGAGGCCACACGATCGGCATTGGCTCGCTTGGACGCCACCGTCGCTCAGTTGACCGAGCGGGCCGGGTCGGAGGCCCCCGAGACCTCCACGACGCCCTCCGCCTTGGAGATCTCGTTCACTGAGGCCCTAGATGACGACCTCAATGTTTCAAAAGCATGGGCGGTGATCTTCGACTGGGTCCGGGAAACCAATGCGGCCTTGGCCTCCGGTTCGGTGAGCCCGAGTGCCGCAGCGGCACGCCTTCAGTCTTGGTTGCGGGTCGATGGAGTCATGGGGTTGGGTGGGCGCCCTTTGGAGGAAGTCCCTGCTGCCGCGGTGGCGTTGCTGGAGAAGCGCAATGCCGCCAAAGCGGCTCGCGACTTTGGAATGGCCGATACCGTGCGCAATGAACTCAAGGCCCTGGGTTGGACCGTCGAGGATTCCAAGACTGGGTCGAAACTCAAACGTCTCTAATAGACCGGTGATGGAAACCCCAGGCCTCGGAGTCGTCGCTCTCAAATCGTGGGAGAACGCCGTGCTGCGCCATTTGCTGTTGGCCGAGCCTGATGCCGCGCTGGCGACTCAGTTGGCCGGCGTAACGGTCTTGGGCCATGAACGTTTGGGACCCGCGCTGTTGATCCGACTTCGCGCCCCGGACGGTTCGTTTCCAGGAACTCGGGGGGCCGTTTTTGGAGGCCACACCTTTGCCCGGTTGGAAGGATGCTCTTCACGTGCGGCCTTCACACTCCACCTCGATGACCAGGGCTGGGTGAGCCACCTGTTCGCCTTTTTGGACGATGATTCTCCGTGGCCGTCAAAGACCGAGGGCATCGAGGTGCTGGACGCGAAGACTCAGGTCTGACGGGCGGGTTGCAGATCGATTTCCAAGATGGCCCGAGCGACGGCCCAAACGACCACGCGTTCGGCGCCCAGATTTTTTAGAACGGCCGCCACTCCATCGGCGGTTGCCCCGGTGGTGAGGACGTCGTCCACGAGGATCCATGATCCGTGGATCCGAGGGGAGCCAGCCGGTTCAAAGGCGGTCCTCATGTTACCGATCCGATCCTTACGGCTCAGGGAAGTTTGGCTCGACGTGGCCTCGCGGCGGCGGACCAGATCCGTTCTCAAGGGCACCCCTAAGGCGTGGGCCAGAGGTGCGGCCAGACGCTCGGCCTGATTGAATTCGCGCTCACGTTGTTTGACGCGGTGCAGTGGCACCGGCACCACTCCTTGCCAGGGAGGACCGATTAATCGGGGCAATGCGGCCTCCATGAGCAGGCCCGACAGAAAGGTCCCGAACCAGGGCTCTTTCTGGTACTTGAGCCGGTGGATGCATTCCAGAGTGATACCCTCGGCGATGGCAGCGGCTCGGGCTTCATCCCAGGCCCAGGAATCCCTTCGGCAGGCGGTACAAGTTTGAGAGCCGATGATCTTCCCGGAGAAAGGCATTCCACAGCGTTGGCAGTAGGGCTCGGTGATCCGGCGGACACCGCCTTGGCACGCAGTGCAGACGTAACCCTGATCGCGATCGGCCCGCTGTTGGTGGCAAATAGCGCAAACCTGGGGATAGACTAGCCCCAGAATTACCTCGGGCCAATTGGCCAGTCCGAGCCCGCCGACAGGCCTGTGAATGGGACCGCTGATGGAGCGTTCAAGGAGCATTGCCCAGAGGGGTAGGATTGGCTGGGTTCTTGCGGCGTCCGAGGACACCCATAAAAAACGCGGTGGTGACCGCGATCACCGCAAAGGTTAGCCAGCCATCGTGCAGGCGGCCCGAGCCCCACCACCACGATTGCGTGCCTTGGTGTGTCAGCGCTGCCGTGAAGAACGTGTAGGATTTGAACCAGAAGATCCATCCGGCGTGCAAACCCAACGGGAGCCATAGCGCACCGGTTCGTTCGCGGCACCAAGCCAGTAACCCTCCGATCGCCCCTAGGGTGAGAATTCCGGGGAACACTTGCGAGGGTTGGCTCAGACCCGAAAGCATGCGGGCCAGCATTTCTAAGCCGGTCCAAGGACCGACAGATACGGGGGCTTCTGGCCGTTGGAAGAAATGGACCAGAGCATAGAGAGACGCACTGCTCAGAGCCGCGGCAGTGAAAGAAAATTGGCGGCGAAGCGATCCAAAAACCACCCCCCGGAATAGGAGTTCCTCCATGAACGAAACGGCGATGGCCGCACCGAGCGCACGAATCGCATGAGAGAGCATCAAGCTCCAAGAATGAGCCGAATCCCAGGTGCGGACGCCGAATCCCAGAGACAGCAGAGCCACCACAGCCAGCGACAGCATTCCGCCAGCCAGGCCCATTAACAAGTCCCGCCGGGCAGATCGGCCCCACACCATGCCGACGGAGTGCCAACCGGGAAACAAGCCGCTTTTGGCCATGGGCCATAGTCCGAGCAAGGCGACCCCCAGAAGACTCCGGTCGACATACCGGCGGAACGGTTGCGCGGCCAATGAAGAGTGAGCGCCGACGTGCTGGACGAACATCCAGAGCCAAGGAGCTAGCAGGGCTCCACCGACAAACACCGCCGCCAGATATCCACCTAAGACCCATGCCGGGTTAGGTCGTGAATTGGGGGCGGATGGCCGATTCATGGGAGCCAGGCAGAAGATAATTGGAGGAGCATCCGACTCTTTGCAGCATGGCACCTCGGCCGCCACGCTCAAGGCGCTTGGCAATTGGGGCAGAGCCCGAAGAATTCCATTCGATGCGAAATTTGGGTGTAACCATGCCGGCGGGCCAATTGGTCCTGAAAATCGTTCAGGAAGCAGTCGTCGAGCTCGACGATGCGCGCGCAGCGGGTGCACACCAAATGATGGTGGTGACCCTCGCCGTCCTCGGGAGACAATTCGAAGCGGGCGGCTCCATCACCAAAATCATAACGCCGCACCAGCCCCATGCGTTCGAGGGTGTGCATGTTCCGATAAATGGTCGCCAGATCGCAGTCGAGCTTGCCCAGCGAGGTGTGGATTTCTTTGATCGTCAGCGGGGACGAATGCTTGCGGAGCACGTCGAGAATCGCCTGACGCGGGGCGGTGATCTTCAGTTCACCCTGGCGCAGCTTGTCTGTCAGGTCAGACAGCGGTTGCTGGATGAGTCGGTGAGGGTGCTGGTGCTGGGGACAGGGCCGGCTCATGAAGCGTTTTGGTGGGCTCGTTGCAGCCGACTTCCGAGCAGGGATAGAACAAACAATCCGGCCAAGGTCAGGGTGATGCAGGGGCCACTGGGCAGGTTGAGCGGATAAGAAAGAATCACCCCGCCGCTGGCGCCAATGAGGCCCAGGAAAAGGCTCAAGAGAATTTGCTGGCGCAGACTACGGGCCAGATTCCGAGCCGCCGCCGGAGGAATTACCACGAGCGAGGTCACTAGAATGATGCCGAGCAGGCGTATGCTCAGCGCCACGGTCACGGTGAGCAGGGCGACGAATCCGTAGTTCAGCCAGCGCACCGGAACGCCCGAAACATGCGCCAGATCCGAATGGGCGGTTAACAGGGCTAGAGCGTTGAGTTTCCAGAATAGGACTGAGCCCACGGTGATCAATACGACCAATGCCAAGGCGGCATCACCCCATCCGACGGAAAGAATGTCACCAAAAAGGTATCGGTCGAGTTCACCGCGATAGCCCTTGAGGAGACTCAAAATTACCATACCTAGGGCCACCGACCCGCTGAGCAACAGGGCCATGATGGTGTCGTTGAGGAGGGCTGTTCGTTCTTTGAGCCAGAGAATTAGGCCTGCGATGACCAGGCTGAAGAGAATCATGGGGACCGTGGGATCCGGCAGACCGAGCCAGAATCCGAGGGCCACACCCGCCAGAGCCGCATGGGCCACGGTATCGCTGAAGAAGGACATGCGCCGGGCGGTGACGAAGACCCCGATGAATCCGCAGAGCGGTCCCAGGAAGAGTGCGGTCAGGACCGCGCGCAGCATGAAGGGTTCAATGTCCATGGCTGCCGTGGGAATGAGGGTGCTGGTGCTGGTACGGGGTGAAGTGAATGCCGTAGGCCTGTCTGAGGGACTCCGCATTCATGACTTCTTCGGGAGCGCCCTCGCAGCAAATGACTCCATTGAGGGCGTAAACTCGACTGGCGTGTCGATACACCATGGATAGGTCGTGCGATACGAGCACCACCGTGAGTCCCCGGCGTCGATGTACTTCGGCGATGAGTTCGTAGAAGTCGGCCTCACCGGGGGTATCCACTCCGGCGGTCGGCTCATCTAGCAACAGCAACTCAGGCTCATTGAGCAGGCTGGAGCAAATCAGGACACGCTGGAGTTGCCCGCCGCTGAGTCCGGCCACGGGGCGGTCCAGTAATCGGGTGACGTCCATTTCGCCCACGGCCTCGTGCAAGAGAGCATCTATTTGGCGTGAGGGTCGCCAGAACCAACTGGCAGTGAGGGGTCGGCGGATCGCCAAGAATTCCCGGACCGTCAGCATGAAACTCGGGTCGAGTTGGAGCCGTTGGGGTACGTAGCCCATCCGCTTCAAGATTCCCGGACCCGGTGGGCCTTCTTGCAGCAGTCGGACCGATCCCGAGTCGGGTTTCTGCAAACCCAAGAGGCAGCGCAGCAGGGTGGTCTTGCCCGACCCATTGGGGCCGATCAGCGCAACCATTCGGCCTGCCTCGATGCGCAAGTTCACACCTCGAAGCACGGGGTTGCCACCGAGGCGGACGTGAAGGTCTTGAACCTCGACGGCTGCTGATTTCTGCGATCGGAAGGCAATGTCCATGGGGCTCAGCGCAATGAGGATTCCAGAGAGCTCAAGTTTCGGCGCAGCCCGTCGATGTAGAAGGTCCGGGAGGCGGAGCCAGTCTCGAGGACATCGAGTTCAGCAACGCCGATGGCCAGATCGGTGGCCAGACGTTTGAGCAACCGGGGATGGAATTGAGGTTCGGAAAAAATCACACGGACCTGTTGTTTTCGGATGGCCCGGGAGAGTTGTGCGAGGTACTTCGGCGAGGGGTCCACGCTCGGGACCTCTTCGACCACTCCGACGAGCTGAAGGTCATACCGTCGGCAGAAGTACGGGAAGGCATCATGGAATGTGACGATCCTGCGGTTGGTTAGATCTTTGAGCGAGGATCGGATTTGGGTATCGAGCTGGTCCAGTTCCAGGAGATAAGTTGCTCCACGACGGGTGTACCCATCGGCGTGGGCTGGATCGGCCTGACAGAGGGCTTGGATAATGTTGGAGACACAGTGTTTGGCGAAGACAGGGTCGAGCCACACATGTGGATTGGCGTCCTCCTCCTCGTGGGTATGGGCGTGGGCCGGTTGAGATTTTTTGGACTCGCTGGTCTCGGCATCGATGGCCAGTGGAGTCCGGTGGTGGATGAGTTGCTGCTGGAGCCCATCGGTCACCGTGACGACCCGGCGGGAGGGTTTAGAAGCCCCTCGGGTCACAGCCCGTGTGAGCCAAGTGTCCAAGCCCAAGCCGTTCATCAGGACCACGTCGGCCGCGGCCAATTTCCGAAGATCGGAAGGTCGGAATTGGAAGTCGTGGGGGCCTACGTTGGCAGGCAGCAAGCTCTCTACAGTGGCCGCATCACCGGCGACGTTGGCCGCCCAAGAATGGATGACCGGCAGCGTGGTTAAGACTCGGACCTCAGCCGCGTGCGATTCCAAGACACTGAGCAGGCCGAGCAGCAAAGCCAATAAGTGGGAACGGTGGCCATTCACGGTCGACAGGATAGGAACCGGCGCGGAAGATTGCAAACCGCTTGCATTCTCAAGGCGATCTTAGGAAACAAAAAACCCGCCGGCGAACCGGCGGGTTTCAAAAAATGTCGTGACAGTTTACTTCATCAGAAGCATCTGCCGGGCGCGCTTGATCGCGATGCTGAGCTTGCGCTGGAAGGGTGCCGGCAATCCGGTGTACTTCCGGGGCAGAACCCGTCCGTTGTCGGTCACGTACTGCTTGAGCAGGGCGACGTTCTTGTAGTCGATAGCGTCGATGGTGAACTCGACCTTGGGCTTCGGACGCGGGGTCCGGGCTGCGGTCGATCGGCGCTTCTTCTTTTCCTCGAGCTTGGTCTTGCGGGGCATAGCTTACCTTACTTGATTTCGCGATGCAGGGTATGACGGCGAAGGAAAGGATTGAACTTCTTCTTTTTGGTAGCGGGAGACGGGCTTACCCTCCTTCTTCGCTTCCGTACATTCAATGGTCACAATCTCACGCGGCATAAATCAGTTTTCCTTATCCTTGGTCGGTTTCTCCTCGACGTCGCTGTCGTCGTCTTCAACGTCCACCGAGGCGCCGGCCTCGACGGAGCCCAGCGAACCGAGGCGGTTACGCTGGCGCAGAACGCCTTCTTTCTCGAGTTGGGCCTGCGATTCAACCGTGTAACGGGCCCAGGGGATCGCCTCTAAGCGGGCCTTGGGAATGACTTTCGAGGTCAACTCGCAGACACCGTAAGTGCTTTTCTCGATCCGTTTGAGGGCTTCCTCGATTTCATAAACGGCATCCTGGTCCGAAGACAGGAGGCTGAGTGCAAAATCGCGGTCGAAATTGTCGGTACCAGAGTCACCCATGTGGAGGCTGTAGCTCTCCATCTCGGATTGGGATTCTTTGGCCAAACCGCTCATCTGGCCTCGGAGTCGCTCATGCAGGTCCAGGAGGTTTTGGTAGAACTTCTGCCACTCCGGCTTGACCCGGGAAATGGGCATCCAGCTCAGGGTCTCGGGTGGCACGGGCTTTCCACCGGATTTGGCCAAGGGGCGTCCGAGGATTGTGGCAGCGCTGACGATGCCGACCTTTTGATGGCCTGCTTTTTTGATCGCAACGGGTGCCGGTTTTTTTGCCATGGAGTCTCTTTCCCTGTTTATTTGCTGAGGCACTCGTCCACCGCGGACGACTTATCCGCCAAGTGCTTTCTCCCGCAACTCATTTAGAATCGAGGGCCGCGGAACCTAACAACTGGCTGACAGAACGCCACTAAAATCTTCAGTTGAAGCGCAACCATCCTGCCAATGCGCAACAATCACTGGGAAACTAGAGCGCGGCAAAGGCCGGGGGCGATGCCGTTCTGGCGAGGTGAACTGCGTGCCTGATCCCGGATCTGGGTGCCGTGAGGCTGACTGAAGTCGCGAGCGCGGAGGACACCTTCGTGTTTCCTTCGCCTTGCTTCGTGAGGGAGCTTGCGCACACTCCGCGCCGCCCTGGCGATGCTCCAGTGGCTCTCTCTATCAGAGTCTAATGAACGCGATTCTCGCCCTTGAAGACGGTTCGGTGTTCCGTGGCCACGGATTCGGAGCGCAGGCTTCGGCGTCCGGGGAGGTGTGTTTTAACACCTCGATGACCGGCTATCAGGAGATTTTAACCGATCCCTCCTACAAGGGGCAGATCGTGACGATGACTTACCCGATGATCGGCAACACGGGTATTAACCTTCAGGACATGGAGTCTTGGAAAGCGCATTGCTCGGGGTTTGTGATCCGGGAACTGAGTCCCTGGGTGAGCAACTGGCGGGCGGATCAATCGCTGGCTTCCTACTTGGAGCAGAATGGCATTCCGGGAATCCAGGGTGTCGATACTCGGGCCCTGACTAAGAAACTCCGTGTGCGGGGTTCTCTGGCCGGATTCCTCACTACGGAGCCGATGTCGGATGCCGAAGCCGTGGCTCGGGCGCAGCAATGGGGCTCAATGGAGGGACGCAACTACGTCGTCGAAGTCACCCATCGGGAGAGTTTTATCTGGGATGAAAAGGATCAGGATTCGGCGGAATTCGCCGTGACCCAGCAGCATTCACCGCCCAACCCGAGGCACATTCGTCTTCCGCTGCGTGCGGCGGACATCCCGATCGTGGCCTACGATTTCGGTATCAAATACAACATCTTGCGAAGCCTCCGCCAACGGGGGTTCCGAGTCCGCGTAGTTCCTGCCGGGACTTCGGCCGCGGAGGTGCTTGCTTACAAGCCGGCCGGGGTGTTCCTCAGCAATGGTCCGGGAGATCCGGGGACGCTGAGTGAAATTGTTCGCGAGGTGAAGACACTCGTGGACACGGGCATCCCCATCTTCGGGATCTGCCTGGGTCATCAAATTTTGGGTCAGGCTTTGGGTGGCAAGACCTTCAAGCTGAAGTTTGGGCATCGGGGCGGAAATCAGCCGGTGAAAGATCTGGAGTCGGGTCGGGTGGAGATCACTTCCCAAAACCATGGTTTTGCAGTGGATCCGTCTTCGTTGCCGGCCGAGGTGGCCGTGAACCGGATTAATCTGAACGACCAGACCGTCGAAGGGCTGCGCCACAAGACCAAGCCGGTGTTTTGCGTGCAGTATCATCCGGAGGCGGCACCCGGTCCGCACGACTCTTCGGTGCTCTTTGACGAGTTCCGGGACCTGGTAGTGAAGAGGGGTTAATGGGTTCCAGCCTCAGGAACACTCTGGAATTAGCGGGGTTCGACTGCGCTGGGTTCGAGGGTGATGATGAGGGCGTTGCCCATGGGGCGTTCGGATCCTTCGCACGGGGTATTCATGACCTGACCGCGGGCCCATAGGGTCGAAGAACCACCACCGTCGAGATTCAGCGCATCGGTGCATCCTAGGCGTGCAAAGTGGGCTGCCAATTCGGCGAGAGACATGCCGACCGAGAAGCCGCGCTGACGGCCATCTACTTGCACCAGGAAGAAAAATTCGGCATTCCATCCGATGGCCGAGCGCGGATGCCGAGCGTCTGAGGATTGAAACAGGGTGGGCTGGCCATCCTTGAGCAGCGCTGGACCGCCGCCCAGGGCCGTTGGAGTGTTTTTCAGGTCGGGTCGAGTTTCGGTGGACAGGGTCCAGAGAGATCCGGGTACGGTTTGGCTGGAAGGGATTTCGTGCACCACGGGCAGTGAAAGAACGACGCCGTTGGTAGGAATTAGTGTGTTGCCGCCGGAGTGGACGGACTGGAGTCGGAAGGTTGAGCGGAGGCCCGGTCGGATGGGCAACACGGTGCCAGCCTCGGCGATGAGAAGGCATTCGGTACCGTTGGCGGGAGGGGTTCGGTGACCCACGGCCGCAGTGAAAAGCACGGGGCGCTCTTGGCGCTCTTCGTTGAGCCCGATGGCGAGGCTTGTTCCGTCGGGAGCAATCATCGAAAGCAGCGAAACCACTGGACCGAGATGGAGCGAACGATCCGGACCCATCCAGAAGGCGCTCTTGCCGTTGGGTGCGGAGATAAATTCCCCGTCCCGGAGGCAAAGTCCCTCGGGATCGCCCAGACAGGGGCCGCCTCTCGCAAAAAAGTCCCCGTTGAGCGCGGCCAGCGCCTGACCGCGGGCCCGCAGGAAGGTAGAGGCCTGACTGGACAGCGTGGCCACACCCAAGTGATCGCCGCCGCCCAGCAGGACATGGATCCCTAGGTCCGTGCGGTCTCGTCGGATGCGGATGACCTGTATGGACCAGGGACCCTCTGCTAATGTCTCTTGGATGTATGAAAATCCGTTGGCAAGCCGATTTTTGGGAGCGGGAGCTTGAGAGAATGGAGGTTTGTCGGACGAACGGGATGCCTCGGTTCCGACGAGTGCGGCCGCACCGAGAAAGAGCGTGAGCCAGCACTTCATGGCGACGGTTTCTGGGATTGTGTCTCTGGTCGAGTCTCGGGGACCCGGACAACCAAGAGGCTGGTGGCCGTGGCTCGCTCGCGACCGTAGCACGGGCTGTTGAGCACCTGACCGTTGAGGATTAATTCGGTGGAGCCGCCGCCATCAAAGTTAATGGCCTCCTGGCAGCCGAGTTTGACGAGGAATTCGGAGAGCTCGGCGAGAGTCATGCCCACTGAGAGCCCGGCCTGACGCCCATCCACGACAACGAGAAAGCAGTGACGCTCATTCCATCCGAACGCGGAGCGCGGATGACGTTCCGAAGAACGGGCTGCGGATTTGCCGGTCGGCTTGCCGAGGTGAACGAGAGCAGGGCCGCCGCCGATGGCCGAGACCGCGGATTCCAGAGATGGTTCGGTGCGGGGCTCGAGGACCACCCGGGCCCCGGGACGCAGGTGGTTCTGCAGTTGGGTTCCTGCGCGGAGAATTAAACAGTCCGCCTCCAAGGGCGCGGAATGGTTTGTCACGGCGCCTCGGACCACGGCCCGGAGTGGCTGACCAGCCTTCAAGGGTGGCCCGGGATGCGATCCGTCGCGGGCCAAGATCCAGCCCGAGGGGCGATCCCCTTGGATGGCTGTAGACGCGGCCGGGGTGAGCACCACCGGACGTGAGCCGTCGAAGTCCTCGTTGAGTCCGAATTCTAGCGGGGCTGATTCGCCCACGCGCACCGTGAATCGAGGCCGTACCGTGTCGATGTGGGGGTTCCCGGATGGGTCGAACCAGAGGCAGTCGCGCTCGATGGGCGCGCTGATAAGCATGCTTCGCTGAATGAAGAGGCCTCGAGGGTCTCCGGGCATTGGGTCGTTCTCGATGGCGTAGAAGTCGCCATTGATCGCAGCGACGGGCACCCCGAGAGATTTCGGAAAGAGGGTGAGCTGATCGGACAAGGGATTGAGTCCGATGCGGTCATGGTAGGCCAGCGAGGGAATGAACCCTAATCTGGGCTGGGAGCGATCGACTCGGACGATGTGGATGGACCAGGGCTCGTCCCGGACCGCGTGGCTGACACCGATTCCCGGGGACGCTTCTCGGAATTCCGGGAAGGCTTCGCCCAGGACGAGGACTTGGCTCAACGCAGCCCACATCAGCCCCAGAAGGACCTGATTGAAAAGAACTCCTGGAGCTGTCCGAAACCATTGGGTCAATGGGTTTGATCCCGAGGATCGGATCGGGGTGGACAGGATCCGCGTGAGGCTTCGCATGGCGGATCAGGCCAATCCTTTCCAACGCCGCAGCGACCATTCGAGGACTAAGAGTCCCAACAGGATCGCCAGATAGATCGGGTGGTCCCAAAGGGGCTTCCGAAGGAATTCGATCCAAGGCTGAGGCAACTCTCCCCAGAGGGCCTCTAGTCCGCGAGGATTAGTCTCTTCGACGCGGAGGGCCATACCGTTACCGGACTGAGCCACGCCTTCCATCACCGCAGGTCGGGCCTGGAGATCGGCCAATTCTGGATCGACACTTTCAGCCACCAGCAGTTGACGATCTACACCGAGGGCCTCGCCGTCCCGTTGTGCCACAGCGCTAATAACAAAGGTACCGGGCTTTTGGAGGGTGATGGGTGCCACGTAGGCGCGTTGGTTTGGGTCGTAGCGTGCCACGGCCACCGCATTGCTGGAGGAACCGGTTCCGGCGAAGAGAGTTACTTCGGCATCGGTGACTTCCCGTTGGGCTTGATCTCGAACTCGGATGGATGCCGAAGCCGTTGCGCCCGGATTAACGTAGGCCGTGGAAAGATCGAGCAAGACCGGTGGATTGGTACGGCTGCTGCGGCCAGCGGCCAGCCAGCGAATGGCGTTCACCCAGAAACGACGGTAGTAGCGAGAGTCGCAGTTGTCCTCGGAGACGAGCCATTTCGGATTGCGGGGCTCGCCCCAGAGGGTCTCAAAATCCGCGCCCCAAGATCGGGTGGTGTCGGAAGTGAAGGCCATGGTGCGGCCTCGGCCCACTTCTTGGACGGCCAGCAGCACATCGCCCTCGATGCCCTGGGGGGCGTTGTCCGCATAGGCCAGCACTTGCGCGCCGGGCTTGGCCCGTTCCATTCGGTTGATGCCGTGGAGGGTGGGAAATTTCTCAGTCCAGATTTTGCGCGTCTCTTCGGTATCGGCCCCGATGGCTACGATCGGATGGGCCCAAGCCGCTCGGGGAACCTTGGGTAGAAAGTCCTCTTTCGAGGAGTCGAAGGCACCTTCCATGGCCACCGGGATAATGCGGTCGAGGAGGGTTTGGTGGTAGCCGCCGCGCCCGAAGGCCGAGTTGCCGCCGATCATGAGAAATCCGCCGCCGAACTCTTCGACCAGCCGCGCCATGTTGGTCATTTGGAGCGGACTGAAGGAGTCGCGACGAATATCGCTGTGGATGACCACATCGTAGTTCAATAGACCGGCGAGATTTTTTGGGAAGCCTTGGGTGGGATGGTCGACCGGGTAGATGCGCTCGCCCGTCTCTGGATCGGAATCCACCGTGTTGAGGGACTGCCCGTTGTTGCCGAACTGCCGAAAAAGCGTGGTCACTTGGATGCCCGGGTCGCTCTGCAGGGCGTCTTTGAGGTACTTCCACTCGGGCTGGGGGCTTTGGTTGTTCTGGGGCGTTCCCTCCATGTAGATCACTCGCAGCGTGGGATCGACGACCTCCAATCCGAAAGGCCTCTGGTTGTTGGAGGCGAGCCATTCGCCAGGGCTGGTCGAGACACTCACCTCGTACACTTGAAATCCGCGCATGCGTGGCGTGAATTCCAGGTCAACATGCTGCGCGTCGCCGTTGAGCTCCAGCGGCTTCGCTGCGAGAATTTGGCCATCCTTGCGGACTTGCACGGTGACGGTCTTCCCAGCGAAGCCGGGTGATCGGAGATCGACCGAGACCCGTGACGGCGCTTTCTCAGCAACAGCCCGTCGGACCTCAAGGCCGGTGATGCGCACATCGCGCACTTCGTTGGTGGTGCCACTCAGGAGGGTGTGGACACGCAGCCCGTGGCGACGTAGGCGGCGAGCGGCTGTCTCCGGATCCAGCCCTTCGGTCTCTATGCCATCGGAGACTAAGAGAACGCTGGTCAGGGGATCTTCTGGTGGCAGCGTGAGCAAGGAGTCCAGCGCGCGGGAAAGCCCAGAGGATGGACCCTCGGCTGGCCCGGCGACTCCATTGGTTTCAAGGGTCATGACGTCGCTGAAACGCAAGGCCAGTACATCGACCGAGTCCGGCTTGGCCGGCAAGACATGGCGGGCGATCCAGGCCCGGGCCGCGGTCAATCGGCCCCCAGGAACGTCGGTGGTGGCCATGCTGCGGGAGGTGTCCATAAGCACCGCCAAGCGGGTCCGGCGTGGATGGATAATTTTTTCAATCCACTGGGGATCCATCAGGCACAGCACTAGCCCGACGAGGGCCGTCAGGCGAAGCAGGCCGCACAGGGCCCGAACCCAGGGCTGCGTCCGACCGCGGGCGTACCCATAGCTCAGGGCCAGTAGGCCAACGGTGACGATCCCCGCGAGGATCAGCCACCGAGGCTCTGGCAATTGGGTGAACTGCATCATGGTGTGGGTGCGGGGGGTCATTGGGCCCGGGTGAGGCGACGGAAGTACTCGCTGATTTGTTCCTCGAACTGTCGAGGTGCTTGCTCGGCCGAGACATCTGTGCGTTCAGGACCTTGCCGCAAGGCTCGCTCCAGCAGGTCGGCCGCCGACTGGACCCCGGCCGCCGCCAAGCTGCTGCTGGTTTCGGCCGACTCGCTGCGGCCATCGCCCAGCGCCTCGGCGGCCTGGGCCATTTGCTGGGCTGCGGCCTCCATGCGTTTGCTGGCAGTTTGCGCCTCGCGGGCCTCAGGACTGTTCATACGGGCAATCTTTTCGGCCAGCTTGCGGGCTTGGTCCTGAAGACGTTTTTGACGCTCAGCCAAAGCGCGATCTTCCGGCCTACCGGGTCCGCCAGGCTCTCCACCCGGGCTGCCTGGCTTTTCACCCGGGTTGGGTGGGCTCGCCGGAGATGGCTGGGATTTCCCGGGTTTCCCTTGTTTTCCAGCCTAACCTCCGGGCGGGCTGTTTTTATCCGGCGGGCCTGGCTTGTCTTCCGGTCCCTTCTGACCGGGCTTTTCACCTGGGGTGGGATTTTGAGATTTGGCAGGATTGGAACCTTCCATGAGGCGGGCCAATTCAGATTGAGCCTTGGCCAGTGCCAGCGCCTCCGCGAGGGCCTTCTCCAGTTCGGCCGCATTGGCCGGCTTCTGGGGCTTTTTGTCGA
>JAPLUF010000290.1 GCA_026397755.1 Verrucomicrobiota bacterium
CCCAAGGCGGCCAGCAGCACTGCGAGGCGTTGGACGATGACGAAGACAATCATCCAGCAGCTCAGTGCGGCGAAGAGCAGGGGGGTCGAGAGGGTTTTGGGCCTCTCGGTCGAAGCGGTTCAGAAGACCGGGCCCAAGGGCCAGGGGGCGAACTCCTCGTCGCCAATGCCAGCGTGCTCGCTCTTGGTGCGCTCACCATTGGCCGCCGACAGGATGGCTTCAAAGATGCGTTCGCCCACTTGGGGAATTGTTTCCTCGCCATCCAGAATCGTGCCGGCATTGAGGTCGATGTCGCCTTCCATCCAGCGGTAGAGCGGTGTATGCGTGGAAACCTTGATGCAGGGAGCCGGTTTGCAGCCGTACACACTGCCGCGACCCGTGGTGAATACCCCGACCGTGCAGCCTCCGGCCACCAATCCCGTCATGCTCACCGGGTCGTAGCCGGGCGTATCCATGAAGCACAGGCCAGGCCCTGTGATCGTCTGGGCATAGTGCAGCACCGACATGAGCGGGGCTTGGCCGCCTTTGGCCACGGCGCCGAGGCTCTTTTCGAAGATGGTCGTCAGGCCGCCCTCTTTGTTGCCGGCCGAGGGGTTGTTGCTAATGGAGGCTCCGTGCTTCCGGGCGTGGTCTTCCCACCAGCGAATTCGTTCGAGCAGCGCATCGCACACCTCTCGGCTCACCGCGCGACGGGTGAGCAGGTGTTCGGCGCCATAAATTTCTGGAGTCTCGGCCAAGACCGTCGTGCCGCCGTGGCGGATAATTTGGTCGGAAGCCCATCCCAGTGCCGGGTTGGCGGTGATCCCACTGTGGCCATCGGAGCCACCGCAGTTCAGCGCCACGATGAGTCGACTCAAGGGCTGTGTGGATCGGCGCTGAGCGTTGACCGCAGGCAATAAACCGCTCACGGCTTTCACGGCGTCTTCTACCGTACGGCTGATGCCGCCCTGCTGCTGGATGTTGAGGACCAGCGGGGGTTCGCTGCCAGTCTCAGACTGATCTAATCCGTGTCGGCGCACCATGGCTGCGGCCTGATTAGTCTCGCAGCCCAATCCGATAATGACGTAGGCGCCGATATTGGGATGGCGGGCGATTCCAACGAGCACTCGCTGGAGAATTTCCGTGCCTTCATCGGCGGTGGCGCAGCCGGCCTTGTGGGTGAAGGCCACGACGCCGTCGATGCCGGGGAAGTCGCGCCGCAGCGCCTCAGGGGTGAAGCGTCGGGCCACGAATTGCGAGACACTGGCCGAACAGTTTACCGACGAAATCACTGCCACGTAGTTCCGCGTGCCGGCGCGGCCGCCCGGGCGAGTGAAGCCTTGGAAGGTGCGCCGTTCCGACTCGGGCAGGAGCAGCCATGGGGCGGTGGGTTCTAGAAAATGGTCGCCCGTGGCCAATTCACCGGTATCCACATTGTGCACATGCACGTGGGTCCCGGCCGGGATGTCCATCGAAGCCCGTCCGATGAATTGCCCGTACTTGCGGATCGGGGACCCTTTCGCGAGCGGCCGAAGCGCCACCTTGTGGGCAGCCGGGATTGAGCCTTGGAAGGTGAGTTCACCCGCACTCTCGCCAGCGAGCAGGCGGCGGCGGACCACGGCGACATCGTCGTCCGGGTGGAGTCGGATTAAGGCATCGGCAGCAGAGAGGCTCATGGTGATTGGAAGCAAAACTGCGCTCGACTGACCGTGGGTTCCAGACTGTTTGTTGGGACTGTTTGTTGGGCGGCTTGGGTGTTGGCCTGCCCGAGTTCATAGACCCGCCGGCACGAGTACTCGGTAGGATCGGCGTTCGCTCGAGAGGGGTTCTGTGCGCTCGATTGTTCGGGCATTGGGCAGGGCAGGTACCTCCAGCAGGCTCGACCAGACTCCGAGTTCGAGCGCCTCCGACACTTGCAGCGAGTAGCGTTGATTGACCAACGCTGGAAAGCGGAGCCGCAGTCCGGTGGGGGTGAGTTCAGCGCTCAAACGCAAACCCTCCGCCGGTCCGCCGGAACCAGGGCTGCCTCCAAGAAGGCTCCCAACGCGCCACTGAGTCTTGTCGCTCCAGCGATCAGGGCTGGCTTGTTCATCGACGACTTCCATGGAAAAGCCACCGCCATCCGCGGCCGGAAACCAGTCCTTGAATCCGAAGTCCAAGATCTCCTCGCCCTGAGCATCCAGTAGTCGGAGCCGTTCTCCACCGTTGTCGAGGCGGCCGACATATTGGCCGGCCACCGGCACACCTGCTCCGTACCGAGCGGTGAAGGCGGTGGCGTTGGCGACGATCACCACGCGTGCGCCCGGGTCCAATCGCTTCACTGTGCTGGTGGAGAAGTCGAAGTCCACGCCATCGACCAGCCGGATGCCGGCGAGATCGAGTGACTCGCTGGGCGAGAGGTTGCGCAGCTCCAGAAACTCCAACTCATCGGGCAGAGACGAACCCACGGGACCGGCCGGCGGATTGAAATGGATCTCGGTGATTCGCAGCCAGCGTTGCGCGGCGCTGGGGTCGCCGGCGTAGGTGAGTTGGTGCGCGGTCTTGCCCCGGGGATTGAGCAGCGTGAGCGTTTCGCCGCGGGCTGAGAGTTGGCCAGAATACGGGCCCACCACGAAGAGTCCCTGACCTCCGCGCGGTCCGGTGGTGCGAGCGCGGAACTGGCGGACGTCGGGGCTGACGTACACCACGCTGTTGGAGGGGAGCACCGTGCCCGGATGGAAGGTGAACTCGACGGCACCGTCGAGCTTCCAACCGCTCAAGTCCAAGGCGAGGCCCGACCGGTTGGTGAGCACCAGGAACTCGTGCGCCTGGTTGCCTGAAACTGGGTTGAATTCTACGTCCAGGATTTCAGGGGCCGCGTCTTCCGGTTGCGTCAGGGGGATGCCGGCGTTGTTGGAATTATTAATGCCAATGGTCCGGGCGGTGTTGGTGACGCAGTGGGTGAGGTACCAGTGGCGTCGACGCGGTTCGATGAATTGGTTGAGCAAGTCGCCGACGCCTGCGGTGAAGGTCTTGTTGCCGGCCCACGGTGAAGCGCCCCATTTCACGCGATCCAGCAGCGCCTCTGGACCAATGAGGTTGGTCAGGGCGACCACGCGGTTCTCGAGGATCCGTTTCTCAAAAGGCGTTCCCGGCGGCTGGACCAGCAAGTCGAGAATGGAGCGTTGACGGCGCAGGAGCATCTGGCGCGTTTCGGGCAGTCGAACAATCACGTCATAGAGGCGGTTGAAGTTGCCGCCGGTGCTGGAGCCTCCGTACAGCGGGTGACTCTTGGATCCATCCACCGTGGCCTCCAGCGGGTTGCTGCCGCCGTAGAGCTGTCCCCACGACGCATTCATGTCGAAGGGGATATTGCGCCAAAGCCCGTCCCCGAAGGTGTCGCGGTAGAGGCTCATGTTGGCCCACACGTCGTCGTTCTCAGCGCACCATCGGGTGCCGGCCAAGTGGTTGATAACCTGGGGCACATCGAGCAAGTCGAACACCGTGTTGCGCCGCGTCGTCAGCGGGGACGTTTCGCGGATACCGTTGGCCAGTTGCAAATAATCGGTGCGGCTGGGGTCGTTGTCGGGCTCGAGTTTCTGGAAGACGCCGGTGCTGGAAAAGTCCGGGGTCAGGTTGCCCACGGCCTTGTAGAGGGCGCCCCGCGGGTCGTAGCCCATGCGCTCCACTTGTTCTTGGCCGATGACATCGTTGTGGAAGGCCAGTTGATAGAACTGACCATTTAAGTGGACCCGCACCGGGTAGTGGAATGGGGAGGGGACTCCGAGTTGCTCCAGGAACCAGAAGCAGAGGCTCTGGCGCAAGTAGGCTGGGTCGAGGTATTCGGCCAAGAGCGCCGACTTGCGGACACTCCCGCCGGGTCCGGGATGACGGAGTTCGTACCCTCGGTTGAACTCCAGGCGATGCGACTTCTTGTTCAATCCAGCCGAGGTGTTTCCGCGCAATTCCATGTAGGCGTTGTCGTAGAGTTCGCCGTCGTGGAAGAGGGCGATCCGACCACCGGACTCGGTGTCGATGCCGGCCAGTTGATTGGGTGCAATGAAGAGGTGGAAGACCGGCAGCTGAGTTACGAAATTGGTGGGTTGGACGAGGGTGCCGAGGTATTCCGGGGAGGTGGTTGCGCTGGGAAAGAGCGGCCAGCGGGACGTGGCGCCGAGGGTGTCCGTGGCCACGATCCGGTAGCGGATCATTTGCCCTGGCGAGGCCAAGTCGGCGGGCAAGGTCGCCGCGTAGACGCCATCCCCGGCGGCGCCGTCTCCGTGGGCACCGTCATCCCACATCGGGATCCCGGTCTCCGCGCCGAAGAGGATGCGGTAGCGCAGCGTGACACTCGACACCGGTTGGAAGGTGTTGCGGACCCGGGTTGTGACGCGGAGGTCTTCGGTGTCGGTGGGGACCTTGGGTGTGTGCAGGACCTCCCCAATGAGGGGTCCCGGCAGGGCGGTGCCCCCCAGGTTGGCAGAACCGGGTGTGGGTCGCGTGAAGTAGACGCCAGAAGGTCCCCGATCCCAGGAATTGCCCTGAGGTACCTGGACAACTCCATGCGAGAGATCGGGAACTTGCGGTGGATAGGTCGCTTTGAACTCGCTGGCGATGTTCGTGCCGTCCGGACGTACCAACGCCAAGTATTCACCGCCCGCGGCGAGTTGGAAATTGGTGTGGAGGCGGGATCCCGGAGTCCGTCGGTCGGCACCTGAGGCGAAGACCACTAGGAATCCGCCGGCCGCCAGATTAGTTTCGGGAAACCGCCACTTAGTCAGGTTGCCGGCGTCATCCGTGAGCGACCATCCGCGCAAGTTGAGGGGAGCCTCCGCAGGGTTGAAGAGTTCGATCCAATCCACGTACTGCCCGGTCTCGTCCTTGAGGGTGCGCGTATTGGAAGCCATGAACTCGCTCAAGTACGGCGCAGTCTCGGAGGCGTCGGGGTCCAGTCGCACGATCCACGGCAGACCTGCGAAAGTATTGGGTGATGAGGCTAGGTCGTTAATGCCATGAACGAGGGTCCAAGCGAACTGCACTGGCCCGACCGGTGGAGCAGGGAAACTAAAGCGGAACTGGCTTCCGCTCAGGGCGATGACCGCTGTTGCGGGCA
Organism: Verrucomicrobiota bacterium; assembly: GCA_026397755.1. Lineage (GTDB taxonomy): Bacteria > Verrucomicrobiota > Verrucomicrobiia > Limisphaerales > UBA9464 > SXXZ01. The sequence goes on from JAPLUF010000290.1 coordinate 5,072, forward strand.
CACCATTGATGAGCAAATCGGATGCCTCCACGCCCGTCACCGGTTCACTGAAGAGGACGGAGAGCGAATCCAGAGATCTCACTGTGGCTCCCGAAGCGGGAAGCAATCCGGTGAGGGTCGGCGGTGTGTGATCCACCAACCGGTAGGTCCCCCCTCCGTTGCCTGTGACTGCCGGGTCGAAGCGGTTGGGCGGCTCGGCTTGATCCTCTAAAGCGAGTCGGGGATCCCACTCGACGGTGACCGCTCCGTAGGTCGGTTGGGTGAATTCGAAACGGTAGGAGGTTGGAGTGGTGGCCGTGACCGATTTGGCTCCGATGCCGTTGACCAGCAGGTGCGCCGCCACCACTCCGGTGACAGGTTCGCTGAAGGTCACTGTCAATGCGGTGAACGTCTCGACCGTCGAACCGGGGACGGGATCCATGCGGAGCACCGTCGGTGCTACCGAGTCTTTCTGGATGGCCTCCAGCGAGGCATCAAAGCCCAAATCACTGCTGCCGAGGCTGCTCTGGAAAACTTGGATTGCGAGGACATTGGTCCCGGCCTGCAGGTACAGGACCGGATCTGGTAGGGTGTATTCCGTGAAGGCAACGGGTTCTGCGGCGTTGTCGGCCAGGGTTGCCAAGCCTACCGCATCGCCAGAGGCACCCGGCACGTTTACCCGAAGCACCTCGGTGCCATTAATCCAAGCCACGAAGCCATCATCGACCAGCGCTCCGAGTCGGAGGGCGCTCACTTCGGTGATGGTCTGCACGACGAACGGGCAGCGCAGGAAGAGCGACCCGTAGACATTTTGCATGCCGCTGATCTGGGTGCCGCCCGGAAGAATATCGCCGTACCAGAAGGGGGCTGGAGCCGACGCGAACTGAGTCTCCTTGAACTCTACGGTGCGCCACGCCGTGACCGGAGCCGAGGCCTCGTTGGTTCCCGGTCGCCAACGCCAGGTTGCGCCGGTGGGAATCAGGGTCTCGGCCTGGAGATTGAGGCTGATTTGTGGGGCCAATCCGACCCAAAGAACGATGAACAACCACTGAACGACCCCGTCGAGTTTTCGGGGCCGAGGTCTGCTAGGGATCACTTGCAGACAGTTCTCCGGGGTCATTCCAAAAGGCTAGGAGGACCCGGTAGGATCAACAAGCGTGCAGGCCCTGAGACTCCAGGGTCGGTGGGGTTAACTCTCATTCAAAGTGCGGCTCGTTGTCGCGGTTCCAGAAACGGGCCACGGCCTTGCGTTGGGCGGGGTCTTTATGGAGTTGGCCGATGATGTCCAATCGGCGCTTGGATTCGGCATGGCCGTCGCAGAAGACCAGGGATGTGCGGCCAGCGTGGATCTCCAGCGGCCATTGGCGCTCCTCGTACATGCCGATGAATCCGCTCCAGTCGCGGTCGCCCTTCTTCTTCACGTCCCAGTTGCTGTCGCCGAAAGAAATCATCTCGGAGGGGTTCTTGACCGAGGCTTCTTTGGTTTCACCCCAGACCGGATCCCCGAGGTACACGCCGAGCCCGGTGTTGGGTGTCAGCCCGGCGAAGGCGCCCCAGACGTTGTAGCCGTAGCTCATGAAGAAAGTGCCTCCTGGGCGCAGGCGCACTTCGTCCTTCAGGTAGCCCAGCTTGGCCGGGGCCCCGCTGCCGAACTTCGGAACCCATTGCGACTGCTGGGGTGCGGCCGGGCACCGGAAAATATCGGTGTTCTGACCGCCATACATGCTGCTGCGGAGCAGGGCTGGCCAGATCCAGGCGGCCCCGTCGCCGCCGTCGATGCCCACCGGATACACCCCGTGGTCCATAATGTAGGTGATCGTCGCCAGGCCCATTTGGCGCAAATTGCTAATGCATTTCACGCCGTTGGCCTTGGCCTTGGCCTTCGAGAGCGCCGGTAAGAGCATCCCGGCCAAGATGGCGATGATGGCGATGACCACCAGCAGTTCAATGAGGGTGAAACCGGTGGCACCGTGGGCTCGGTGACCGGTCCGTTGGTTCAGGGTTTTCGGATGCATGGGGTGCGTGGGGAGAATTTTTCCGGGGAATGGAACTGCTCTATCAGGCGTTGGCGATCCACGGAAGGGGAATCACCGATTGGTTTCTCCCCCGCGACACACCGGCGGCGGCGGGGCTGGACCGCAGCGAGCATCGGATCGCAGCACCCCAATCCCCATCGTGCGTCAGCGCGAAAGCCCCTGCCTTCCGAACGATCCCTGCGAGCGTAGGTCCAACCCCGCGGAGCCATTCCAAGACTGCACCTCCTCCACCGTGGATTGCCGTTTCCGGGCCGCCCCCGCAGCCGGTGCGGGCAATTTGATCCTCCTGTAACCCCTCGCCTCCGGGCTTTCCGGCGGTAGGGCTGCTGAGCTAACCTCAGGTCCATGTTCGACTCCCTGAGTGGCAAATTGCAGAACGTCTTCCGCAACCTGCGCGGACTAGGGAAGATTTCCGAGGGCAACGTGTCGGAGTCCCTGCGCGATGTGCGCATGGCGCTGCTGGAGGCCGACGTGCACTTCAAGGTTGCCAAGGATTTCATCGAATCGATCAAGGCTAAGGCCCTGGGAGAAGAAGTCGTTCAGTCGGTCCACCCAGGCCAGCAGATGATTAAGATCATCAGCGATGAGTTGGTCACTCTGCTGGGATCGCAAAACCAGGGGCTTCACCTCACCGGAAACCCGGCCTGCATTTTGATGTGCGGTCTCCACGGCTCGGGCAAGACCACCAGTTCCGGCAAGCTGGCCAAACTGCTGCTGAAGCAAGGGAAGCTGCCGTTGCTTGTGGCCGCTGATGTGTATCGTCCGGCCGCCATGGACCAATTGGCTACTCTTGGCGCGCAAATTGGTGTGCCGGTCTTCGTGATGAAGGGAGAGACCGACGTGATTAAGATCGCCCGGGAGGCGCTCGAATACGCGGCGGGTCACCAGTGCAACACGGTCATCTTTGATACCGCAGGGCGTCTTCAAATCGACGAAAACTTAGTCCAGGAACTGGTGCGTCTGCGTGATCTCATCAAACCGGCCGAGACCCTGCTGGTCCTCGACGCGGCCACGGGCCAAGAGGCCGTCAGCGTGGCCACCCATTTCGACAAGGCCCTCAATATCACGGGTGCCATTCTGAGCAAGCTCGATGGTGACGCCCGCGGTGGTGCGGCTCTGTCCTTCCGACACGTGGTGGGCAAGCCCATCAAGTTCATGGGCGTCGGCGAGAAGTTGGACGATCTCGAGCTGTTCCATCCCGAGCGCATGGCCCAGCGCATCCTGGGCATGGGCGATGTCGTCACGCTGGTCGAGAAGGCGATCGATCGTATCGATGCCTCCAAGGCGATGGATCTTGAGGAGAAGATGCGCAAGGGTCAGTTCACCCTGGATGACTTCCTCATGCAGCTCCGCGAGATGAAGAAACTTGGGCCGCTTCAGGACATCGTTGGCCTGCTGCCTGGGGGTTCGGAGATGCTCAAGAACACGGATCTCTCCAAGAGTGAAAAGGACTTCAAGCGCATGGAGGGCATCTTGTGCGGCATGACGTGTCAGGAGCGTGGTTCTCCCCAAATTCTCAACGCCCGGCGTCGTCAGCGTATTGCCAAGGGATCGGGGGTCACCGTCACCGAAGTGAACAACCTGCTCAAGCGCTTCGATGAGATGCGGGACATGATGCGCAAGATGGGCAAGTTCCAGAAGATGATGACTAAGATGGGCGGGGCCGGCGGACTCATGGGCAAGATGCCCTTTGGGCGCTGAGGTTTGCTGAGGCTCATTCCGGATTCGGCGTCAGCCGACCGATGCGGTTTCCTGAAAGAGGTCAGAAACGGCCGACCAGACGGCCTCTTCGACGCATTCTAACAATCCGCCGGCATCGACGTGTCGCCAGCGATCGGGCTCCGCGTGGAATGCCTCTCGGAAGCCTTGGGCCACCCGGGCGAAGAAGGCTTCCTGCTCTTCGTCGAAGCGGTCGGAGGGTTCGCTCGTCGCCTGCGCGGCCTGGCGTCCGGCCAAACGGGTTCGGGCGATTTCCGGGGCCACATCCAGCCAGAGTGTTCGATCCGGTCGCAGACCTCCCACGGCCAGTTGGATCACCGACTGGACGGCTGCCAGATCCAGTCCGCGTCCAAACCCTTGATAGGCGACGGTCGAGTCGTAGAAGCGGTCGCAAAGGACGATTTGGCCCGACCGCAGCGCCGGAAGGATTCGCTGTTGCACCAATTCGGCGCGGCTCGCGTTCATGAGCAGCAATTCCGTTTCGGCAGACATGCTCCGACCATCCGGATCGTGCTTGAGCAAGTGGCGGATTTTTTCACCCAGCGGTGTCCCACCAGGTTCCCGAAGTTCCAGAACCGATCGCCCTTGGCGGCGCAAGCGTTCGGCCAAGCGGGCAATTTGCGTGGACTTCCCGGCGGCCTCGCCGCCCTCGAGCGTGATGAAGCGACCCGGATGACTCACGGTTGGGGCGTCTTGGCCGGAGTGGCGGAACGCCCCGTCTTGAAGGCGGCGCTGTCGAGGTGATCGGCCAGCGAGGCCATTTGGTCCTCATCCAAAATACCCCCCTGCTTGAGGTCGAAGGCGGGCATCAAGCTGTTGAGCTTGCCATTGCGGATCCACTGCATCCAGAAGGCCCGGTCGGTGGGGTGCTTTAGCTCCCGCAGCGTGGGCACCATGGTGGCCTTGTTCTCGGCGTCATGGCAGATCCCGCAGGCGGTGGCGTAGAGCTCAGCGCCCCGCTTGCCCACGGTAGGGGCCACGTGGCAGGAGGCACACTCGCCCCGGAAGACCGCCTGTCGGTCCGCGGCAGCCACGGCCAAATTGCGTTGCCGATCAGCCGACCGCATGCGACCCGGATCTGCCGGGGCGATGTGAACCTTCACGTTCAAGAGAATGGATCCCACATCGGTCGAGACCGTCACCGTCTTCACGATGGTTCCCACTTTGCCCTGCAAATTCATGGTGCCTGAGATCTCGCCGCCCTTGCCGGGCTGGATGAGCCACGGTGTCTCGGGCAAACGAGCTACGGTGCAACCGCAGCTGGTCTTGGTGCCGGTGATGGTGACGGCGTTGGTCCAGGCATTGGTCAGGGCAAAACGAAAATCGACGGATTGCTCGCCATCCTTGGCATGGATCTCCCGGGTCTGGGTATCCCAGGCGAGGGCCTGAGGGTATTGGATCCGTGCCGTCGCGGGAACCGTGTCACCCGGAGCCGGCAATGCCCGTTGGAAAGCGTTAATCTCCAGACCTCTGGGTTGTGTTGGTGCTTGCGCCGCCAACCCTAGGGTCAATAGGGCTGCCAGTGGCAACCACCCCCATCGGAAGCATCCTGAACTCATGATGGAGGCAATAGCAGATTGTCCCGCGAGGGCCAGCCTGTTTTGACGGAGTGGCCCTGAAGGTCGGATTGGGGTGGCACAGAAGACCAAGGAGACGTATGCAACGGGCCGTAACAATGGGTGAGACTTCCTTCCAATGGCTTAAGACGGGCGACGAGGCCTTTTCGGCCCTCATTGCTGCGATTGAAGGGGCGCGTAAATCCGTTTGCCTAGAGACCTACATTTACGCGGTCGGCAACCCGGGCGAAGCCGTTCGGAGCGCTCTAATCCGGGCGGCGCAGCGAGGTGTGCCTGTTCGCGTGCTCATTGATGGGTTGGGATCGTCGTCGCTCGACGAGGAGTTCTTCGACCCGCTCCGGGCTTCTGGTGGCGAAGTGCGGGTCTTCAATCCACTGACCCTGCGTCGGTTGCCCGTCCGCAGTCACCGCAAGCTGCTGGTCATCGATCAAACCTTGGCCATCACCGGAGGGTTTAACGTGGCTCCGGAATACCTGGGTGATGGCATTCATTCCGGATGGCGGGACATCGGCATCCGCCTCACCGGTCCGGTGGTCGAGACGCTGGACGATAGTTTTGAAACCATGTGGGAGCGGGCGGACCAGCGCCCTCTTCGCTTTCCGCGCTTGCGTCGTCGCAACCCGGTGGACTCCCGATCGAGCGCGTCGGATGGCATTCGGGTGCTGCCTAGCGGGCCGGGTCGGGGTCGGAACGCCTTCTTGGCCGAGTTTCTTGAATGCCTCGAGGAGGCGCGCGACGTCCGCATCGCGGTGGCTTACTTTCTGCCGGGATTGGCCCTGCGTGCCGCTCTCCGTCGGGTGGCCGCTCGAGGTGGGAGGGTTCGGATCTTAGTGCCGGGGAAATCCGATGTGGCCATCTCGCTTCGCGCGGGGCGCTTTCTCTACGGCCGAATGCTGCGCTCCGGGGTGGAAATCCGCGAATACACTCCCCAGGTTCTGCACGCTAAACTTTACCGAGTGGACGATTCGGTCTTTGTTGGTTCGTCCAACCTCGATACGCGCAGTCTGCACATCAACCACGAGTTAATGGTGCGCATCCAGCATCCGCAGGCCGCCGCGGACACAGCCGCCTGGTTTGATGCAACCGAAGCGATGGCTGCGCCGGTGGATGTAATGACTTGGTCCCGGTCGCGGTCTTGGTGGGAACGACTCCGTGAGCGCTGGAGCTTTCTGGTGCTCTCACGGATTGATCCCTACGTGACTCGCTGGCTCGCCGACGATCCTCGCTGAGAGCCTGCCGGGATCAAACGGCCTCTTGCAGCGCGCGGATTCGGTCGTCGAGAGGCGGGTGCGAGGAGAACCAGTTGCCGTAATTGTGACTGATCTTGAAAGCCGCCAACGATGCGGACCGATCATCAAGCACTCCGCCGCCTTCATGGATCGTTTTGAGGCGTTGCAGCGCACCCACCATGGCATCTCGGCTTTCGAGACGAGCAGCCATTGCGTCCGCGGCAAACTCGCGCCGGCGGCTGTAGGCCATGACCACCAGAGAAGCCAAAAGACCCAGGAATATTTGTGCTACCAGAGAGCCGATAAAGAACCCCATACCCGTGCCCGAGGAGCGTTCTTGGTCATCGCGTCGGTTGCCTTGCAGGAAGGAATCGACCAAGAGCCCGATGATTCGGGAAAAGAAGATGACGAAGGTATTTAGGACCCCTTGGAGCAGTGACATAGTAACCATGTCCCCGTTGGCGATGTGGGCCACCTCATGGGCCAGTACGCCCTCGACCTCCCGTTGGCGCATTTGATGCAGTAGGCCCGAACTGACAGCAACCAGAGCGTTGTTGCGCGAACGGCCGGTCGCAAATGCATTGGCCTCCGGGCTGTCATAGATGCCCACGTCTGGCATGGGGATCCCTGCCTTTTCGGTTTGCTCACGGACTGTCTGGATAAGCCACTCTTCAGTGCTGTTGCCTGGGGTCTTGATGAGCTCGATAGAATAGGCGCGGATGGCCATCCACTTGGAGATCAGGAGCGAAAACAGGCTGCCGGAGAAACCGATGACCAGCGACATCACCAGGAGTCCTGTGTAGCTCACCCCATGGGCACCAATCCACCGGTCGAGGCCCAGGGCCCGGACCACGATGGAGATGACCACGAGGACCGCGATGTTCGTCAGCGCAAAGAGCGCGATGCGTTTCATGAGGTTTGGATGGATGGGTCGCGCTCACGGCGACCACTCAGAAACAAATAGGAGGTCTCCGCCGGTCCTGCAACTAGGAGAAGGTGCCTGGTTTCCAAATCCGCCCGGGAGCCGTTCCCAGAAGTCGGGCCCACAATTGAATCTCGGGAAAGATTGCCAACGGCCGGCCGCTCCCGTAACCAATTGGTTCCGTCCTCAACTATGCCCCTGTTTGGCAAACCGAAGAATCCTGAAGAACACCGGTACTATCTCTTGCCTGGTCAAGGGCGAGGTGCCCGGAAGAAGCACTTCCAGCAGTTGTTTGCGGCCATCATCGTCGGCTGCGTCTTTTCGGCGATCCTCGGGTTGCTGCTCTGGCAATTGAACCGGCGCTGAGAGCCGGCAGGCTCTACGTCGATCGCTGGTCTCAACGAAGAAACCGAGACCGGTCGAAGTTCTCGTCGAGCCCGTCACTCCCGGCAGCAGCAACTCCTCCGCGCTTCAGCGTTTCATTTGTTCCCAACGCTGCATGAGGTCTTCCATCCCGTTGAGGGACGCAGCCGGCAGTGTTGGATTGAGCCGCTGGCGAATGTACTCCGCGGCCGCTTCATGATCGTTCACCGACCGAGGGAGTGTCGTGCCTGACGCGTTGGGGTGCCCGCCGCCATCGAGCCGGGTTGCCACCTTCAGCGCCTCGCCATTGCGACTGCGGAAGCTAACGATGAAGGCCCCGTTGCCTTTCTTGAAGAGCGTGGCCAGCACGGGATGCGGGGTGACACTGCGCTCCAACAGTTGGTGAACGATGACATTGGTGTTGCCCACCACTGGACGGACTAATCCGACCTCCGGGCACAGCGCCTCGACGTGGTCCTTAGCCCACGCGAAGCCGATGGGGTCTTCCACCTTGCGTTTGATACGCATCACTTCGAGGAGCGGGTGGTCGAGCAGCCCTTCGATGCGGCCGCCGATCAGGGAATGCAAGTTCCAGAACCCGTACGATTTGACGAGGTTGGCGTAGTCACAGGCCTCGACGAAGTCGGCGTGAGATTCCTGGAAGAGGTCGCCGATGTCGGTCAGTTCGACGATCCGGTCCAGTTCCGCAGAGGCAATGCCTTCTTTTTGGCAGAGCTCATAGCACAGGCGGCTGGCCGATTTGCTAGGGTCATGGATGAATTGTGCCACAGATGCCTTGGCTTCCGAGGCATGATGGTCGACCACCAGCCAACTGTTGCGGTCGAGGCGTGCCTCGAAGGTGAAGTCGCTCACCCAGGCGGTGCGTTCAGAGAGTTGGCGGGCCTTCCAACCTTGATAGTGGTAGGCCTCCAGGGGCACCTCGGATGCAAACATCGCCCGTGCCAAGCGCTGCAGCAACAGGCCCGAGACGAGTCCGTCGAGATCACTCTCATGCGTCAAAACCACCTGTGGCTCCACTAGCGTACCCATGGGGAGGACGCTAAGATTCCGCCTTCGAACAGGAAAGGATCCTGTTCGAAAAAGCGGAGCCGCCGATGCGGTATACGCCCCCCCCCGGCGCACCGGATACCAATCACTTTGGACCGCGGGAGAGCTGCTCCAGGTAGTCGAGCACCGAAGCGAGTTCGCGCACCGTCAGGCCGGCGGCAAGCCCCTCGGGCATGAGCGAACGCTGCTGTTTCTCTCGCTGGGTAATTTGTGAAATAGGGATCGTCTGCTCGATGGCGGCGATGGTTCGTATCGTGACGGCATCCGCGGCCTCGCGCACCACGAACCCGTCGATCTCAGTCCCGTCCTTGAGCTCGAAGTGATTGGCCACGAACCCCTGAGCCAGGGTCTTGTTGGGCAGGAGGATCGCCTCGGTCAGCTCGCGCCGTTTGTAGACAGTGGCGATGGTGCCGAGGTAGGGGCCTTTAACCGGTTCGTCCGCTTTGACTGTGTGGCAGCCGTTGCAGCCAATCTGGCCAAAGAGTTGCCCGCCGCGGGTGGCGTCGCCGGTGATCTTCTGGACCTGCGCTAGGACGTCGTCGATGGGCAGGTCGCCCACCTTGGCAGCCTTGGCCTCTGCCCGGAACTTGTCCGGGTCGATCTTCAGGCGGCTGATGGTTTCGCGGGCGGTCTTGGCGATGGTCGGGTCGGCATCGTCGAGGGCAGCCACGAACGCTGCGGCGCGTGATGCGTCACCGATTTGGGCGGCGGCTTTCAGGATTTGCAGGCGGCGTTTTGGCTGCGACCAACCGGCATCGAGGGACGCATTGGCCGCGGCCCGGGCTTCGGGAGCACCCACTTTGCGCGAGGCCAGACGGAGCACCGCGGTCTCGGCCAGTGCCGAAGAGGGCCCCTCGGCCTCGGCGGCTACGGCTTCAAACACGCCGTGGACTTGGTCGAGTTTCGGTGCATTTCGGAACGCGTTGGCGGCCTTCTCGGCGAGGTTGTTCTCGGACTTCGTCGCCTGGACCTTCGGCAAGGCCGTTAGTACGGCGCGCCAGGCGTCGGGGTCCACTGTCTTGACCAGCGCGATGACGGCCTGCGCTCGGGCCGCATCGGAGGTCTCGGTCGCGTTGGCAGCCCGCACCAGCAGCGGCACGGCCTTGGCCGGGATTTCTTCAGACTCCGCCAATTGAGCCGCCACCGCCGGCAGCAAGCTGGGTTCCGAAGCGGCTCGGGTCAGAAGGGTTTCGAGGGCGTCACCCGCCGGAATTCGATGGCGGGATAATTCGCACCCGATCAACGCCGCCTCACTGGCCTCGGCGTGGTTCAGTTGGGCCTTCAGTGCTGTGGCAATGCGAGCGGTGCCTTCCCACGACTCGGGTTGGTAGTACGGCCCACGGGTATCCGGGCGAGTACCCCAGGAATCGCCCTTCCATGGTCCTTCCTGAAAATGCAGGCGGCACAGCGCGGTGATCAAGCCAGCGCGGCGGGATTCCGATTTCTCGGACGACAGTCGCTGAATCAACGCATCGGCCACACCGGGCTGATGCAGAGACTGCAGCACCCTCAAGGCGGCGGTGCGCACCTCGGGTCGGGCCGTCGCCAGATCGATCACCTTCAGGCAGGCCTCCACCGCAGACACATCACTCAAGGCCCGCACGACGGCGTGGGCGACGATGGGATCGGGATCGGCCAAATGGCTCACGAGTGCCGGAGTCGCGGCGGGTCCGACTAAGCGCGAGGCGCTGTTGGCAGCCGTTCGCCGCACCACCGGATTCGCGGAGTTGAGGAGACGCTCGAGTAAGTCCGGTGAAATGAGTCCGCGCGGTTGGGCTGAGCCGGCGAGCGCATGCAAAATGGCCGGCGCCAATACCTCATCGCTCATCATGCGGGGTAGGCGGCTTTTCGATTCCTGCGGAAAGCCCAGGACCATGGCATTCACCGCGGCGACGCGGGAACCCTTGCTGGCAGTGTCATCGGCGGCCACATCGCGCACGAGCGCCAGCACCGAGTTTCGGTCCACCCGGGCCGCGGCAGTCCGGCGGAGCAGAGACCGTTGGGCTTCGAGCCGGCGGCGGTGGCTGGGGGAGCGGAGGGCTTCGACGAGTTTCTCTGGCGACAGCGACTCGAAGTTCGGCATTGCCGGCGGGGTGTAACCCTTCGGGCTCACCCGGGCGATGAACCCGACTTCCGTGCCGACCCAAGTGAAGGAAGCCCCTTTCCAACTGGCGGCATAAACCGCGCTGTTGCCGTCCACATCGAGATCGGTCACGCGGGGTAGTCGGAGGAATTCTTCCTGGCTAGCAGTCATGGTGGCTCCCTTCGGAGTGAGTCCGTGGTGATAAACCCAGTCGCGTCCCCAATCGGCGGTGAAGGGAGCATTGTTCCAGCGGGCGGGCAGACCGGGTTCGTCGATCCAGGCGGCCCCGCATCCAGAGCCCCCACCGTAGTCGGCCAGCGGCTGGATGATTTCGTCGCCAAAGTTCTTGAAGAGGCGCGGGTAACCGTGCTGCGTCCGCCCGCTGAAGTGGTGGAGCCGAATGTCCCAACCGCCTCCGTCATTGGTGTTGTCCCGCGTGAAGCCTTCGAGTTCCGGACTCAGGGCTACCTCCAAAATATTGCGCGTGCCGTCGGCCCAGGTTTCCAGGCCGCTGCCGTCGGGCCGGAACCGCACCACGCCCCCGCCGCGCAGTTGTAGACGGGTGCCGTCGGTGCCCACGGCTTCCATGAAGCCAAAGTCGCCGATGGCCGCATACAGCCAACCGTCGATGCCCAGGGTCAGGCCGTTGGATCCGTGGTCGGCCGGCCGGTCTTTGAAGGTCCAGCCGATGCCGCGGATGAGTGTCTGCTTCTCGTCGGCCACCCCGTCCCCGTCCTTGTCGATGAACACGCTCACGTCGGGCGGGTGCAGCAAGTAGAGGCGATCATGATCCCAGACGAGTCCGCGCGGCGAATCGACGTCGGCCACGAAGGCCTTCACCTCATCGCCCTGACCGTCGCCATTCGTGTCGCGCACGCGCAGGACACGGCCTAGGTGGGGCTTGCGGTCCAGCGAACCGTTGCCGTCACTGGAGACATAGAGTGTTCCGTCGGTCGCGGCCGCCACGAACACGGGATAATTCACTGCCGGCGGCGTGGCGAAGATCGTCACCTGAAACTCCGACGGGGCGCTCACGTCCTTCATCAAGCCCTCGACCTTGCTGGCGGTCACCGCGGGCAAGTGGGTCAATTCCTCCGGCGTCGGTTGCCGATCCTTGGCGGTGAAGGTCTGGGCCCCCAGAGGTGGCAAGGCCAGACCGAGAGCGGCCAGAAGACTGAGTCGCGAAAGAGGAGAAATCATGGCGAGCGGTCATGATGCCGCTTCGCCCTCACCGCTGGCAATGGTCGGCCGCCTAGGACTGTCGACCTTGTCGGGTTGGAAGTCGCCCTTGGAACTCACCGCCGATTCAAGCGCTGTCACCCATTGACGAATTTCCCCGGGTTTGGGTGCAGCGAGTCTGAGTGGTTCTGGACGTCCTCCCTCTGCCGATCGCATCCCGGCACTCAGCCGTGTGGAACTGCTCCAACCTCGTTCCCAGCGGATCAATATCCTCAAAACGGCGGATTAGGTGCCGATTTCAATCTGCAATTCCGAACACCAAAAAATTTATTTGGGGAATATATTCAATTATTTGACAAATCTAAAAAAATCGCTATGCCTGTGAAGTGGTGTGATTTAACTATATTAGTAATTATTTCAAATCAGAATAAACATTACAATTAGTCACGTTAAAATATAAAATTTACTTTAAAACCCATAATGAACCCCACCCCCGTCACCCCACCAACTCTCAACGCCACCAAGACACCCCCCCGATGGATTTCGTGGATTTGGAGTGTGATTTTGGCATTAGCAATGTCTCCAGCAGCTTTCGCGCAGAATGATGAGTTGAGCATCACTGTTAGCGGCAGACAGCAGTATGGATGCCCGTTGATGATCAAAGTTAAATCCAAATGCAACGAGATCGATGCTTATGCAAATCTAAAATTTGACGGTAAGGAAGTGCCCACAGTTGGCGGAACGGGTGAAGTGGTTTTGGACAAAGTTGGATCCATCTGGATAGAAGCTAAAAATAGCTGCAAAAGCACACGGCGCCGAATAAATGTGACTGAAATGGTGATGACAACGAGTTTGCCATTTATGGATCCAGAGGACGACTCTGAAAATATTAGGCAGATAGCTATTATAAATCTCAAGCTATCCGATTCACCTCAGGGTCAGTTGCTCGAGTGGGAATATACAATTATTCCGTGGAACCTGCCAGGTAAAGGTTCAAGTTTAGTGACTGGATATTCAACTACGACTTATGCTCTTGGCATGGGCAGAGAAATCAATCAGCCCTCAACGATGACACCCACTAAATCGGACAGATGGATCTCTGGACGTAGTTGGACCGGATGGGCACGATGGGCAAATATCGAGTGGAGTACTGTTTGCGGTGAGAATTATCTTACAGCTCAGCAACCGTTCATTGGGCGTTTCTTTTAATTATAGCTTTTAAAACATGACAACACGTCTTTTTAAAAATAAAACACTATCCTGTATTGGCGTTTTCTGTTTACTAATAAATTTTTCAAAATACTCTATTTTGAATGCCGTGGAACCATCTCAAAAGGACGGTAAAGATGGTGGTTTTGAGAAAACTTTTGATAAGTATAAAGAATCTTTTGAGTTTACAGAGTTGGTGCAAATTGGAATCAAGAACGGGTTTGTTGGTAAGGATTCAGTTAAAACAATAATGGCGAAACTTAATTACGGAAATACCAATAAATCTAACAAGGTGTATTTTGACGGCAGAGATGAAATTTATCCCAAGCGGGATAAGATTGAGGAGGCTGCGTTTCTATTTGGTCTTGAAAATTGCGACCAGAAAAATATGAAAATTTCATTGCTCATCCATGGTCGACCATTCAGATCTGAGAACAATTTTTTTAGAATTCTAGATCAACGATTGCGGATGCAAGTAGATAGTAAAACTCCTGATCTTGAAAAGCTTGCGCTGAAAAACATGGAGTATAGGTGTATCTATACCAGTGGTGGGATGTTTTCAGAGAAAATTCACAGAATTCCTGAAATCCTTGAGGTTGCAAGGCTTGAGTCTTTCAAGAAACCGGTAATTGCGAATATAATCCTCCGCCAATTGTGGCATGTAATTGATGGTCCAAAATCCTATTATAACGCTGCGGATATGAAGGAGGGTTTAAAGTATATGGCTGTCGAATCAACCGCCGACGAAGATGCTGTAAATCATATATTTATAAAATTGGTTTGTCCTGAATTAGCTCAAGAGAATCAGCTGACTGAAATTTACAAACCTAATTCATTATCATGGAAAAGTGAAGTTCCGAAGGCAGCGATTTGGTATTTGTATCAAATCCGCAAGGACAGTTTGCGTGCACGCAAGGTGTTGGATGCTATCAAGGTTAACTGTAAGAGCCACGCAATATGGATTCAGGAAATTGAATCAGGAAGAATTGATGAGGAGATTGGGTTTACTAAACTCCTGAAACAGTCTCAGATTGCCAAAGATCAGTTTAAAACAAAAGCAGTAAAATAATATAGTAAAAGCTTCAAGAACCCCTGATTTTAAACAAATGATATTCTCCGATTTTTATAGAAATAGTGAGACTGAGGTTGGGTGTTTCAAATTTGTACAGTATACCGTTTTGTCGCAACTATGGTTAGGGGTTTTGTTTGCGTTAATTTATTTTTTTAATTGTCCTAAGTGCGAAGCGGACGAAGGAAAAAACGACTGGAAAATCGATTTTAATGGGTACGAAGTACATGGTGAAATTCAGTTGAATCAAGTGATTAGTGATATTAAAAATAAGGTTTTGGCTAAACAATTTTTCTCGGTTTTTGTAAAAGGATCTGAGTGGGGTATAGTGGTTTCTGAGAGTTCAAGCCGAGATTCTAATCTCCAGTTAAAAAAACCCAAAATTCATTGGTACAGCAATGGTGCAGAGTCGATTTGTTGGGTGTTTTATGATGAATCAGATTACGATTCTGTCAGCATGTATCCACTTAGTTATCCAATATCCGAAGGGTCTGAATCAACAATCCCGTTGCTGTGGACAATGTTTGCTTCAAGAGGTTTTTATGAGAAATCTGGAAGACAAAAAATGCCGCTTTTACATGATTGGGAGGCTCAGATAAAATATTGGGATTTCCATTCAGTGAATATTCGTAGAACGGAATTCGCTTCAAACTCATCGTTTCCATCCAACCTGGTTTTTCTAAACGATATCGTACCGTTAGAGCTGAAAAGACAGGTGGATGAAGAGGATTCTAGACTGTGGGATTCTAAGGGGAGACGACGACCCGGAATCTATTTCAACAAATACAGAGTTCCTAGCGACGTTCACCCCACCAATGCATGGTATCGAGCGTTTCCACCCCAAAAGCAATCCAATCAATGGATCCCGACCGGATTTGAGGTTTCATTTTGGGATTCGCATTGGCCTCATGAGCCTCGATTGGTGAGGCAGGCGGAAGCCTCGGTTCAGCGATTTTCAGCGATATGTTCGTTGAAGGATTTGAAGCCCGTCATTCGACGTGAAGTTTCCGTGGGTGAAATGCGGCAGTGGGCCGAAGAACCGCAAGTCATAAACGAAGAGCAAGGAAATAATATCCCCACCTACACGCTGATGCCCGGGGAGGATTGGCCGACGTTGGAACAGGCCAAGATCCGGTTGAAACATCCAGACCGGGATCGGCGCACGAAGCCTCAGCCTTGGGGCTTCGTTCTGCTTGGAGTGATCGTGGGAGTGCCTTTGTTTTGGGCGGCCCGGCGTTCCTTCCGGAGGGCTTAGGATTTTGGAATTTGATTGGAAGTTCGATCGAGAACCGGCATCGCAGGCTCCGAAGCCGGGGCCGTGAATGGGTGTGTCATGCCGGGGGAATCGAATGCCTTCAGGGAGCATAACCTTTTCAAGCCCATTTATGCCGCTGGGCCCTGACCCGTCTCAGGATTATTGGTTAATGCTATGACTCTCGAGTTGATTCAGACGCTTTGGAAGGCCTAGAAGGAATTCGGGGCCCGAGAAAGGGATCCGTTGGGCTTCATCGTGGGTCATAAGTTGGTGCTGCTGGGCCTCGGAATCTTGGCTCCGATGGTCTTCGGCTTCCTAGATCCGTGGAAGTTCGAGTGGGTGACCACCAATTCGAAGAGCTACCTGATCATCGCCAGCCATGGCTACTCCGGGGGTGAATCGATTTATGCCTTTTATCCGGCCTGGCCCTGGGTGATTCGCGGGTTCTCGATAGTCTTCGGGCATCCCGACTGGACTGCCTACCTGCTTTCCAATGTGTTCTCCACCATCGGGTTACTCCTGTTCCACCGGATCGCCTTCCGAATCCACGGCGAGACGACAGCGTGGAATGCGCTGCGGCTCATGGTGGTCTTTCCGGGCTCGATGTTCTTTTTCGTGCCGTACACCGAATCGCTCTTCCTGATGGTCCTTATGATTCTGTGGCACGCGCGGATTCGGGAACGTTGGGTATGGGTGGCGGTCGCCGGTTTCCTATTGCCGCTGATCCGGCCGGTAGGCCTCTTCATTGTGCCTGTGTTTGTGGCTGAAATCTTGGCGAGTCGTCGCGGCTGGCGGGCGCTCTGGATGCTCTTGGCTCCTAGCCTCGGCTTCGCCACCTATCTGGGAAGCATGGCCATTCTGTCCGGGAATCCTTGGATTGGGTTCGAGGCCCAACGGTTTTACCCAGCGTATCCGTCGATCGCCAAGATCGGTGATGTGGTGGGATTTCTGAAGGCGTTCGCTTCCGTCCAACCGGTCCATGACTTCCTGCACTCCCCGCTCGATCGGTTCGTGTTTGTCGCGTTCTGCTGCAGCGGCGTTTGGATCTTCCGCCTGGGGCTCACCCAGTACGTCTATGCGGTGTTCTTCGGATTGGTTCCGGCGCTCTCCAATTCCCTGATGTCCTACACCCGGTTCGCCTGCCTGTTGTTTCCGTTGTTCTTAGTTTGGGGTCAGCGGTTCCAGCGGCCCGTGCTCGATTCGGTCTTGTTGCTGTTCTTCGGGGTCCAGGTGCTGCTGTTCTTGGCGCACTTGTCCAACCACTGGGCGGGATAGCCTGCCCGGGAGCCGAGACATCGCATTCAAGCGGAGGTCTGAGGGCGACGCTCTTGGACCTGTCAGGCCCCAACTCGGGGCAGCAGCTCTTCGATGGGTTTGCCGAAGGGGAGGATGGGCATGGGTCGGCCGCCCAAATCTAGGATGGATTCCGAGGCGTCGATGCCCAGATGCCGGTACACCGTGGCCCAGAGGTCGTTGGGGCTCAGCAGGCGTTCGGTTGGGTATTCAGCCCGAGCGTTGGTGGCTCCGACGATTTGTCCGGTGCGCATGCCACCGCCGGAGACCAGGAGTGACATCGCCTGCGGCCAATGGTCTCGGCCGGGTTGCATGACGCCAGTCTGGGATCCTTTGACCCGTTCCAAACGGGGGGTACGACCAAACTCTCCGGTGACCACCAAGAGCACCCGCTGGTCGAGGCCACGGTCGTAGAGGTCTTCGATTAGGGCAGCCACCGCTTGATCATAAGCCGGGAAGCGCCACTTGGAGTCTTCGAAGATGTGGCAATTGACCGCGTGGGAGTCCCAGTTGTAGGTGCATCCGGCAGGGATGGGTTTGCTGGGGAAGGGGTTCTCCCAAACCATGGTCACAAAGGGACAGCCCGCTTCGACCAGGCGTCGGGCTAGCAACCCCCGTTGTCCGTAGGCGTTCCAGCCGTAGCGCTCCCGGGTGGCAGGCGTCTCTTGCTGAAGGTCGAAGGCTTTTTGGACCCCGGCGTGCGTCAGCATGGTGACCGCCCGCTGGCTGAATTGATCCATCGACTCCATCAACCCGCTGCTGTCGAGATCGCGACGGAGCCGGTCCATTCCGGAAAGCAAATGGGACCGATCCTCCATCCGGGTAGCCATGTCCGGGGTGAGGCTGAGGTTCTGAACCTTGAAGTTGGGTGCGCTGGGGTCGCCCACCACCATGAAGGGCGTGTGGCTGGTTCCCAGGTAAGAGGGCCCGAGGCTGAAGACGTCGATGTGGCTGCGTCCGTCGTCGACACCGGTGATGCAGGCCGGAAGGCCGGATTTTTGTCGAGCCTCCAAGGCGCGGCTCACGATGGAGGTGACGGCCGGCGCATCGTTGACGAATTCGGTGGGTGTGGCCGGGATGCGTCCGGTCATGAAGCGCTTGTGCGCACCACCATGGTCGGAGAAGTCGTGGCACACCGAGCGCACCAGCGTGAAGCGGTCGGCGACCTTGGCTTGCCGGGGGAAGAGTTCGCAAATGTCTATGCCCGGCACGTTGGTCCGGATGGGCCGGAAATCGCCGCGGAATTCCGACGGCGCATCCGGCTTCATGTCGTAGGTGTCGAGTTGCGAGGGGCCGCCCGGCAACCACACGAAGATGACGGCCTTGTCCTGCGTGTTCGGAATGCCCAACGGCGCGCCGGACGCTGCCAGGGAGCGCAGCCTCAGAAAATCACTCAGGCCCAAGCCCAAGGCGCTGATGCCTCCTAGTTCTAGGAAGCTGCGTCGGGACAATGGGCCTGAGCATGAGTTCATCGGAGGGTTTCTACGGAGGTGTTGGAACTGGGGTTCGGGGACCGGGGTTAAATATCCCAACCCTTGCGGCTGTCGCGCTTCACGAACCGCGCGGCCTCGGGCAAGTTGGTGGAGCGCATGTTCGGGCCGTCCCAGTCCATGACCTTGCCTTCACCAACACGCACCGCGATGCAACCCAGTAGGATGATTTCGGTGAGGTAGGCGGCGATGTCGAAGTTGGAGTAGGCGGGCGTGCCGTCGCGCATCATCTGGAACCACTCTTCATTGTGGCCCGGCGAGCGGGGGATGCTTTGGGGTACGGCTTTGACGGCCTCGTGGGCATCGCCGGGCAGGAAGATTTTTTCGTTACCCACCATGATGAAGAACTGGGAACCGTAATCGTCCGGCGAGAACAGCTTGCCCTTGTCGCCCACCAAGAGGCATCCGCTGGAGGGCAGCGAGCCCTTGAGGGTGACGATTTCTCGGGTGAGATCGGCGCTTGGTCGGAGCGGGGCAAGGTCCTTGTCAGACGGATTGCCGTCGTACCACCAGAACTTCAGCGGCGGCAGGCCGTCGCGTTCTGGGAACTCGAAGCGGAGTCGCGAGGTTTTGGCGAAGGTTTCGGGGAAGGATTGGGAAGTCAGTTCGGCCACCACTCGGGTCGGATAGCCCAGCTTGAGTGCGCGGAAGGGCATGTTGACCGTGTGGCAAGCCATGTCACCGAGGGCTCCGGTGCCGAAGTCGTTCCATCCGCGCCAGGCGAAGCCGTGGTAGACGCCCTTCTTGTACGGGCGGAACTGCGCCGGCCCGAGCCACAGGTCCCAGTCGAGCGATTCAGGCACCGTGTCGGAACCCTCGGGCCGGGCCAGGCCCTGCGGCCACACCGGTCGATTGGACCAGACATGCAGTTCGGTGACGTTGCCGATGATTCCGGACTGGATCACTTCGACCGCGCGACGCAGGCCGCTGCCGGCGCTGCCTTGGTTGCCCATCTGGGTGGCCAGTTTTCCGTCGCGAGCCAACTGCCGCAGGATACGGGCTTCATGGACCGTCTGGGTGAGCGGCTTCTGACAGTAGATGTGCTTGCCCAGGCGCATGGCCGTGGCGGCGGCGATGCCGTGGACGTGGTCGGGTGTGGAGATGGTCACTGCGTCGATCGATTTGCCGATCTGGTCGAACATCTTCCGGAAGTCCTGGAACTGCTGGGCCTTCGGGTACTTCTGCCCCTTCTGGGCGAGCGTGTTCCGGTCGACGTCGCACAAGCCAACGATGGTGCCGCCGCAGCGCGCAGCGTCGTCGGTGTCGCTCGAACCCTTGCCTCCCACGCCGATACAACCGATCTGGATCCGTTCATTGGCTCCTAGCACCGAACCCACGTAAGGGAAGGCGAAGGCGGCGGCGGTGGCAGCGGCACTGCGGCTTAGAAAGCGGCGACGGTTGAGACCGGTGAGCGTGGTCGGGGGCAAGGGGTTCATGGGATTCTTTAATGCGTTAACAGGCCGGACTCCGCGAGTCAATGCAGGCCCCGTTGCATCCTCAGGATCGAATGACGAGTGTGCTTGGCCCTCTGCGGCAGTGGGACCGGTCGCGTGGAGCGCCTCAGAAGATCGCGACCCAACGACCGGTTCCCTTTTCCGCCGTTTTAGGCACTCAGGGAGACAGAACGGGCGCTTGACCGGCTTGTCCGACGGTTCGTACTCTCCCGCCTCTTTGCCGGAATGCGACTTTGCGTCCCGGCTTCATCCCTATCGCAGCAAGAAGCACATGAACGTTTCCGTCGAGAATTTGGGTCCGTGCAAGAAGCTCCTCCGCATCGAGGTGCCCGTCGAGCAGGTCAACGCCGCCTTTGACACCGTGACCGCCAGCTTCCAGAAGCAGGCTCAGTTGCCGGGTTTCCGGGCCGGCAAGGCTCCCAAGCACATGATCGTCAAATCGTACGAGAGTCAGATCAACGACGAGGTTCGCAAGAAGCTCTTCGGTGACTCTTACGCCGCCGCGTCGGCTCAGGAAAAGTTGCGTATCCTCGCAACCCTTGATGTGGAGGAGCTGACTTTCGGTCGTGGGTTGCCTTTTTCCTACACGGCGACCCTGGAGAATGCTCCGGAGTTCGAGGTGCCTGAATACAAGGGTCTCAAGGCTCAACGTCCGGTGGCCCAACCCACCGAAGCCGATGTGGAGCGCGCCATGAACATTCTGCGCGATCAGCAGGTTCGCTACAACGATGTCACCCGGGCTCTCCAGGCCGATGACATCGCCGTGGTGAACTACAAAGGGACCTTCGATGGCAAGCCATTGACCGAGGAGTTTCCCACGGCCCGTGGCCTGACCGAGAAGCAGAATTTCTGGGTTCAGGTGAAGGAAGAGTCCTTCATCCCCGGTTTCACGACTCCGCTGGTCGGCGCCAGTGCTGGCGACAAGCGCACGGTGCCGCTGACCTTGCCGGCCGACTTTGTGATCACCGGGCTTTCGGGCAAGAACGTGGTTTATGAGCTCGAGGTCGTGGGTGTGAAGGAAAAGGTGCTGCCGGCGCTGGACGACGAGTTCGCTAAGGGTTTTGGTGCCGAAGATTTGGCTAAGTTGACCGAGGGCATTCGTCAGGATTTGAAGAACGAGCTGGAGTTCCGCGGCCGTAAGGCGCTGCGGGATCAGTTGCTCAAGGTGCTGTTGGATTCTGTCAGTTTCGACCTGCCGGAGAGCGTGGTCGTTAGTGAGACTCGCAATGTGGTGTACAACATCGTCAACGAGAACCAGCAGCGGGGTGTTGCTAAGGAGATCATTGAGGAGCGCAAGGACGAGATTTTCGCCAGTGCGGGTGCCAGTGCTAAGGACCGCGTTAAGGCGTCGTTCATTCTGGGTCGCATTGCCGAGTTGGAGAATATTAAGGCTGAGCAGAAAGAGATGACTCAGCGGGTTATCGCCTTGGCTGAGCAGAACAAGACTTCCCCGGAGAAAATGGCTAAGTCGCTGCAGGAGCGGAATGCCTTCCAGGAGCTGGCCCAAGAAATCATCATCGGCAAGGTGCTCGACTTCGTTGAGCTGAATGCTCAGGTGGAAGAAGTGGCTACACCGTCTCCGTCCGAGGTAAAGGCTTAATTCGGAGTGGTCCCGTTTGTGGGGCTTTGCTTAAGAATTCAACGACAACGGCGGCCAACTTTTGGCCGCCGTTGTGCTTTTTCAGGGGCCAGTTTTCAGGGTCTGGGTTTCTAGTAATTGGAGTCCGCGGGAGCGATTCAGTGGGAGTGTTCCGGGTAGCACGGTGTGGTAGCCTGCTGGTTTTACGGTGTGCCGTTGTGAAGGTTTGTCTGCGGGTCTGGCGATGGCGGTGTAGGCCCGGTGGGGCTCCGCGGGGTCGGACCTGCGCTCGCTAGGGAACGTTGGGGCCGGTGGGGCTTTCGCGCGGCCGCGCGACGGGAATCAGGATGTGGACGTTCCAATGCTCACTCCGGTCCGGCCCCGCTGGCGCCCGGTGGCTGAGGTGGCGCGGAGGTTGAGGCCTCTGTGGATGAGGGCTCTCGTTGATTGCGCCGGGCTTGACGCTGGCTGTCAGCGGCAACGCTGCGCCAGCAACTCGACGAGCCCGGCTAGCACTTCTTCGCGGTCGCGGCCTGCAAGGCTGAGAGCCAATTGGGCGGTCAGGAATCCGTGCTTGGCTCCCATGTCGTAGCGGCGTCCGGCGGTTTCGAGGGCCAGGTAGCGCTCTTTTCGGGCGAGTGCGGAGAGGGCGGTGGATAGGTTCACCGGCCCGGTGGTCTCATTCACTTGACGTTCGAGCAGGTCCATCAAGGAAGGGGTCAAGACGTGCATTCCGAAGAAGCAGAGGTAGTGCGCCGCACGCAAGCCCGGGATGACGAGACGCTGTTCGGCTAGGGTGGGTGTTGGTTTTTCGAGGACCTCCGCGATTTCGTACAAGGCGTCCCTTCCTGTGACCCGACGTCCGCCGATTGCTCCGTAGTAGGGCAGTTTGCTCTCATGCGTCGCCTGGACGGCAGAGACGGCGGAACGTTCGTTGGCAGCGGTTTCCATCAGTTGACGGGCGCAACTCGCCGCCGTGGCGCTGACATAGACATGGTCCCCGACCAGTAGGAGGAATGATTCTTCCTGGGTGAAAGCACGGCCGCACGCCACCGCATGGCCGTAGCCCCGGGGTTCGGTCTGCTCGATGAAGCGGAGCCTGCGTCCGTGGGGTCCTGCGGCTTCGGTGTAAGCGGCTTGGTCGCCCGGGTGGATGACGACCGCGATTTCTTCGATGCCGGCCGAGAGTGCTTCTTCAATCACCACGCCCAAGGCACTGCGGGAGATGCCATCCTGACCCACCAGTGTCTGCAGCGGTAGGGTGCGCTGGTTTCGCCCGGCGGCGGTGATCAGAGCCTTCTTGATGTTCATCGGATGGGGCACTGTGGCAGATCGGTGGGCGATTGTCAGCAGGCAGAGCGCGAGGCGGGCGGTGCGTGGGGTACCGAGGCTCGCGCTTTCGAACACCAAATTTCCTTCCCTGTCTCGACACCAGCGGGGCTCAGGGTTAGGAGTCCTTCAGCGCGTGAACCTTATCCAAATTACTCCGGGAGCCGGGGGCATGTATTGCGGCAACTGTTTTCGAGACAATGCCTTGGTGGCGGAGCTGCGCCGGCAAGGCCATGACACGGTGATGGTGCCCCTGTATCTGCCGATGACGCTGGACGAAGCCCCGACGGTGGGTACCACCCCGACTTTCTTCGGAGGAATCAATGTCTTCTTGTCCCAGAAGATGGCCTGGTACCGGCGCTCTCCGGCATGGATGCGTCGAGCCGTGGACGCGCCTTGGCTGCTGAAATGGGCCGCTGGAAAAGCCGCTAAGACCCGGCCCCAAGATGTGGGCGAGCTGACGGTGTCGATGCTGCGCGGTGAGGAAGGTTCCCAGATCCGCGAGTTGGAGGACATGGTTGCATGGATGTCTGGGTTGCCGCAGCCAGATGCGGTCTTTTTGTCCAATGCGCTGCTCTTGGGCTTTGCCCGTCGGCTGCGATCCGGGTTGGGAACGAAGGTGATTAGTTTTTTGCAAAGCGAAGAGTCCTTCCTCGATTCGTTGCCGGAACCTTTCCGCAGCGAAGCCTGGCGACTCATGGCCGAGCGGGGGCGCGAACTGGACGGTTGGATCGCCCCGACCCGTTATTTCGCCGACCGTATGATTCACCGACTGGGCCTTCCGGCAGATCGCGTCCGCGTGGCCAAGAGTGGGATCTCTCTTGAGGGCTACCGGGATCTCCCGAGTCGACCGGATGGCGGTTTTCGAGGCTCCACACCGACGCTGGGATTCTTTGCTCGGATGTGTCCTGAGAAGGGCTTGGACACGGTCGTTGAGACTTTCATTGAGCTGCGGGAACAGGAGCGGTTTTCAACGCTGCGATTGAAAGTTGGCGGCGGTTGTGGACCGGGGGATCAGGCCTTTGTGGAGACGTTGCGCCGACGTCTGGCCGAGGCCGGGTTGGCTCAAGCGGCTTCTTTCCATCCCAACCTTTCCCGCGACGAGAAGGTGAGTTTTCTGGCCTCGGTGGATGTTCTTTCGGTGCCGTCCCGATTCAGTGAGGCTTTTGGACTCTTTGTCGTCGAGGCCCTCGCTGCTGGCACCCCCGTCGTCCAACCCGATGTCTGCGGCTTCCGTGAGATCATCGAGGCGACGGGCGGAGGTCGTTTATGCTCCACAAACACCCCAAGTGCACTGGCAGCGACCCTCGCCGAGGTGTTGGCGAATCCTGCGGAACTGCGGCGTCTGGGCGAGTGTGGCCGGCAGGCGGTGTCCGAGCGCTTCAGTGATGCCGCGATGGCTCGCGAGGTCTTGGCCGAGACTCGGTCCCTATTAGGCCATTCCCGAACTCCTGCATCGCCGCCCCATCCCTGACCTGTGGATCCTTGAACAACTCCTAATTACCCTCATGCCCTTTTTCGAATTCCGAGCGACCCGCCGTGTCGAGTTCAACGAAACCGACCTGGCCGGCATCGTTCACTTCTCCAACTTCTTCCGCTACATGGAGACGGTGGAGGGGGCCTTTTACCGGTCGTTCGGTCAGTCGGTGATTTTGCGGGGGGCAGCTGAGCCTCTGGGCTTGCCGCGGGTGCATGCCGATTGTGACTACCTGAAGCCGCTGCGCTTTGAGGACCTGATCGAAATGCACCTCTTGGTGAAGGAAAAACGCGAGAAGACGGTGACCTACCAGATTCGCTTTTGGCGTATCGAACCGGGGCCGGCCGAGGAGGTGGCTGTGGGGCATGTGACCCTGGTCTGCGTGGGTCGGTGCCCTGGCGGTGAGCTCAAGTCTCAACCCTTCCCAGTCGACTTCGCTGAGCACCTGGAGGTAGCGCCGACCTCCGCTTTACGCCCAGCCCGGGCCTGAGCCGAAACGAGGCTATTGGATCGTCCTGTTTGCGGCAGTAACCTGGCATGTAGCCCGATGAGCCTCCTAGGTAGGGACCGATCTCCGAGCAGTCCAGGCTCTGGTGCGCTCCTATTGGGTGCTTTGCTCTTGGCCGTGTCCGCCGCCTTGCGTAGTGGGCCAACCGGGACAACGATTCAGCCCAGCGCATGAGCAACGTGCTATCCCGATTCAATCCGTCCCTCGCCACCCTGCCGGTGTATGTGCCCGGTCGGCCCATCGAGGAAGTCGCCCGCGAACATGGTCTGGATCCCGCCAGCATCATCAAGCTGGCCTCCAACGAAAACCCCTTTGGCCCCTCGCCCAAAGCCCTGGTGGCCATGGAGACGGTGCTGCGGCAACTGCACCTTTACCCCGATGGTTCAGCCTCGGTGCTCAAACGGGCTCTCGCCGAATCGCTGGGGGTCCGGACCGAGAACCTCATCTTGGGCAACGGCTCCAATGAACTCCTCGAGTTCGTAGGGCATGCCATGATGTGCCCGGGGGTCGAGGTGGTGGTTCCGGAGTTCTGCTTTGCCGTGTATCCCATCGTGACGGCCTTGTTCGGAGCCACGTTGGTGACCGTGCCTGCGGTCGATTTCGCTGCCGATATCGATGGCCTGATCCGGGCGATCACGCCCCGCACCGGCGTGCTCTTCCTAGCCAATCCCAACAACCCCACCGGCACTCGGACTTCCCGCGAGAATATTCTTCGGTTGCTGCGTGAAGTGCCCAAGGACGTGCTCATTGTCATGGATGAGGCGTATATCGAGTTCCTTGAAGATCCGGTCGACCTCGTCCCGCAAATTCTTTCGGGCCAACAGACCAATCTTCTGCTCTGCCGGACTTTCTCCAAGATCTTCGGCTTGGCCGGTCTTCGGCTGGGATATGGCATCGCTTCCCCGGCGTTGATCTCGGCCTTCGAAAAAGTACGCCAACCCTTCAACATCAACTCCATTGCCCAGGCGGGTGCCCTGGCAGCCCTCCAGGATCACGATCATCAGGCGCGGACCCGCGACAACAACCGGGTGGGCGTCGAGTATTTCCAGTCGGCCTTCAAGGCCATGGGGCTGCCTTACGTGCCGTCGCACGCCAATTTCGTGCTGGCCAAGACCGGTCGAGGCGGCGCCGTGTTTGCCGCGCTCCAGCAGCGGGGGATTATTACCCGGCCCATGGGCAGCTACGGGTTGACGGACTGGTTGCGGATTTCTGTCGGCACTCCGGCCGAGAACGCTCGCTGCCTGATCGCCCTGCGGGAGGTACTGGCGGCGATGCCTGCGGTCTGATGGTTTTTTCGGAGCATTTATGAACACCCCGGTCTCTCTGCGCGTTGAAAGCGTTCCCGCCCAGCAAGTGCCTTCGCGTGCCTTGCTCATCGTTCTGCATGGACTGGGTGACTCGTCGCAAGGTTGGGAATGGTTGCCCGGCGAATTGCGCCTGCCTTGGCTCGAGTACGCCTTGGTCAATGCACCCGATTCTTACTACGGCGGCTATTCGTGGTATGACCTGCCCGGTGATGCCGGTCCGGGCGTGCGTCGCAGTCGGAAACTCCTCCGCCAACTCATTGACGAGCGCATTGCCGCTGGCCATGCCCCGGAACGCATTGGGATTCTCGGGTTTTCGCAAGGATGCCTGATGACCTTTGACGTGGGGTGGCGGGTCACACCGAGGCTGGGAGCGTTGGTGGGTATTAGTGGTTACATTCATGACTCAGAGGCGTTGCTGCGCGAGTTGGGGCCCGAGGCGCGGCAAGTTCCGGCGCTCTTCACCCACGGCACTCAAGATCCGGTGGTGCCCATGGTGCCGGTCCGCGGACAGGCGCAGGCCTTGAAAGAGGCCGGACTGAACCTGGAATGGCGCGAGTTCGCCAAGGCCCACACCGTGGCCGGTGAACCAGAGATCCAGTTGATCCGCGACTTCCTCACCCGGCATTTGGGGTCTTGATTCTGGGCTGGAGACGGGGCCTGCGCCGTTTTGAGTTACCCAGAGAGAGGCAATAGTGGGCCGCCGGATTGCGCCGCTGCACGATAGGCATCAGGATCAGGCCAGTGAAGCTGACCTCATGGAACGTCAATGGCCTGCGCGCGGCGCTGGGCAAGGGATTGCTCGACTGGATTGCCCAAGAGGATGCCGATGTCATTTGCCTCCAAGAGGTGAAGGCAATGCCTGAGCAAGTGTCTGTCGAGTGGCCTAGTGGGTACTCGGTCCATTGGAACTCCGCCGAACGCAAGGGCTACAGCGGTACTCTGACCCTGAGCCGTCGGCCGGTCCTCTCCGTCGAGCGAGGCCTGGGTTCGTGGTTATCGGACAACGAAGGTCGGGTGTTGACGGTCGAACTCCAGGACCAGTTTGTCGTCAATTGCTACACACCCAATACCAAGAGGGATCTTTCTCGCCTGCCGTATCGGGAGCTGGAATGGGATCCGGCCTTTCGGGCTTATCTGAAGGCGTTGGAGGCCCGTAAGCCGGTGGTTTTTTGCGGAGATCTCAATGTGGCCCACGAAGAAATCGATTTGGCCAATCCCAAGGCCAATGTTCGCAACCATGGGTTCACGGTCGAAGAACGCAGTGGGTTCACTCGGCTCATGGAGGCGGGGTTTGTGGATACGTTCCGCGACCGGCATCCGGGGAAGGGCGGGCATTATACCTGGTGGAGTCCGATGGCCGGCGCTCGGTCCCGGAATGTCGGGTGGCGTATTGATTATGTCGGGATTTCGGGGGCGCTTCGACCGGCGTTGAAAGAGGCCTTCATTCGCCCGTCTGTTTTGGGATCTGACCATTGTCCAGTGGGCTTGGTGTTGGGCTGAAGTTCTCGATAGGGGCCCGAGGGCACTGATCGTAATCAAGACGTTCGGGCCTTGCTGAAGAGTTCCGCGGGTCGAGCGCTTCCACCTTGCCGTACCCGCATCCGCGCCGACACTCCCCGTGTGGATGCCATGAAGATCACCGTCGAGACGCTGCGCGGATGGAAGGGTTGCCGCCCATTCGGTGCGTTGACGGCCTATGATTATCCCGGGGCTCGGTTGCTCGATGAAGCCGGTGTGCCGGTGCTGCTCGTGGGGGATTCCCTGGGCATGGTGGTGCTGGGTCATCCGGACACCACAGCCGTAACCATGGACGACATCGTCCATCACCTTCGAGCGGTGGCCCGCGCCCGAGGCCGGGCATTGATCGGAGCGGATTTACCGTACAAAGCCTATGAGACGCCTGCCCAGGCGGTCTGCAATGCCCGCCGCTTGGTTGAGGCGGGTGCCGAATATGTGAAGGCCGAGGGAGGGCAGGAAATTTTACCGCAAGTCCGGGCGATCTTGGCTGAAGGAATTCCCTTCATGGGTCATCTGGGCATGCTGCCCCAGCATGTGGTGGAAGAGGGCGGCAAGTACCGCATCAAAGGTCGGGACGAGGCGGGTCGTCAGCGCTTGTTGGACGACGCCCTTGCCTTGGAAGAAGCCGGCGCCTTTGCCTGTGTCTTGGAGTTGGTGACCCCACCGGTGGCTGCTGAAATCCGCAGTGTTTGCTCTCGAATGCTCACCCTCGGCATTGGCAGTGGTCCGGACTGTGATGGCCAGATTTTGGTGACGCACGACTTGGTTGGAGCCTTCCCCTGGTTCACCCCCAAGTTCGTCGAACCCCGGGTCCGCACCGGGGAATCCATTCGCTCGGCCGCCCAAGACTGGCTGGCCTCATTAATACCTAATTATTGAAATTTGCCCGTCTTTACGGGAGAGAATCGGGTCCGTCGCGTTAGGACGTCACTGGCGGCGTGCTGCTAAATTTATTGGCTAAAAAGAACAAAAAAAACAGGTTTTATTTTCAAACTATTTCTCAAGTATCGGCATTTATGCACCGATAAGAGTTTGATTGAGACCTTTTTCAATGCGTTTTTTAGCGGTGCTGTTACTCATGATCAGCGCATTTGCGGTACAAACGCTCAGTGCAAGCGTACCGACGGTGAGCGATTCGGCAGGGACGCGCACGTCGGCCGAAGATGTCCCAATTAATATTTCAGGAGTGACCGTAGGGGATGCCGATGGCGGCAGTCTGACCGTCACGGTGACGGCCGTCAGCGGCACGATCACCCTGGCATCGACCACCAGCTTGTCTTCGCTGACCGGCAACGGAACCAGCTCGATTCAATTCATTGCACCCATTGCCGACGCCAATACGGCTTTGGCCGGCATGACGTTCACCCCGACACTGAATTTCAACGGAGCCGCCACCTTCAATGTGTCTGCCAATGATGGCACCACCACCACGGCTCTGGGCTTAAAGACTATCACGTTTACAGCGGTAAATGACGCTCCGGTCGGGGTCGCCGATTCGGCCACCCTCACCGAGGATGGCACCACGGCCACCGGCAACGTGCTGACCAACGACACCGACCCTGACACGGCCGACACCGGTTCCACCGAGACTAAAACCGTCTCGGCCCTGTCGGGCGGATCCCTCGGCGTGGCCAAGTTCGGAAGCTACGGCTACCTCATGCTCAGTGCCAACGGAGGCTTTACCTACACGTTGGACGGCAACCTGAACGCGGTGCAGGCGCTGGCATCGGGCAGTAGCCTCACCGAGACTTTCACCTACACCGTGGCAGATCAGGTAGGTCTCACCGCCACCGCCATTCTCACGGTCACCATCACCGGTGCCAATGATCGGCCATCGCTGGTGGCCTCCTCCGTCATTCGCACCCAGTTTGAGAACATCACCACCGCGTTCCTGGTCTCCGAGCTCTTGTTGGATACCCAGAACGCGAGCATCGGAGTGGATCTCGACACTGGTACCCAACTAGGTGTGGCCATCACGGCCTCCACCACGACCGACGCCTCCACCTCGATGGCCGGCGCCTGGTCGTACAGCCTGAACAATGGGACTACCTGGATGCCGTTCCCTGTTGTAAGCGGCACCTCGGCGCTGTTACTGCCGCCCACAGCCCAGGTTCGTTTCGTGGTCACCGAAAGCACATCGATCGATTCCCGGAATTCCGGCCATGTCACCCTCGAGTACCGGGCCTGGGACCAGTCAGTCGGCACCGCGGGTTTGACGGCCAACCCGACGGGAGATACCAGCACCGGGCCCTATAGTTCCGACTCAATTACGGCGGCCATGAACGTGATCTCGGTCAACGACCCGCCGTTGCTCACCACCGCCACCCTTACGGTCAACGAGAACAATGGCGCGTATCCTGCCGGTACCGTGTCGGCAACGCTCACCACAGGGTTCACCCAAGATTCAACCCTGACGGGAACTCTTACGGGAACCCTGCGCCTGCACGACCCCGACAATGCCAACTCGCAAATCGTCTACCGCATCGAGGAGCTGCCGGCCAAAGGCTACCTGACCCTCTCAGGGGCCACTCTGGCTGTTGGGTCGGTTTTCACCCACGCCCAGGCGTCGGGCATCCAGTACACCCCGGACGTCGCGGAATTGTCGGCAACTACAACCGACCGTTTTTACTTCACCGTGCGCGATGGTGCCGGCGGCGAAATCGGTTCGACTGGCAAGAACACGGGCAGCAACCCGTGGGCCTACGTCGATGTCACTATCGTAGACGTCAACTCGCCGGTCCGGATCACTGGCGCTTCCCTGACCGTTTCTGAAAACAACAGTCCCCCAGGGACCGCGGTCATCGCCGAAGTCCCATTGCTGATCTCCGACGCGGATGATTTGACTAACCTTAGGTCGCTGACGGTTACGAGCCTTCCTTCCTCCAGCCTGGGTGTCCTGCAGTATTGGAACGGCTCTGCGTATGTGGCGTTGACCTCGGTCCCCACGACGATTTTAGCGACGTCGTTGGCGGCACATCCCTTGCGCTTCTCCTACAACAACTCGGTCGAGCCGACGGACCAGAGTGGCTCCCTGGTCGCCCTGTATTCCCAGACCAGCTTCTCCGTCACGGCAACGGATAACCGTGCGACTTCGCCGTCGAGCACCAGCGCGACCGTGAGCCTGAGCATCACCCCGGTGAACGACCCTCCGGTGTTGGTAATCGCCAACTCGCCCATGACCGTGGCCTTGGGCAGCGCCGACAACATCATCGGGAACACCGCCCCCAACCGATACCTCGTCACCACCGATCCCGACAGCCCGGTCGCCCAGCGGATCTACAGCGTGACCCGGAACCCGGAGCATGGATACCTGACTTTGTCCGGCGCGCGCCTGGGTGGTGGCTTCATCTTCACCGAGGCCGACTTGACCGCCGGCAACCTCAAGTACTCGCGCAACGATAGCGTCAACGCGGCCTCCGATTCTGTGAAATTCGTGGTCGTTGACGGGCATGGTGGCACCTCGGCCGAGGGAACCCTGGTTATTAACGTCTCGACGCCAGGCACAGGAGTCGCATTCCGAGCGATCGTTTCCGAGGACCTGTTTGTCCGCCTCGATTCGGATGCCGTCTCGTTCACTGCCACCGCTACAGTCACCGCGACTAAGCCGAGTCGAGGCGAACTCTACAAGGCGGGCGTGGGCATGTTCATCTATGCTCCAGACGCCGCCGCCACGACCTTCACCCAGGCCGACATCGATGCAGGCAAAATTGTTTATGTGAACAAGAGAGTTGCCATAGGCGGTTTTGCGACCTTCCCGTCATCAGAGCCCTCCTCATATAATTACACCGACACGTCGACCCTGACGATCACCGACGGGGGATCCACCACCACGGCCACGCTGACGTTTACCGTCACTCCGGTCGATGATCCGCCGTATATCGCACAAGGGAATACTGGGGTTCCCAATGATTCTGAACCGGTGGCTGTCTTGGAACAGCAGGCCGACGGTACCGATGGACGGGTCGGGGCTAATTTCGAACTGACCGGCGTCGGTTCGGCTCTAAAATTGAGAGGTGGCGCGGGCAATCTTTGGACACTCGGAATTCCCGACCATTTTCATTATTACGACAGCGATTCTTCGTCGATCCAGTACTACGCCAGCACCGTCAAGGGCCGGTTGGCCCGTTGGAGTGGCACTGCGTGGGAATACCTCAGCGTGGACGAATCCACGGGCCTCTCCACCTTTTCTGCGTCAGACCTGAACACGCTCAACATTGCCTACTTTCATGTGCCCAACAACGATGTGGCCACCGCCTCTGCGACGACCATCGCGGCCAGTGTTACGGTGTATGCAGTGGATGGTGGCCGGGTGTCAGCGGGCGATGTCATCATTTCTAGCGGAACTGTCAGCGAGGCTGCCACCCGTACTGTCTTCGACGGCGCCACGAGCATCGCACTGCCGCGGTTAGCTTTGAACCGCAGCCCGAGCCGGACCTTGACCCTCACCATCCAGGACGTGAACGACCGGCCAGTGGGTGCGGCCAAGACCTTCACCGTCACCGAGTATTCCAGCGGTCTTGCTGGCCAGACCACCCACATCCAGGACCTGAGTACTACCCAGATCACCGTTTCCGATCCCGACTCCGACTCCGCGGCGTTCACTTACACGGTCACGGTGCTACCCACCAACGGCAAGCTGCAGAAGTCCGATGGCCAGCCGACCCCGACCTGGAGCGATCTGGCCGCAAACGCCACCTTCACTCAGGCCGAACTGACCGGCAGCCGGCTGCGTTATGTGAACTCGGGCAACGTAGAGGTTTTCTCCGACACCGATTGGTCCACGGCCAAGGACTCGTTCCAGTACACGGTGGCCGATGGCGATGGGTCGACCAGTACCGCGACCACGGTCTCCGTCAAGTTGCGACCCACCAATGAGCCGCCCAAGTTGGCCAACAACGGTCCGGGCACCGTGCCTGAGGGGGGCGCCCTGAAAATCACCGGTGCTCTCTTGGGTTCTGCTAACACCGCAAACAGCGGCGACATCGTGGCGGCGGTCGATTCCGACAGCTCCCGCACCCAGGTCCAGTTCCGGATCACGAGTGTGCCGGCCGTAGGGTATCTCTACGAGGGGAAGCCCGCCAACTTGGTCATCGGGTCGCTCACTCTGAACATCAAAGGAACCGTCGTCAGGCAATTCGGAGTAGGCAGCGTCTTCACGCTTCAGGACATCCAAGACGGCAAGTTGTGGTACCGACACAGTGGCTCAGAGCCCTCCAGCCACGGGGGCAGCGTGACCTTTGGCTACGCCGTGTCCGACGCCAGTGGAATGGCCGAACCCACCGCGACCTTCACGGTCAACGTCACCCCGGTCAACGACGCCCCGGTGGTCACGGGTCTGAGCGGCGGATTGAACTACACCGAGGCCGATACGGCGGCCGGCGCCCCGGTGCAAATCGATACCTCGGTCAGTGTAGCCGATAACGATCTGGCCAATAACGGGCTTGATTTCCGAGGGGGATCCCTCCGCATCACCTACGCCTCGGGAGGCAACGCGGCCGACCAATTGGGTGTCG
This sequence comes from Verrucomicrobiota bacterium, assembly GCA_026397755.1. Taxonomy (GTDB): domain Bacteria; phylum Verrucomicrobiota; class Verrucomicrobiia; order Limisphaerales; family UBA9464; genus SXXZ01. The sequence goes on from JAPLUF010000290.1 coordinate 38,228, forward strand.
CCAATTTGGGCACCGGAGCGGGCCAGATCGGGGTCTCGGGCAGCTCTGTCAGCTACGCCAACGTGGTGATTGGGACCGTGGACTCGGCGGAAAATGGCGTGAACGGGACCGCGTTGAAGATCGTATTTTCGCCTGGAGCAAATCCCTCCCTGACCACGGCCGCCGTCAAGGCCCTGATCGAAGGCATCACATTCTCCCATGCCAACTACAATGCAGCCGTCACCGGAACTCGCACGCTGACCTACACCCTGGTCGATGGCGGTGGCACGGCGGGGTTTGGGGACAGTGTCGTTACCGTCTTCATAGGGCAGAGTACTTGGACCGGCTCCGCCACCATCACGGTGGTGTCGGCCAACGACCGCCCGGTGCTCAGCGTTCACACCGGTGGAGGGCAACTCCCGTTGGGGAGCATTGGTGAAAACGACACCACGTCGCCGACCCCGTTCTTGGTCTCGGCTTTCCTTCAGGCGAGCGCCGACACCACCCACACGGGCATCCAAGATCTCGACGCCAGTCCGGTCATGGGCATTGCTGTCACGGGTTCCACGGTCGCTGCCGCGGGCAAGTGGCAGTATTCGGCCACTGGTTCGTCGTGGACCGATCTGGGATCGGTGAGCACTGGCAGTGCGCTCTTGTTGACGCCCGCTTACTCCATTCGCTTCCTCCCGGATGGTCTCGAGGGCGGCACGGCGACGTTGACGTACCTGGCTTGGGACCAAACGTCGGGTTCTGCCGGTTTACGGGTTAGCACCGCGGTGAATGCCACTCAAACGAGTGCGTTCTCCACCGCATCGGACACCTTGGCCATCACCGTGACTCCAGTGAATGATGCGCCCACGTTGACGGGTCTCGCGGGCGATTCCGTGACCGCGACCGAAGACGCTACGTTCAGCTTTTCCATCGGGAACCGATTGACCTTGGCCGACGTGGATGCAGGCAGTGGCATCCTCTCCCTGTCCATCGCCCTGACCGGATCTGGTAACTACCAGTTCACCAGCACCTCGGGCATTTACACGGATCCAGCGGCTTCGACGCAGAACGGCACTTGGACCGGATTCTCCAGTGCCAGCGGAACGGTCACGGTGTACGGCACCTTGGCCAACTTAAACACCTTGTTGGGAACACTCCAGTACGTCCCAGCAGCCAATGCCAACAACGACAACCTGGCCTCTCAATCGCTTTCCGGCACTCCGACGTTGGCGTTGACCATCAGCGATCGGGGGTATGGCGAGAATGGGATCGCAGCCTCTGCCCAAACGGCCAGCCGGACCATCACACTGTCTATCACAGCGGTGAATGACACCCCCACGATCGCGCTTTCCAGCACTACCTGGACTGTCAGTGAAAACGCAGGTGCCACCGTCGTCTCCAGCACAATCACCTCGGCCGATATTAATGACGCCGCGGATACCGGCTATGCGGTGAGTTCCATTCCCTATCTCGTGGTGACGGCTCTCCGGGGCACCTTGTCCCTGAATGCTTCTGCCCAGAACCTCACCGACCAACTCTCCAACGGCAATCGCACGCTCACCCTGACGAGCACTCGAATCGGTGCGGCCAACGCCTATGGGGATCTCAATGCCGCGCTCCTCAATGCTTCCTATTTACTCTACCAGCCGGACGCGAATTTCAGCGGATCCGACACGCTGACCCTCACCTTGCATGACGCTTCCCAGGCGGGCAGCGGCGGCGACAAGACAGCGACGAGCACGATCGCCGTGACCGTGGGTGGTAACAACAATGCGCCAGTTTTTTCCGGCCTGGACGCCACCCCGACGTTCACCGAAGACGGGGCAGCGGTCACCCTCGACAGCAATGCCACCGTATCGGATGTGGAACTGTCGGCTTACAACAATTGGGGCGCAGCCGTGCTGACGATTGCCCGGCAGGGTGGAGCCAATGCTGAGGATGTGTTTGGTTGGACCGGCAGCGGGAGCTCGGGCGTGAATGCAAGTGGCCCATCTGTGCGCATCGCAACCACCTCGGTCGGCACCTTCACATCCACGGGAGGCACGTTGACCATCACGTTTGCCAATGCCACCACGACGGCCCAGGTGAACACCGTGTTGCAGGGAATCACCTATGCCAACAGCAACAACAATCCGCCTGCTTCAGTCGTTCTTGCCTTCACAATCAACGACGCAAACGCCCCCACGGACCTCACCAAGACAAACCCTCAGGGCAGCGGCGTGGCTGCCACCGCATCCGGTTCCATCACCATCACCATCACCGCCAACAATGACGCCCCGACCCTCACCGGTATTAGCGCCACCGGTTATACGGAAAATGCGGCGGCGATCACCCTGGCTTCGGCGGCGGTGCCTAGTGACCCGGAGTTGTCTTACTTGGCATCCCAAGCAGGCGATTTGGGTGGGGTCACCCTGACCTTGTCCCGTTCAGTTACAGCCAATGCCCTCGATCAGTTCGGATGGACCGGATCTGGCGACAGTGGCGTGAATGCCAGCGGATCGAGTGTGCGCATCGATACCACTTCCGTCGGCGCCTTTACTTCCGCCAGCGGCACCCTGGCCATCACCTTTGCCAGCGGTGTCACCAGGGCTCAGGTCCAGCAGGTGCTTAGGGGTATTACCTACCAGTTCACGGGTGAGTCTCTGGGAGCCGCTGTCACAGCCGACATCACGCTCAACTGGGTGCTGAACGATGGAAACGTCACGGCCCAAGGTCAGGGCGGGCCTAAGAGTGTGACGGTGGCTCAAACAGTCACCCTCACAGGACTAAACGATGCGCCGGTGTTGACGGACACAATTCTCACGGCAGGAGCATCCAACTTTATCCCACCAGCACCATACACTGAGGATATGGGAGCTCCGGTGGGCTCTATTGGTTTCCGAATTTCTACATTGGCCTCTTCCAGCAACATCACCGATTCGGACACCAATTCTATATTGGGCTTTGCCATCATTGCGACGGATTCCACCCATGGTGTCTGGTATTACTCCCTCAACAATGGAGGCACTGGCTATTGGATTCCTTTCACAGCGACCGCCAGCACGGCCCGTTTGTTCACTACCCATACGAACAATCGCCTCTATTTCAAACCTGACGCGAATTGGAATGGAACGATTTCTTCGGCGCTCACCGTTCGCGCTTGGGACGCGATTACGGGCAGCAACGGTGGCACGGTGGATTTGAGTTCTGGGAGCAGTACGGGTGGAACCACCTCCTACTCGACGGCCACCGACACGGTCAGTCTGACGGTGAATCCGGTGAATGATGCACCCACCCGCACCGCTGCCACGGCGACCTTGGCGGCGATTAATGAAGATCAAGCGACCACCGCCACGGATGTGACCGTGGTGAACAACGGAGCCACGGTGTCCTCCCTGTTCTCCGGCGTCTTCTCGGATGCCACCGATGCTGTCACCGGCGGGTCTTCAGCCAATGCCTTCGCCGGTGTGGTGGTTGTCGACAACTCCGACAGCACATCCACAACACAAGGTGTTTGGCAGTACAAGACCGGGGCCAGCGGAACCTGGACGGCTATTGGCACACGAACCACTTCCGATGGTCGCTACCTTGATGACGCTGATTTCATCCGGTTTGTGCCAGTGGCTCATTTCAATGGCACTCCGTCCGGGTTGGTCGTTCGACTGGCCGACAATTCCACGGATGCCGTCGCTTCTGGGGCGGTTTCCATCAATGTCTCCGATGATACTACCCTGTCGGGAGGTTCGACCCGCTACAGCAGTAGCGTGAACGCGGTGACATTGAACACCTCCGTCACGGCCATCAACGATGCGCCACTGGCCTCGGGATCGTCGACTTTGACGGCGGTGAACGAAGATACGGCCACAGGTTCCATTGCCGGTGCAACGGTCTCGACCTTGTTCTCAGCGCGATTCAGTGACACAGCCGACACGGTTACTGGTGGCTCCACCGCCAACACGTTGGCGGGGGTGGCGATTGTCGGAAACAGCGCGTTGCCCGCCGAAGGCGTCTGGCAATATCGATCATCAGGTGGTTCTTGGAGTCCTTTACCGACAGTCACATCGATTGCGGGTCTCCTGCTGTCGACAACGGGTGAATTGCGCTTCGTGCCTGTGGCCGATTACAACGGCACACCGGGTGGCCTGACGGTGCGGTTGGTCGAACCCCCCACCTCAGTAACAGATGGGACCGCAGCGCCGGATTTCACGGTGTCATCGAATTATGGCGGATCCACAGCGTACAGTTCAGCCACCGTTGTTCTGGGGACCACCATCACCGCGGTGAACGATGTGCCGACACTCACGGCCACGTTGACCAACCCGACAGTGACCGAAAACAGCGCGACCGGATCCGGTACATCCATCGACCCCGTCAACTTGGTGACGGGTGCCGCGGTCTCGGATTTGGATCTGACGACCACCACCGGGCTGTCAGCGACCGTTTTTGGTGCGGGCACCCTCACAGCCACCCTGACTGATGGTGTGGCGGGAGACGTCCTTCAGATTAGCGGTTCGCTCCCCACCGGTGTGTCGGTGAGCGGTGGCACGGGCAGTACCGCTTTGAGCGTTTCTCTCGACGCCGATACGACCCTCACCGAGGTGCAAAACCTGCTGAATGCGCTTCAGTACAAGAGCACCAGCGACAACCCCTCGGCCAATAGCACCGAATCCGGTCGAACCTACACCGTGTTGGTGAGTGACGGTCGCAACGCCCAAGGATCGTCTCCGATCAATTATGCCGGAGCAACGGCCGCCTCGTCTGCGACGTTGTCCGGCACCATCACCATTACGCAGGCCAATGATGCGCCGGTGGTGGATTCGTGGACTGAAGGCCAGAACGTGACCCACACGGCAGTCACCTTGGCTCCGTCCGCTACTCTGACCGATGCGGACAATGAACAACTCTCCAAAATGACTTTGGTGGTAGGTGGGATAGTGGATGGCAACCAAGAGCGTATTTTTATTGGAGGAACGGCTTTCCCGTTGAGCACCGACGCCACTTCCACCGATGTAGGAAGCTTCTTGGTTAGCTATGTCGCGGGAACCGGCACGGGAACATTCACGGTGGTACCCGATGCGACGGCCCCGGCGATCGCCACCAAGACGAGTTTCCAGTCTCTGCTCCAGGGCATCACTTACCTCCACAACTCAGACAATCCCACCGACGGAGATCGCACGGTAGCGATCAGTGTTACGGATGCCGGATTGAGTGATGCCGCCACCTTTACGAGCGAACTGATTTCCGGTTTGGCGACGGCGATCATCAATGTCGATCCGGTGAATGACCAACCGACGATTACCGGACTGACGGATGTTAGCGTTTCCGAAAACGCCATTAATGCGGCGGCGGCTGTCTTGGATTCGGACGTGACGGTAACGGAGTACGACAGTGCTGATTACAACGGAGGAACTCTGACGGTCAGTACAGTCAGCGGTACCGCCACGGTTTCTTTGCCGACCAGCGCCAGCACTCTGTTGGGTAATGTGCAAAAAGCGGCCACGGGCAGCAACGTGGAGTATTACAACGGGAGTTCTTGGATTCCTGTAGGTACCTGGAGCGGCGGAGCGGGAGCTAATTTCGTGGTGACATGGAACTCGAGCGCTACGGCGGCGATCGCGGAGCGGGTGATTGAAAACCTGACCTATGCCAACAGTTCTCAGGCCCCGTCTGCTACCAGAACCCTGACCCTTGCCCTGAACGACGGCGACGGGGGATCGACTCAGAATGCCACGATTACCGTGACAATTATTAGGGACAACGACGCGCCGAGTTTGAGCGCCACGACCTTGGGCGGCACCTATGTTGAGCAAGCATCCGCTATGACGTTCGTATCTGGGACCATTGCGGTCAGTGATCCGGATGCGAATGCCGACTTCTACGCCGGTGGGGCCGGATCCATCACGGTGTCACTCGATGGATACCAAAGTGGGGATACGCTTGCGGTTCTTCATCAGGGAACGGGTGCGGCCCAAATTGGAGTTTCTGGATCGGCGATCAGCTACGGCAACGTGGCCTTTGCGAGTTTCACGGGAGGCGCTGCCGCCAATCTGGTGATCACCTTCACGAGCACCACGGCGACACCGGCCGCGGTGCAAGCACTTATCGGCCAATTGCGCTTTTCCAATTTAAGCAACGATGACCCGACGGCGAATGGTACAGATCCCAGTCGTGTCTTCACGGTGACCTTAAATGATGGTGGAAACACGAAAGACGGAGGCTCATCGACCGCCTCGCTGACGGCCTCGGTGACGGGCACCATCACCATCACGGCGGTGAACGATGTTCCGGTGGTGGCGGCTGGAGGGACGCTGGCTTACACGGAGAACGGTGCTGCAGCGGCAATTCGGCCCACGCTCACTATTGCCGATTCCGACGATACGCAAATTGCCGGAGCGACGGTGACGATCAGTGCGGGTTTCACCACCGGAGATGTGTTGGGTTTCACGGACCAGAACGGGATTACCGGAAGCTACACTACGGGCTCTGGCGTATTGACCCTGACAGGCACGACGATCGTGGCGAATTATCAAACCGCTCTTCAGAGCGTGACCTACCGATCGACGTCGGAAGATCCAACGTCGAGCAGTGCGAGTCGGACGGTGACCTGGAGTGTCACCGACGCGAACTCGGACGGAGCAGGTCTGGCTAGCGGAACGGCGACCACCACGATCAACATCACAGCGGTGAACGACACGCCGACTCTGGCTACACCGACGCCGATTGCGCTGACGGACACCGTGGCGGATGACTCGTTCTCCAACAGCACTGGCACGCTGGTCGGTGCCGACCGGGACTCCGGGACGACGCTGAGCTATGGAATCAGTGGCGGGACCGACAGCACCCTGACGGTATCCAAGACGGGTACCTATGGGACGCTGACGGTGACCAAAGCATCGGGCGACTACACGTTTGTGCCCAATGCGGCTGCGATCAATGGGTTGAGTGCGAACACCAGCGAGACCTTCACGGTGAGCGTGAATGACAACGCCAGTCCATCTCTTCAGGCCACCGCTGGCCTGATGGTGAATATCACTGCTGTGAACGACACCCCAGTTCTGTCGGCCGTGACCCCAGGAACCGTTCTGGAGCAGAATCAGTCGGCCAACACGACGGATACGGCGCTTCAAGGCACTCTTTCAGGCACCGATGCCGATGATGCCACGCTGACCTACGGGATCCAGGGTGAGACGGCCGCGGGAGGATTGGTTAGCAAGGCAGGCAGCTACGGCACGCTGACGGTGACCACCGCCACGCGCGGTTATGCCTTCACCAAAAACACCGCTTTGATCGAGGCTCTGGATGACGGCGAGACTCGCACCGACTCGTTCTCGGTCACCGTGACTGACGGAAAATCGACGCCTGTCATCCAGACCTACACGGTGACGGTGACCGGTGCGGATGACCCAGCGACCTTGGGCACGGTGACCTCGGGTGCAATCATTGAGGTGGATCAATCTTCGACCACGACCGACTTCGGCCTGACCGGCACGCTGGTGGGCGCCGATGTGGATGGCGAGACGCTGACCTATGGCGTCGTTGGCGGCACCGCCGGCACGGGTACGACGGCCGGCACGGTGAGCAAGTTGGGCACCTACGGCACGCTGACGTTGAACACCTCCAGCGGCGCCGGCACGGTGAGCAAGTTGGGCACCTACGGCACGCTGACGTTGAACACCTCCAGCGGCGCCTACACATTCACCAAGAACACCTCGGCCATCGAGGCCCTGGATGTCGGCGAGAGCGCCACGGACACCTTCACGATGACCGTGGGCGACGGCGATGGTGATTTGATCACGCGCGCCTACACGGTGAGAGTGACCGGTGCGGATGACGCGCCGACCCCGTCGCCGGTGACACCGGGGACAATCGCTGAGGTAGATCAATCGGCGGCGACCATCGACAGCGCCCTCAGTGGGACATTGTCCTGCACGGATGCCGATGGGGACACACTGGCCTATGGGATTCAGGGCGGAACGTCGGCCGATGGCACGGTGAGCCAGGTGGGTAGCTTCGGCACGCTGACCGTGAACACCTCCAGCGGCGTCTACGCGTTCACCAAGAACACCTCGACCATTGAAGCCCTCGATGTGGGCGAGAGTGGCACGGATACGTTTCAGGTGACGGTCGCCGACGGCGATGGATCACCAGTGAGTTGGAATTACACGGTGACTGTGACCGGTGCGGACGACCCAGCGACCCTGGGTCCGGTGACACCGGGTACGATTGCCGAGGTGGATCAATCGGCCGCGACGACCGACGCAGGCTTGGGCGGCACGCTGCTCGGTGCCGATGTGGATGTCGAGACGCTGACCTACGGCCTCGTCGGCAGCACCGCCGGTACGGGCACGGTGAGCAAGGTGGGTGCCTTTGGCAGGCTGACGATGAACCCCTCCAACGGCGTCTACACGTTCACCAAGAACGCATCGGCCATCGAAGCCCTGGACGTGGGCGAGAGCGGCACGGACACCTTCACGATGACCGTGGGTGATGGGGATGGCGACCTGATCACGCGCACCTACACGGTGAGCGTGACCGGTGCGGATGATCCGGCGACCTTGGGCACAGTAACCCCGGGCACTATTGCCGAGGTGGACCAGTCGGCTACGACGACCGACTCCGGCTTGGTTGGTACGCTGGTGGGCGCCGATGTGGATGGCGAGACGCTGACCTATGGCGTCGTTGGCGGCACCGCCGGCACGGGTACGACGGCCGGCACGGTGAGCAAGTTGGGCACCTACGGCACGCTGACGTTGAACACCTCCAGCGGCGCC
>JAPLUF010000182.1 GCA_026397755.1 Verrucomicrobiota bacterium
AGAAAGTTCATGATTTATTTTTTCCTGCATTTGTTCAATCAACCACCGGCATACACTACCGCCACCCCACGGATACCTTATCATTAAAGCAATGCTTCACTCCCAACGGAGGATTCTCAGTTCCACAATTTCGAGCCTGGTGATTCGTGCTATGAACGGATAGGAGTACCCCGGGTTTGGACCGCATTCAACACGTGTCCGCACATACCTCCCAAACTTTGCGGCAAGCTTATGGGGTGTCTGTATCCTTCGGCTTACGAGCCATCATGAACATCGCATCTGCCAGCTTTTCGTGGGCTTTTACAAATCGCCACAGCAGCCGCAATACGAATATTAATAAACCGATGGCAAACAGATAATAGACCAACGCGGCGAATCCCATCATGATTTGTTCCATGTTATTGTGTGTTGTTGTTGTTTTTGTGCCTGTCTTGTCGCTGACGATTTAGAAGTTAAGCCACGCCGACAGCGCGTGAATGGCGCGGCGGGATGGCCTGCTCTATTGAGCATCATCGTCGCCATCCCACCCTCAACTCTTGTGAAAGCAGACGTAGACGACCGCGCCGAATGCCGTGGCCGAACCAAGCAGGCAAAACAGCACATCCAAGCCGCTCGTCATCCCCATCGCCTTCACGAGGCCGACCGCGCCGGCGAGGAGGAAACCGACAATGGCGAAGCCGACCACCGTGTCGCCTTTGGAAGTGCCCGTGGGCGGGATGCGCCGCGTCTGTGGGGGTGTGTTCATCGGGTCTGGGATGCTCTTGCTGCCGAACGTCGGGTGATTCAACGAGGGTCTGCGAGTTGCGGGTGCTGGTGGAACTGTCGCTGTGGTCGCGCTACCGCTGATTCGAGGTGGGCGGACCGGGATTTTGATTAATTTCCCACCTCGATGGTAAACCGGCAATCGGATTCCGTGCCCAGATCCTCCGGTGGCCAGTGGACCGGACCGTGGGACCCGGTCCCTACCAGAGGGTGGACAGTGGAATGGACGGTGGGACATTGTCCCTACCGGAGGGAGTGGGCCTGGCCGCGACCTCCGTCATCTCGGCGCGACGAGGACTCGCAGGCCGGACGGAGCCTTGGCGGCGCGGTACACGCGCTGCGTGGCGGGGCGGTAGTCTGCAGGCTTGGCGCGGTAGATGTCACAGAAGGTCTGGGGATTGCGGTCGATGTAGGGGAACCAACTGCTCTGGACCTGGATCATGATGCGGTGCCCGGTGCGGAAGGTGTGGCAGACGTCGGGCATGACCCATTCGAGCCGGGTCACGCGGCCGGGCTCGAGGGGCTTCGGCCGATCCAAGCCGTCCCGGAACTTGGCGCGCAGTGGCTCGCCGCGGACCAATTGCTGGTAATGACCCATCTCGGCCTGCGTGGGGTTGGGCTGCGGGTCCGGATGATCGGCGGTGTACACGTCGATGAGCTTCACGATGAAGTCAGAGTCGGTGCCGGTGCTCGAAATGTGCAGGCTGGCGGTGATCGGTCCGGCCAGCGTGATGTCTTCGGTCAACGGTTCACTTTGGAACACCAGCACATCGGACCGGCGCGCGGCGAAGCGTTGATCCTCCACCATGTAAGAGCCGGGCATGCCGGTGGTGATGCGCTGAGTGAAGGGCACGGGCCGGGCCGGATCGCTCACGTACGCGTCGAAGGCACTCGCAACATCGCCTCCCGGCGGCGGCTCGAACGACAAGCGCCCACCCGGGTGGAAATAGAGGGTCTTCGACACCACATTTGTCGGGGGCCAGGCCGCCTCTTTGCGCCATTCGCAGGTGCCCGTCTCGAAGACGTAAGCCTCTGGCACGGTGATGTTCGTCTGCCCCTTGAGAAAGCGTCGCCAGAAGGGTAGTTCAATTTCGTTGCGATAGAACTCGGCCGTCTTGGAGTGGAACGGCACCGGGCCCAGCGAGGAACCCTCGCCGCCATGCCAGCCGCCGTGCGACCACGGCCCCATCACCAGCGTGTTGACGATGCCCGGGTTCTGCCGCTCGGTGGCGCGATAGGTCTTGAGCGCGCCCGAGAGATCCTCGGCATCGAACCATCCGCCCACGGTCATCACCGCGGCGCGGACGTTCTTCAGGTGAGGCGTGATGTCGTGACGGGCACACCACTGGGCATTGGTGATGTGGCCGATGAGGTTGTCCCAGAAGTCTATCTTACCCTTGTAGTGCCGATCGCCCAAGTCGCCGACCGCCCCGCCTCGCAGGAAGAACTCGTACCCGTCAGGCGTGCCGTAGTCGAAGGGCACGGGCTCCTGACTCAGCGGGTTCTGGAGCTTCTGCCCAAAGAAGTTGAAGAAACCGAAGTTGTGGGCCAGCAGGAACGCGCCGCCATGCAACGTGTCGTCGCCGTCGAAGAGTGCCGCCACCGGGGCCTGCGGCGACACGGCCTTCAACGCGGGATGCGAATCGATCATGCCTGCGGCCGCGAAGAATCCCGGGTACGAGATGCCGTCCATGCCCACGTTGCCGTTGTTGTGGCGCACGTTCTGGACCAGCCACTCGATGGTGTCCCAGGTGTCGGTGCTCTCGTCGGTGTCCTTCGGCCCCGCTTTCACGGGCTTATGGGGGCGAACGTCGACGAAGATGCCCTCGGAGGCGAAGCGCCCGCGCACATCTTGGCGAACGAAGATGAACTTCTCGCGCACCAACCCGTCACCGAAGCCCGGATTGCCACCGGCATCGACCGTGTAGGGCTTGAGGTTGTACGGGGTCCGCCGCAGGAGGATCGGATACTGGCCGGGCTCCTTCGGCGTGTAGACATCGGTGAAGAGGCTCACGCCGTCGCGCATGGTAATTCGCACCTCGCGCTTGGTGTAATTGGCCTCGAATCCGCCGGAGTCGTCGGCACTCACCGAGGCACAGGAGAGGAGCAGCAAGATCGGGCAGAGCAACCTGGCCCACACAACACGGCAATGGACACCCATGGGCCGAAGACTGGCCTGCCATGGACCGAAGACTGGCCTGCCCCCCTAGCCCGAGTCCATCCTGAGAGACTGCGGGAATTGCAGAAGTTCGCGATCCCTCGAGCACACGCCGCCAGTATCCGACGCTTCAGGGCAGGACGGCGTTGACCAGGGCGTTGCCGATGCCGATGAGGGCCGCGCCCGAAATCAATCCGGCGCAAATGGGTTCGCAACCCTCCACCCACAGGTCGTGCTTGGGGGAGCCCGCGACGGCCTTGCGGCCCATCCACCAGAACACAAAGGCCCCGATCCACATGGCCAGCGTGGACTCCGGAGGCAGTACCACCCCAAGCCCAATGGACACCGCCGACAGTGGAAAGCGCCCCCGCGAGCGAATCCGCAGCACTTCGAACAGCACTGCCACCACAGACGCGATTCCCATGGCCACCATGGCCGAAGCCGGCAGGCTGCCCAACCCCTTGGCGATGAGGTCGGCCACACCTTTCCACTGGACGGCCGCCGGCATGGCAAACTGCTCGGTGACCAGCGTGGCCGTGGAGCGAACGCCGGCCGCATTGGGCGGCAGGAACAGCAAGTAGAACAACGGGGTAGCCGCGAGCGCACCCGCCACGATGCCAATCACATGACCGATGGCTTGTTGGCGCGGCTTGGCCCCCAACATGTAGCCGGGCTTGATGTCGGAGAGCAGGTTCGCCGCGTTCGATGCCACCTCGGCCGTCATGCCGGCCGGAATCAAATTGCTGGCCGGATTGGAGCGATCCAGCGAACCAATGGTGAACTGGGTGATTTTGGAAAGTGCGCCGGTGGGGGTCCACGAGGTCAACGCCATGGAGTTGGTGCAAATGACCGACAACACGAGAATCAGCGGCAGCGACAGGAACCCCGCCAACCAAGGCACGCCAAAGAACGCATTGCCCATCCACACACCGAGGAACCCAAAAACCGGCACGCCGACATACGACAACCAGAGCGGCAGTTCGATGTCTCGAAGCGGATCGATTTCACGGGAGCGTGGGGCGCGTCGCTGGCGCAGCATCCGCCACAAACCGCTGAAGAGATCGGGCCGAGCGAAGAGCGACACCAGCGAACCAACGACCATCATGGAGACGCCCCACCACAGCGCCCATTGGTTGACAATTTCCGCCCTCGA
>JAPLUF010000178.1 GCA_026397755.1 Verrucomicrobiota bacterium
GCTGCAAACCAGCTCGACGGCCAACACCGACGACGGCGACCTGTTTTGGCAGGGCAACAACTTCGGTCAGGGCGGCAGCGGCTACAATGGTCGCGGCACCTTCACAGCCGGGGCGTGGCACCGCGTTGCAGCGGCCTACGACATGGCGGCCACGCCGCCGGTGGTGGTGAAGTACGTGGATGGCATTAAGCAGGACGATTGGACTGCCAACCAGGGCCTCGACGCCCCGCGCCGCGCCATGGGTCCGGTGGCCATCCTCTTCGGTGATGGCGACCAAGACGAGCGTCGCGAGATGTTCGTGAGCTCCATCCAGGTCCGCGCCGGTCGCTTGAGCGATGCACAACTGCTGCTGCTCGGCGCCCCGGATGCTTCAGGTATCCCCATCGCCCTGCCGACCAGCACGGTGACCGGTCAGTGGGACTTCGACTTCGGTGATCTCGGCGCCTCCATTGGTGCTCCGTTGGCCTACCTCGATGGTGACGCTGGCCTGACTAAGGAAGGCACCAAGTTCGGTCTCGCGAGCGAACTCGGCGTCGATCTCATCGGCGGCAAGGATGTCCGTGTGATGCGCGTTCCGGGCGATCTTTCCAACAAGATCGGCTACGTGATGGCTCACCGCATTAATCCCAACGGTGGCGGCAGCCGCGTCAATCAATACACCTTGGCCTTCGACCTCTTCGTCGGAACCACGGGTCCGGGTGCCGCCTCGCTGTGGCAGACCAGCTCGGCCGCCAACACCGATGACGGTGACTTGTTCTGGCAGGGCAACAACTTCGGCCAGGGTGGCAACGGCTACAATGGGACCGGAGCCTTCACCGCAGGTGCTTGGCACCGCGTCATTGCCGCCTATGACATGGCTGCCACCCCTCCGGTGGTCACCAAGTTCGTGGATGGCATCAAGCAGGACGATTGGACTGCCAATCAAAGCCTCGATAACACCCGTCGCACCTTGTCCACCACCGCCATCCTCTTTGGTGACGGTGACCAGGACGAGCGTCGTGAGATGTTCGTGAGTTCCGTCCAAATCCGCTCCGGCAAGCTGTCGGATGGGGAAATGGCCGCACTCGGTGGACCTAGCCCCGAGGGCCTCCCGATCCTGATTGGCGCGGCCGCTCCGGCCCCGACCCGTCCGGTCATAAAGCTCACCCGCAATGGCGATGGTTCCGTGACCCTCTCCTGGTCTGGTTCTGAGCCGTACGTCCTGGAGTCCAAGGCTTCCCTCTCGGAGGCCGCTTGGTCACCAGTGAGCGGTGTGGTCAATAATTCCATCACCATCACCACCTCTGCGGCCTCGGCGTTCTACCGCCTGAAGCAGTAAACGGTTGATCGTTTCCCACGAGCGGCGATCCTTCGGGATCGCCGCTTTTTTTATGAATGCAACCGGGGCCATTGCGTTGATGATGACAACTGTAATGGATGTCCTCACCCATGCTTACCACCCGCCGCGGGTCTCCCGTGCGGCGTTGGCCTTGGCGGCAGGCCTTCAAGTTTCCGGGGCGGTAGATCCGATGGTGAACGCCCCAGTAGCCATTCCTTACGCAGACCATTCCCGGTTGCTGGAAGTGCGGGATGCCTCGGGCTCCGTTCGTCCGGTGGGTCCTATTGCCGACTGGGCCGAACGGGCCTCCCACATCCGGGCCGGCCTTCAGCAGGCCATGGGTCCGCTCCCCGGCGCGGCATCCCGGGTTCCGCTCGATCTGGAGGAGTGTGGCGAGACTTCCTCGGGAAAGTACCTGCGCCGCAAGATTCGCTTCACGCCGGAACTCGGAGATCGAGTACCTGCCTGGCTGCTCATCCCTCACGGTTTACAGCACCGGGCTCCTGCCATGCTCTGCCTGCATCAGACCACCGACATTGGCAAGGACGAGCCCGCCGGTTTGGGCGGACGTGCGTCGCTGCACTACGCCCATGAACTGGCGGAGCGGGGTTATGTTTGCATCGTTCCGGATTATCCGTCCTTCGGAGAGTATCCCTACGATTTCGCCAAGCAGGGGGCGCACCATGCCAGTGGCTCCATCAAGGCAGTTTGGAACAACGTGCGGGCGGTGGATCTTCTCGAATCGCTCCCGCAGGTGGATGCCGGGCGCATGGGTGTCATTGGGCATTCGCTCGGAGGCCACAACGCGCTCTTCACCGCTGTTTTTGATTCCCGCCTGAAGGCGATTGTGACTAGTTGTGGGTTTACGCCGTTCCACGACTACTACGGCGGTAAGGTGGCCGGTTGGACCAGTGATCGGTACATGCCTCGGATCCGGACGGTTTACGGCAATGACGCCAGTCGGATTCCGTTCGACTTCTACGAGGTCCTGGGGGCCATCGCTCCGCGGGGTGTGTTTTCGAACTCACCGGTCCGGGATGAAAACTTCGATGTCACCGGGGTGCGCAAGGCGTTTGCGGTGGCGGCTCCTGTCTTTGCCTTGCACGGGGCGGAATCACGCCTGGTGCTGAGGACGCCGGATTCCGGGCACGACTTCCCCGAGGCCGAGCGGCGGGCCGCCTACGATTGGCTCGATTCCGTCCTACGCTGAATCGTTCTAGGCCGAAGAATCGATGGAGGGGTATGGATTCCTTATCCGTTCAACCCTAGACCGTTTTTGAGGGGATGACCCTTTTGAGGCCTAAGCCTCCACCGGCCAGCGGGATCCTGTGCTTGACCCGGATGGACCAATCCCCGGGGATGACGTTCATGCAGTCCAACGGCGACAGTGTACGATTCCGACAAGCGGTTGAGGACTTGTCGCGGGAGATCGCTCTGGGTGGCCTCTCGGAAATCCTCGACTCTTACCTTACCGACACCCGCAGCCGAATGGAGTTCTTGTCGCAGTTCCTTGGGGCCGGGGATCTTCCGTCACTCGCACGGTGTGCTCATTCCATCCTGGGAGCCTCCGCGATCTTTGGGCTCAATGACCTGAAACAGGCCGCGCTGGAGGTGGAACTGGCCGCAGGCCTGCCTGATAATCCTGATTTGTTTCACCTCATCAGTGCGTTGCGCGATCGGTACGCGGATTTGGAACCCGAACTGCAGGCCACCCACGCCACGCTAGTTGCGAGTCTTCGTGGATCTGGACCGGCGGCGGCATGAAAAAACCCGCCCCAGATCGGGGCGGGTGAGAGGGATCGATGGAGGTTTCGATGGAAACCCAGTAATCCTAGTGTGCGGAGATTATTCCTCCACGAACCGGATCGAGCGCTGCTTCTCGGAGCGCTTGCGCAAGTTCTCGTCGAGGATCTTCTTGCGGAGGCGCAAGTTCTTCGGCGTCGCCTCAACGTACTCATCCACGTCGATGTACTCGAGCGCGCGCTCCAGGCTGAGCTTCAGCGGCGGGCTGAGCTGAATGCCTTTGCCGTCGCCCTGGGAGCGCATGTTGGTGAGCTTCTTTTCCTTCACCGGGTTGACCGGGATGTCGCTCTCACGGGCGTTTTCACCCACGATCATTCCCACGTACACTTGTTCTCCGGGTTCAATCATCAGGCGGCCGCGCTCCTGCGCCATGTTCAGCGCGTAGGAGGTCGCTTCACCGGTATCCATGGATACCAGGGAACCGTTCTTGCGGGCGGCGATTTCGCCGCGGTCTTCGCCGTATTCGTGGAAGAGATGGCTCATCACGCCCATACCCTTGGTCATGTTGACCAAGTCTGTCTCGAAACCAATCAGACCGCGCATGGGTGCCAGTGCTTCCACCGAGACCAGATTGCCAGCGTGGACCATGTTGGTGATCTGGCCCTTGCGGAAGGCCAGGCACTCCATCACCGCGCCGAGGTTCTCGCTGGGTGTCTCTACGAACACCTTCTCGATCGGCTCCAGGGGTTCGCCCGTCGGGCTCTTCTTCCAGAGCACCTCGGGGCGGCTCACGAGCACTTCGTGGCCTTCGCGGCGCATTTGTTCGACGAGGATCGCGATTTGCATCTCACCGCGGCCGGACACGGAGAAGATCTTCGGATCGCTGGTTTGCGCGATGCGCAGGGCGACGTTGGTGCGGATTTCCTTTACCAAGCGGTCCCAGATGTGACGGGCGGTCACCAGCTTGCCGTCTTGACCGGCGAGAGGCCCGTCGTTCACCGCGAACTCCATCTGAATGGTCGGCGGGTCGATGGGGATGTAGGGCAGTGACGCACGCGCTTCGCTATCGCAGAGCGATTCACCGATGAAGACGTTCTCGAAACCAGTCACGCCCACGATGTCGCCGGCGCCAGCCTCGGAGATCTCGATGCGCTTCATGCCCTCGAAGTGATAGAGCATGGTAATCTTGCCCTTGGTGATCTTGCCATTGCCGTGGCGGCAGATGGCTGAATCACCCACCTTGAGCTTGCCCTCGACGATCTTGCCGAAGGCGATACGACCCATGTAGTCGCTGTAGTCCAGATTGGACACCAGCAACTGAAATCCCTCGCCTGCATGAGCGCGGGGCGGGGGGATGTGCTTCACGATCGCATTGTAGAGCGGCTCCATCGTGTCGGTGACGTCGGTGAGCTCGTTCTTGGCGTAACCCATTTTCGCCGAACAGTAGATGAAGGGGAAGTCGAGCTGCTCATCGGTCGCGTTGAGGCTCATGAAGAGTTCGAACACCTGGTCGAGCACCTTCTTCGGGTTGGCGTTGTCGCGATCGATCTTGTTGATGACCACGATGGGCTTGGCACCGGCCTCGAGTGCTTTGCGCAGCACGAAGCGGGTTTGGGCCTGAGGACCCTCGGCCGAATCGACCACCAGCAGCACGCCGTCGATCATGTTCATGATACGCTCGACCTCGCCGCCGAAGTCGGCGTGTCCCGGGGTGTCCACAATGTTGATGTGGTAATCCTTGTACTTGAAGGCGGCGTTCTTGGCGCGAATCGTGATGCCCTTTTCCCTTTCCAGGTCCATGGAATCCATCAAGCGATCGACCTGGGTCTCAGCCTGGTTGGCGCGGAAGGTTCCGGATTGCTTCAGAAGGCAGTCAACGAGCGTGGTCTTGCCGTGGTCGACGTGGGCGATGATCGCGATATTTCGGATGTGCTGCA
>JAPLUF010000022.1 GCA_026397755.1 Verrucomicrobiota bacterium
TCATGATGGCCGGCGGTGGAGCGCTGTTGCGCAACATCGACCGCTTGGTCTCTCAAGAAACCGGCCTTCCGGTCCACATGGCCGACGATCCGTTGAGCGCTGTGGCTACGGGCACCGGACGTGTGCTGCAAGAACTTTCCTTCCTCCGAAGAGTCGCTTCCTCCACGACTACCTGATCTCCCCGGGGTTCGTTCGTCCGTCACCGGATCGAACGTGCTGAATCGGACCCATTACCTTGCATTAGCCGGCGTAGGACTCCTCACGCTGAGCCTACTGAACTTGCCAGCCTCTCTCCAGACGCAGGTCAAGTCGGCCATCGGCGCATCGTTTCTGCCTCTCTTCGGCATCCGGGCCGCCGCAAATGACGTGCTCGATCGGGCCGGTTATCAGGTCCTCCCCCGCTCCACGTTGATTGACAACGTCTTGCGACTGGAACGTGAGAACGCCGAGCTCCGGGTCTCGGCTCTGCAGGGGGCTGATGCCCTGGCAGAGAATCAGCGACTGCGGATCGCCATCGGAGCGGCTCCACGCGGCCCCTGGCACCTCAAGCTGGCGCGAGTGGTGGGACGAGACCCGACGACCTGGTGGCGCTCGATCCAAGTAAATCTGGGATCCCGGGATAACCTGAAACCCGACCAAGTTGTCATGAGCGGCGCGGGCCTCGTCGGCCGAATTAGCCAAGCAGGCCTGAGTCATTCCCAGGTGGCCCTAGTCGGTGATGCCGAATGCGGGGTGGCGGTCGTGGTCAAGGAGACCCGCGACCTGGGGATCATCAAACCGGGTCAAACCCTCTCAGGCGATGGCGGGTTGGTGGAAATGACCTTGCTGCAGAATTGCCCGGGAATTATGGCCGGTCAGGTCGTGCTCACCAGCGGCTTGGGCGGGGTCTTTCCGGCGGGTCTCCCGATCGGGACCATTGTCGACACCCGGAACGAGGACGGCAACGTATTCACCACCGCGCGAGTCCGTCTGGCTGCCAATCTCAACCGACTCGAAGAAGTGTGGGTGCTGCAGCCATGAATCGCTTCACCCTAATCATGCTCTTCCTGGTGACGTGGCTGTCGGTGTTCGCCCAGACCCAATTTTCAGGGCTTCGACTATGGCTAAACGTACCGATAGCTCTCAGTCCGGCGCTCATTTGCTATGCGGCCTTGACCCATGGCTTTGGGATTACCGTTTCCCTGGCCGTCCTGAGCGGTCTCTGGGCTGACTCCCTGTCCGCCTCACCACTGGGAATTAGTGTCATGCCCTTGTTTCTGTTGGGGTTTACCCTGCAATTGCAACGTCACCTTATCCTCCGGGACCAGAGTTTTGCTCAGTTCTGGATCGGACTGGGAGCCGGGGTTGGTGTGCCTCTCCTAACCTTGGGGGTGCTTTCCCTGACCGGATCCCAACCCGTGACCGGTCGATTCACTTTTATCCAACTCCTGCTGCTAGGATTACTCAATGGCATCGCCTGCCCAGTCCTCTTCCGGATATTCGATTTACTCCACCGGAGCTTCGACTATCGCCCACTGACAACCTCCAGCTTCCGGGCTGATCGAGAAACCGTCCGGGGCCGCCAATTTCGCCCCCGTTGAACCATGCTGATCTTCGACCAGTTCAACAAAGGAGAGCGGCCATTGAGATGGATGGCTGGCGTCGTGGGCGCAGGCCTACTGCTGTTGCTCATCGGGCTCCTGCGGGTGCAAATCTTCGGCCACCATCGCTTTGAGCAGTCCCTGCAAACCCAGAGTTTCCAGTCGGTGCGGGTTCCCGCCCTCCGAGGCCGCATCCTCGACCGGCAAGGGCGTGAATGCGTGGGGAACGTTCCCCGTTACCGCTTGGACGTGTATCTCGAGACTCTGAGCCGGGACTTCACGCGAGAATACGGCCTACTGCGCCGCGAGGTCGTGGCAGCACGCGGAGGTACCAATATCTCATCCCCCGGACTCTGGGAGCGGATGATGTCGAAACTCCGCCATGATCGGCCTCGGGTCCTGATCCGTCCCGAGGAGAACAGCCTCCTCTGGAGGCAGGCCCGCTACAATGTCCTCAGCAATGTGGTCTCCCGGGTAGCCAACAAGGTCGGACTACCACTGACACTGACCGAATCGGAGCTGCACCGTCACTGGGCCAATAGTCGTGCCCTGCCGCTGGCTGTGCTCAAGAAACTGACTCCGCAGCAAGTCTCGCTTCTGACCGAGCAATCTTGGTCCATCCGGGGAATTAGCATCGAGCTGCAGGCCGTCCGCCATTATCCGCATGGACCCATGGCCGCACACACATTGGGGTATCTGGTTCGCGCGGATGATTTCGAAGGCGAGGAAGGCGAATCCTTCGACTACCGCCTGCGGGATTATCGAGGGGCCGCCGGTCTGGAAGCTGCCTTCGACACCGCCCTCCGAGGCACTTCGGGCTCCAAGAGTATCCTCGTTAACAGCGATGGATATCGAGTGGGAGAGACCATGACCACGGCGCCAGTGCCCGGACAGAACCTGATCACCACCCTCGACATCGAGGTCCAGAAAGCGACCGAGTCAGCGCTGTCTGCAGTGAGCGGCGAGGAACGGGGTGCAGTGGTTGTGCTGGACGTCCGCAATGGGGATGTCTTGGCCGTGGCCAGCGCTCCAAGCTTCGATCCGGGCGAGTGGATCGATGGCATCAGCCGGGCCCGGTGGACCAACTACTACGATGTCCCGAAGCGGACGCCCCTGATAAACCGCGCCACCGACGGCGCTTATTCCCCAGGTTCGACCTTCAAGATCGTGACTGCCTTGGCCGCCTTAGAGAACGGGTTGGACCCCGATCGAGTGCAGATTGTTGAAGCGAACCCCTCCAAACCGGGCAAGGGACTCTTCCAGCGGGGCAATATCCGGATCGAGGACACCGCCCCCCCAGGGCCCTACGATTTCCGGCGCGCCTTCATCCGCTCCTCCAACGCCTACTTCATTCAACTGGGACTCGATGCCGGCTACGACCGACTGCTGTCCACCGCCCACCGGTTCCACTTCGGAGAACAGACACGCATCCAACTGCGCCCCACCGAAGAGCGGTCCGGTTGGATGCCTGAGCCCGCCGAGGCTCGGGCTGAGCGCTGGCCCCAAGGACGACTCGCCAACTTTAGCATCGGCCAAGAGGTCACGGTCACCCCATTGCAGCTGGCCGTGATGGTCGCGGCGGTGGCCAATGGCGGCACGGTCTATTACCCCCGCCTGGTCGACCGCCTCGAATCGGGGGATCCGCTCAGCGAAGAAGCGCCCAGCTCCATCCGCCCCGGTCAGGTACGCAGCCGCTTGGAGACCCGCCCCGAATACCTCGCCCGCATCCGAGCCGCCATGCGCGACGACGTCCTGGATCCCGAAGGCACAGGCACCAGCGCCCGCGTTGCTGATTACACAGTCTGCGGCAAGACAGGAACCGCCGAGATCAAGGGCAACGGGGTGAAGGACAAAGTAACCTGGTTTGCCAGCTTCGCCCCCTTCGAATCCCCGCGCTATGCTGTGGTCGTGATGGTGGAAAGCGGCGCCTCCGGAGGTCGTACCTGCGGCCCGGTAGCTCAGAAGATTTACGAACACCTTCGCGCGCGGGATGCCGGGTCCGGCCGGCCTATCGCCCTCAACTCGGCGCCCTAAACCATGACCCCGCTCTCCCTCCAGAATCGCCGTGCCGAGGCAGACATCCTGTGGCCCCTTTGGCTCTCGGTGTTGGGTCTGATGATCATCAGCGCGATGTTCATCTTCAGCACCACCGGCGGTACCGAGATAACGCGAGGTGTCCCGTGGTACCAATGGACTGCCACCCGCCAGGTGATAGCCTTTGGTATTGGTCTCTTCGTGGTTCTCGGACTCAGTCTGGTGGACTACATCCGAATGGCACGGTGGGCCATGGTCGGCTACTGGGTGTCCATCGCCCTGCTGATGGCAGTCCATGTCCTAGGCACTTCCCGCAACGGTGCGCGGCGGTGGCTAGATCTCGGCCCAATCCAATTCCAGCCCAGCGAATTGGCCAAACTGACTTTCCTGTTCGCCATGGCTAACTTTTTGGCGCGCCCCTCTTCGGAGCTACGCTCGCCGAGCGTCTTCCTGAAGGCCCTCATGCTCACGCTCCTGCCACTGGGCCTGATCCTCAAACAGCCCGATCTAGGTTCATCGCTCGTCTTTCTGCCCATCACCCTGGTCATGATGCTGGTGGCTGGGGTTCCGCAGCGCTTTGTGATCAAGCTTTTGGGTGGCGCCTTCCTCATCGTCAGCCTGATCGCCATCGACATCTTTATTGCACCCGAGAACTGGCGACTCATACGCCTTCAGAACTACCAGCGCGAACGGCTGCTGGTTTATTTCAACGCCGATTTTGCCCCGGACTCCGCTACCCCAGAACAACGCCAAAGGGCCACGCAGCGCAAGCGGCAGATGTCCTGGAATGTGGAGCAGGCGCTCATCTCGGTCGGCTCAGGCGGCTTCACCGGCAAAGGATGGAGGGAAGGCACTCAGCATCGTCTGGGTTACCTGCCCCGACTCGGCGCCCACAATGACTTCATCTTCTCGGTCATCGCCGAGGAGCGCGGCTTCATCGGAAGCGTCGCGGTCGTCACCCTCTACGGCATCATCCTGTTCAGCGGCATCAAGACCGCTGGAGAATCACGCGACCGGCTCGGGCGCCTTCTGGCCATCGGCGTCGTCACCCTCTTCTTCGTACACATCTTCGTGAACATCGGCATGAACATCAAACTGATGCCGGTCACGGGCATTCCACTGCCCCTGCTCAGTGCAGGCGGAACCTCAGTGCTCTGCTCACTGATCGCGGTCGGTGTTCTTCAAAACATCCATTTGTACCGAAAGCGGTACTAAAAATCGAATCCTACAGACATGAGTCAACAGACATTCAAACGCGGCAAGGTGCCGATGCGTTTCAAGCCCACCCGGGGAATCGGCGCGCCGAACCTCAATCGATCTGCTGCCAACGCCCGCATGGAGGCCATCGGCGAGAAAGCCGTTGAAGAACGGGTCTTCGACATCCGGCGTCACGAGTCCGAAATCCGGCGCGCCGAAAACCGTGCGGCCGGACTCCCCGAGGACACCATCGACGCCCCGGAGGTCAATCTGACCAAGAACGGCCGAGACCAGACCTACCGCTCCCCCGATCTCTCTCGCCCCGAGGAGGCGCACGAGGAACCGGCCGAACAGGCACCCAAACCAACTCGCGAACCTAAGGGTATTATGGAAAAAGCGCGGGCCGCGGTCAAAGAGGTGGTCAAAAAGGTTAAACAATTTATCCGACCCGAGGAAAAGATCATCAAGGAGGTGATCATCAACGCCGAACCGCTGGAAACCCGCGTCGCGGTGCTAGAGGAGAGCAAACTGGAAGACCTCACGGTCGAACGAACCGCCGATGACCGCCTCGTTGGCTCCATCTACAAGGGGAAGGTAAAGAACCTCGAAGATGGACTGAAGGCCGCCTTCGTGGACATCGGCTTCGAGAAAAACGCCTTTCTCCATTACTGGGACATCATCCCCAACACGTTCGATTCCAGCGTCGAAATCGTGGAGCGCGATGACACGGGTAAATCTCGCCGGAAGGAAAAACCCAAGATCACCCAGAAGGATGTTCCCCGACTCTTCCCGCCGGGAAGCGAGATCATTATCCAAGTGACCAAGGGCCCGATCGGCACCAAGGGACCGCGCGTCACCACCAACCTTTCCTTGCCCGGCCGCTATCTCGTCCTGCTGCCCAATTCCGACCAGTCTGGCATCAGCCGCAAGATCGAGAACGTCGAAGAGCGCCATCGCCTCAAGAAAATCGTCCGTGAACTGACCATTCCCGAAGGCATGGGAGTGATCATCCGCACCGCCGGTGAAGAAAAGCGCAAAGCGTACTTCGTCCGTGATCTCGCCCTGCTGCTGGAGGAGTGGAAGCTCATCCAAGAACGGATCAAGAGCCAGCCGATGGCCTCCTGCGTTTATCAGGAGCCCGACCTCATCGAACGCACCGTCCGCGACTTCCTCACCGAAGACGTCGACAAGATCGTCATCGACGACCTCAAGAAGTTCGAATCGATCCGCGACAGCATTAAGCGCATCAGTCCCCGTTCCGTGCGCAAGGTTCACTTCTACAACGAGGCTGAGCCGCTGTTCGACCGCTACAACATCACCCGCCAACTCGAGGCTGCTTTCAGCCGCCAGGTGAACCTGAAGAGCGGCGGCTACCTCATCATCGACGAAACCGAAGCCCTCGTGGCCATCGACGTGAACACCGGCAAGCACAAGCAGGCCGGTACCAAGGATCACGACGCGACGATCCTCAAGGTGAACCAAGACGCCGCCGACGAAATCGCCCGCCAGCTCCGCCTGCGAAACATGGGCGGCATTATCGTACTAGACTTCATCGACATGAAGTCGCGCCGCGACCAGCAGTCCATTTATCAACGGATGAAGGACAACCTCAAGCGGGACAAGGCTAAGACGCACGTCCTGCCTCTCTCGCAGCTCGGGCTCATGGAAATGACCCGCCAGCGCCAGACTGAGAGCGTGCGTTCATCGCTCTACGACGACTGCGAGCACTGCACGGGCCGTGGCGTCATCAAGAGCGCCGAGACCATGAGTGTCGAAATTCAGCGCAAGCTGACCCAAATCCTCAAAGGTCGCCCGCGGGACGACGGCGACTTCCAAGTCAAGATCGTCTGCAACCCGCGCGTCCTTGATCGCTTGCGGACCCGCGACGAGAAGTTGCTCATCGAATTGGAGAAGAAATTCTTCGCCAAGCTCAGCTTCCGCCCGGACCCCACCTTTCACAATGAGGAGTGGAAGATCTTCAACGCCATGAACAACGACGAGTTGGCCAAGTCGCGGAACTAATCGAAGCCCCAACCGCCGCCTCGGCCGATTCATCGGCCGGGGCGGCTTTGTTTTTAAATCCCTCGTTTTCCCCCAACGCCCCCCACCCGATTCTTGCCGCCCAGTCCGCGGTGACGGGACGAAGGGAGCTCGGGAATGTCTCACGTTCCCTCCGACCGCAAGCCCTTCCAGCGAAGATCCATTTTCACCGTTTCGAAAATTTCACTAGCTCTCACCGTACGGAACGTTAGAAACAGACTGTATCCCCAAAATCCGTCACCCCAAGCCATGAACAGTCAACGCTGCCGCTGCACCAGTGCTTTCACCCTGATCGAGTTGCTGGTGGTCATCGCCATCATCGCAATCCTCGCCGGCATGCTCCTGCCCGCCTTG
The DNA here is from genome assembly GCA_026397755.1 of Verrucomicrobiota bacterium. Classification (GTDB taxonomy): domain Bacteria; phylum Verrucomicrobiota; class Verrucomicrobiia; order Limisphaerales; family UBA9464; genus SXXZ01. The sequence goes on from JAPLUF010000022.1 coordinate 7,206, forward strand.
TCTCGGGCCAAATCCAAGGCAGTGAAGACCCTCTGCGCGAGCAACTGCAAACAGTGGGGCATCGCGGTCAACCTGTACGCCTCCGACAACCAGAACTCCTTCCCAGACAACAGTGGCGGCGCCGGATTTAGCTGGATGATGCCCACCATGAGCAACTTCTGGAACGGCTACCTCATCAAGAATCGCCGCACCTCGGCCAACAACACCCGTGCCGCCAACGATGTCCTGTTCTGCCCGACCGATGACTGGCACCGCGCCGCAGAACGCGGGATGATTAGCACCGACAATGAGCCCCAATTGACCGGTTACTTCTACTTACCAGGTCGGCGAACCGGAGACTCCGATGTCACCGGCGGAGCCCAGGGTACTTCTGAGTGGTTTTTCAAAAAGAAACTCGGTGGCATGTACGAAGCAGCCCCCATCATCATCGACCGCATGCAGACCTTGGGTTCCAAGACGACCAACATGCTCGACCCCAAGCTGAACTGGTTCACCGATTACAATGGGAAGGCGGTAACTTTGGCTTCGAAGACGGCCACGTTGAATGGCAGTCCAACAAGCGAGTCTCGCTCGGCTCCGACTACGGCGGCTGGCAATGCTTCTTCAAGATCTCGGTCGCCACCCCCGTTCAGTGATTCATCTCGTGAGCTCTCTCGTGGGCCGGCCTCCCAGCTCACAGAGAACGCGCCCGGCGATTTTAAATCGGATCTGAGGACTCGCTCTTTGTCAGACGACATTCCAACCGAGGCTCACTCCCGGCGAAAGGTCAGCACGGGCATGTCCCGCAGACTCGTGCGTCGCAAGACTGCGATGTACCGGCGGGACAAAGCCCCCAAACGCGCAGTGACACGAACTTCGAAGGTACTGCTCACGGTCGAAAAAACCGCCAGCGGCGTGCCTTGGTTGGGCATCACCGGAACCCCCTGCAAGCGGGCGATGTCTTGGGGCCCGCGGGCTGGTGTGTCGTCGTAGGTGCCATCCACCCCGTCGATGCCCGCGCGCTGTTCTTGGATGTTGCGGGCAATGTTCTCGTCACCACCGCAGGCCATGACCAAAACAGGCATGACCAAAACAGGATAGGGAGCCGTATTGATATTCACCTGGCCGCTGGACACCGCCGAGAATACCTCTGCCAATCCCACCGATCCCGCGATGCTCTGTCCTAGAAAGGTGGACTGGACGCGCCGCCCCATTGAATCAACCGAGTGCCTACCGCCACTACCGCCACTACCGCCGCCACTGCGAGGGCCCCAGTACAACTGCGGAGTAATCCCACGGATTTTGAGCAGTTCCGACATGTCATCGATCGGACCATTTTTAGCGACATAAGGAGGATTGAGCATCCGGTAGAAATCGCTCTCTGCGCCGCCACCCATGGCCGAATCGTCATTGGGGTCGATCCAGTCCCGGATTGCTGAAGAAACATCGGCCGAGTCCGAGCCTCCGGCACCACACATCTGCAAGATCAGCTCCAGCAACTGAGGATTGCGCGTGGCGATGGAATTAATGTTGAGGTAACGCTCTGCGTCCACGATCTCGATGGAAATGGTACCATCCCCAAGAGGCACGTCCGTCAAGGAGACACCCTCGAAAGGATTGTCCGCGATGTTCGTCGGCCCCACACCACCGGCCCAAAACTGGTTAAGTCCGTCGTAAGTCTGTTCGCCGGGTATCTGCCGGGACAACGATAGAACCCATTTGGCCATCTCAATGCCTGAGCGTCCCATCCATTCCATTTCGCTCTCGCTCTGGGTGCGAGTTGCCAGTCGACCCTCAACCTTCATCGTGTAGGCAAAGGCAGTGACGATGACCGCCATAGCGAAGATCAGCAGCATGACCATCAGCAGCGCCACACCCCGTTGGTGATTTTTGGGGCTGCCCCGTGTCTGGACGAAGTCATTCATCATGGGGCACCTCCTATCACTCCCTGAGCCTCGCGGGGCACCGCAACGGTCGGTAAGCGAACTACCCGGCTGACGATTTGCGCTGGCTCACGAGAACCCTTCGACACACCAAAACCCAGTGTCACACGGACGATCACCGGCAACTGATTGGTCGAAAGCCACTCCTCGACAAAGTCCCGCTGCTGACCATCCCAGAACTCCAACTGAAAGAGCTGAACCTCGCGCGCCAAGACAATGCTCGCCGGCTCGCCTCCGCGCTCAAAGTCAGCCAGCAAGGAGTTCTGTTCGAGCACCAAGTCGTTGCCACCCGGAGGAACGTAGAAACTGACACGGCGGATGCGTTCGCCTCCGAACATTCCGCTGTTAGGGAACGAATCCGAAAGGTCGGCCGCGAAGCTCACCGCGGCAAATTGACCCGCCGTGTCGGCTTGAAAGAAGTAAAGCCGCGGATTGGATGCAAACATCGTGGCCGACGCGAGGGCGTCTTCTACGGTGCGCATGGCCATCCGAGCCCGCTGGGCATCTGTGGTCGAACGAATCGCAGCCTGGGAACTCTGGAAGATCAGTCTCCAAGTCGAGTAGATCATCATGAGGATCAGAGCGAAGAGGAAGATGGCCACCATGACCTCCATCACCGTGAAGCCTCCCCGCCGCAAAGACCGGGCGCTGCCCTCCCTCAATCCTCTCATCATCGGGCCCCCTGGACATATTGTTTGGGGAAATAGAGCGCGCTCATGCGGCGCTCCGAACCTTTAGGACCACCTATGATGACAAAGTCGGCACGGAACAAACCATTGGTTCCCACCTCATAGACCGAACGGCTCCATTGGTAGCCGGGGTAGAGCTTGCCGAAGTCGCCGTGGTCGGACATTTCCTCCAGGCGATTGGAGATCGACAACTCGGCCGCGAGACTACTGGCGTCCACCTCGACCCGGTTGAGGGATTTGGCCGATTTAAGCGCCGTGGAACAAACCGAGATGAACCCGAAGAGCGCCAGCGCCATGATGGCCGACGCGACAGCCACCTCGATCAACGTGAACGCCGCACCGGCCTGACCTTGGCGGCCTATTATGACTGGGCGGCACCTCATCGAAGGTCCTCGATCGAAAGCCGTGCCGTGATGACTTCCAAAACAAGTCGCTTCACGTCGAGCCCTCCTTTTAGCCAACTCAGTTCGGCGGTCATCGCATCGCTCGTTCCATTGGGAAAGAACCGGATCGCAGCCAACGGGGAACTCATCATGTTCTGTCCGTTCACCAAAAGACTTCGGAAGGCGACATCGTCATTGAGTTGCCCATGGTACGGAGGTTTAGCCAAGGGACCAGAACTCATGGACTGGGAATCCCGAAGCCGATCAAACGAGGCCATCGAAACCCCGTTGGTGGCTCCCATCACGCCTTCTGGAGCGGGTTCGACCAGAACCCGACCCTCTGCACCGTAGAGCACCACCTGCATCGGTCGATTGCCCATGATGGCCCGAGCCCGCGCTTCATTGCAGGCCGATTCCATGACCTCGAGGGCCTCGGCCATGGGCCCCTTCTTGTTGGCCATGAAGCGGGGAACCGCCACGAACATCATCACGGACACAAGCATCACCGCCACTACCAGTTCGATCATGGTGAAGGCGGCGCGGGCGGCGGCACCCTGGAACCGAATGTGGAAGGCCGTCCTCATCACTTCAGTCTCTTAGCGAGTGGAAATGCTCTCGGTGATCTTGAACATTGCCGACATCACGCCCAAGAGCATGAAGCCGACCACAAAGGCGATGGCCACGATGATCACCGGTTGGATGAGGTTAGTCATCGCCGTCAAACCGACATTGAG
>JAPLUF010000072.1 GCA_026397755.1 Verrucomicrobiota bacterium
GATGTTCATGGAGGGGATCACTGGGATCACCCCGGTCTTGCCCAGGAAGGCCAGCAACCACAGCAACCCGAAAGCGCCGACCGCGGCCAACGGCAACGCCAGCATGACGGTGAAGGGATGGATCAGGCTCTCGAACTGCGCAGCGAGGGTCATGTAGACGATGATCGCAGCCAGACCGAGCACGAACCAAATCTCACCGGTGCTGTCGGCCAGGTTCTTCGATTCCCCTTCCCACGTATGAAGCGTTCCCGCCGGCAAATCTTTCAGGAGCGGCTGAACTTGCTCCACCACAACCCCAATGGGAATGCCGCCCGGAGAGGCCGTAATGCTGGCGCTGCGGAGTCGACCGTAGTGGCTGATGGAATTGGGGGCTGCGCCGGACGTTCGAGTCACAAGGGCGTTGAGCTGAATGAGTTCCCCGCGCTGATTGCGGACATACACCGCGTCCAACTCCTGCGGTGTGAGTCGGGAGGCCCGCTCCAACTGGGCGATCACGTCGTACTCCTTGCCACCCACCTTCATACGGCTCAAATCTAGGCCACCGAAGAGGATTTGAAGCGTCCGAGAAATGTCTTCGATGCTCACCCCCAGCGCAGCGGCTCGATTGCGATCCACCGAGAGGCGCAGCTCGGGCTTGTCCACCTCATAGCTGACCCGGATGTTCTTGAGCAGGGGTTGGCCCGCAGCGTTGGTCAGTCTACTAATACGAGGCAAGAGCGCCTGCACCGTCTGGTTGAGCGTTTCGAGGTCTTGATTCTGGACCACCAGTTCGAAAGGCGAGTTGTTGAAGCCCACCTCGATGGCCTTAGGAAGGTTAGCAATAGCGAAGCCACCTTCAACCTCGGCAAAGAAACGCTGCGACATCCCACCCGGTCCGTTGACGATTTCCTGGGTTGAGCGTTTCCGTAGTGAGCGATCTTGGAAGGTCACAAAAACAATTCCGAACGAAGCCTGACCGGGACCACTGAAGCCCGGAGCCACGATGGCGCCGTAGCTTTCCACCTCCGGGTAACTGGCTACGATGGCCTCGGCCTTGCGGAGCTGACGATCAGTGAACTCGCTCGTGGAACCGTTCGGAGTGAGGACGATCGCAAATATCCGACCCTTATCCTCCTGCGGCAGAAAGTCTTTATCCAAGCCCCGATAAGCAAAGACCATCAAGGCCACGGTTCCCAAGGTCACCAGCACCGACAGGAAGCGGTGACGCAGGGCCCAGCGCAGAGAACTTAGGTAGCCGCGAGTCACTGCATCAAGGATCGCCTCAAACACACCAAATAACCCTGTGGCCTTCTTGACCTGGATGGGCTTGAGCACCCGAGCAGCGATGGCCGGCGACAAGGTGAGCGCAACAAACGCCGAGATGATCACCGAAACCGAGACAGCCACGGCGAACTCCACGAAGAGACGGCCCGTGGTGCTTTTCTGGAAGGCCAGCGGCGTGAAGACCGCCACCAGCGACAGGGTGATAGCGATGACCGCGTAGCTAATTTCGTCCATGGCCTTGAAGGCCGCCGCCATGGGTTTCATCCCCTCTTCGATGTGCCGGTAAATGGCCTCCATCACCACGATGGCGTCGTCCACCACGATTCCGATGACCAGCACTAGCGCGAGCATGGTGAGGATGTTCACCGAATAGCCCATAAGATGGAGCACCGCGAAGGTACCGATGATGGACACCGGGATGGCCACAATCGAGATGAACGTCGCCCGCAAATCGCGGAGAAAAACGAAGATGATGAGCACTACCAGACCGAAGGCGATGGCCAGCGTGTCCCACACCTCGCTAATGGCTTTTTCGAC
>JAPLUF010000169.1 GCA_026397755.1 Verrucomicrobiota bacterium
CCATCGCGCCCGTGGCCAATCCCATCTATTTCGAATCGGCTCTAATCCAGAGCGAGGTGCGCCCCCTCTTCGCTTATCATCGGCTCGACGCTGGTTTGTTGGGCGTGGGTGCCAATGCGCAGGTCTATGCGGTGCAACTGCGCTATGCAATCAACGATCGTTTGGCGTTCATCGCCACCCGCGACGGTTATACTCGAATCCATTTGGACAACGGGACCACCTTAGATGGATGGAATGATCTGGCCGCGGGACTCAAGTATGCGGTGATCCAGGATGCCGCTAACCAGTTCGCGTTGACCCCGGGTTTCACGGTCACCGTGCCCACGGGCAATTCCGAAGTGTTTCAAGGAGAGGGCAAAGGACGCGCTGATGTCTTCGTCTCGGCAATCAAGGGATGGAACCAGTTTCATCTCAACGGCAACATCGGCGGCACCGTTCCTTTTGATGCCGATGCCAACACTTCAAATCTTCGATTCAATGTGATGGCCGATTACGCAGTGCACCGTTGGTTCACTCCGTTCGTTTCCTACAATTCGTTCCTGACGGTCAGCAGCGGCAACGCCATCGGTCTGCGGTCCGAAGGGTTTGATGTGATCAACTTCGGCAGCAGCAATGCCTCAGGACGATACCAAGGGGCCGCGGGCGTGGGTTTCCGCTCTCATTTGTGCGCTTTGGTGGATTTCGGCATGGCCTACGAAGTGGGCGTGGCTGATCCGGCCGACATTTTCAAGGACCGCGTGACGGTCGATCTGGTTTGGAAATTCTAAAATCAAGGTCAGTCAACGGTTCTTAAAACAAATCACATGGCCGGGATCTCCCGTTCAACCTCTGAACGATCCGACCCCTCAAAGCGCAGAGATCGGATACCCAGCCCATCGGCAGTCTTCCACCAACGATCGCTCGTGAATCTGTCAGAATTCTTGGACGGACCTCGTTCCTTTAAGGCGAAGGGGTTGGTGAGGGAGACCCGGCCGCAGGACGGTACTCCATCAAATAGCTGCGTCGTTGATCCGCAAAGTTTTTGAGTCCCATGGAACCTCCGCCGCCGGGACCAAAGCCGTGGCCGGCCACATCTTGGGTAAGGCTCTTCTCGAAGGCCTCGGTGGAATCCAGCTTGCGGCCGTCGGCACGCACATCGTCGGCAATGAGGTTGTGAAGCTTCTCGACCAGCGGACCGAGTTTCTGCCAATCGAGCGATTTCTCAGCAATGGTTCGAACATGCCTCAGATAGCGTTCGCGCAGCGCTGGCACGGCTAGCAGTTTAGAGATGAGCGGCTTGTTAGCATCTTGCGCGGCAAACAGCGGATCTAACTTCACTCCATCGACGCGATTGCCTCCTCCGCCCGGACCACTCGGACCACCCGGACCGCGGCGTCCACCCGGACCACCGCCGAAGCCGGGCCCGCCAGGGCGGCTCAAGCCTTCGTTTATGTCATGCGGCACCAAATGGAAGCGCCCTTGGGGATCTTGATAGAGCGCGTAGTCACTGGTGCGAATCCAATAGCCGTCATTGTTAATGAGCGCGTTTTCGACCGCGAGGAAGCGCAAGGCCCCGTCGATGTCGAGGAGGGGTGCAAGGGCCGACTCCAGTTGATCGGCCGGAGTTTGGTTGAGGACGCGGGTCAGTTGGATCAAATCCTTCCAGGCCTTCTCGCTGTCCTTGCTCTTGAGGTCATAGATCTTCTTGTAGGGAGCAGGCTCATATCCCAGGTAGGCGAGGGTGCCACGGCCATTGGGGCTGCCCGACACCTTCCACCGGTTTCCTTGAGTGGATCCGAAGAACTCTTGGGTGAAGTGTTTGTCGAATTGCTGAGCGCTGGCATAGACGCCCCAGTTCTCGCCGTTGATCACCACTCGAACGAGATTGGCCTTCGGTGTGGGCAGGTATTCCCGAGCGATATGGCTGTAAAGCACCGTCCTTAGGAAGGATGGATCTTCATGGGAATTGAGCAGGTTGAGGGTCTTGTTTCCGCCGATGGCCTGATCCTTGTGGGCGAAATCCAACGACACATTGAGTGAGCGCTTTTGCCCCTCCCGCACCGTAAAAAAGGAGGACATGCCCCGGAAGTGCACGCCCACTTCGCGGTAAGTCTTCCCATCGACCATGAGGGTGGCCGGCACCTCCACATCGGTGTTGTTGAAGTCGGCCAGTTCCTTCTCCCAATCGGCACTCTCAAACTGGAGGAACAGGGTTCGCAAGATGCCCTCTTCGTACAATGGTGCGTCGGGATAGTTCTTAACCTCGGCCGGCGTCCGCGTTGGACCGGGAGTCGGTTGAATGGATTCGTCGCCGCCCCGAGGGCCTCCAGGGGGGCCTCCACGCCCGCCCGGGCCGCCGGGCCCCCGGCCGCGGATTCGTCCGGCAGCCTTTTCTCCGATGAGGAATTCGCGGGCTACCTTCCGTTCTTGGGCATCAAGGCGTTTGTCGCCATTTTGGTCGAAGCGGGACACCAATAACGTCTTGGGCGTCAAAGCCGGACCACCTGGACCACCTGGACCACCTGGACCGCGGGGCCTTCCTCCAGGGCCACCAGGGCCAAAGGGCGGCGGCCCACCGAAGTCGAGCGGAGGCCCCGGCGGGCGGTCGGTGTCATTTTGCGAAAGGGCCGCCGGTGCGATGGCCAAAGACCACACGGCTGTGATCAGTAAGGTTAGGATTTTGGGGTTCATCTGGATCGTCTCAGAATGACCGGGCCTATCGGGAACAGGTTTCTCCTGTTTGAGCCGCCGTGCCCGGATCGTGTCCCTCAGACTTCGCAGGATAGACTTCAAGCCCGTGTGTGGAACGGGGCTTTAATTTGTGAAGGAATGGTAAAGATGGCGGGTACACCCACGCTGGACCCTCGAGATCAAAACCGTGCCGCTTCGCTCGTCTTGCCGTATTGCGACGAGCCGAAGTGTTCTACCTCGACGGCGACGCCGCAGACACAGCGGCACCGGCCTGGATAGTTGGGGCATCCTCCGCACCGGCGTCCGGCGAAAGGGCGCTCACGTCGACGGACACGCGAAGGATTTGCTGGGTGCCGCCAATCAGCACGCCGCGCACCGGAGAGATGTCCCCGTAGTCGCGGCCCCAGCCGATGGAAATGTGCCGCAGCGAGGCATAACAGTTATTGGTTGGGTCGGCGTCAATCCAGCCAATCCCGGGGCAGAACAGAGAGACCCAGGCATGCGAGGCGTCGACCCCGCGCAGTTTAAGCAGGCCCGGAGGTGGGTCGGTTTCGAGGTAGCCGCTCACATAGCGGGCCGGCAGGCCGATGGATCTCAGGCAGGCGATGAGGAAGTGGGCGAAGTCTTGGCAGACACCCCTTCGGTTTTTGTGGAAGTCGGCAAGGGGCGTCGAGACAGTGGTCGCCGTGGGGTCGAACCGAAAGTCGGACTGCAGGCGCGTCATGAGGTCTGACAGGGCTTCGAAAATCGGCCGCGCTCGGGTGAACGACTCCAGTGCGTAGTCGGCAAACTCCGGCGAAGTATGCACTAGCGGCGAGGGATGGGTGTACTCGTTGGCCTCGAGCGCTGCCCAGGTTCGGTCCACGCGGCACCGCGACCGCACCGTCTCCCAGGCGGGCGTCTCGGACGTGTCGGGCAAGAACGCAGGTGATACAGCCACTCGCGCCTTCGAGGTAATGGAGAGCGAACCGTGCGGGTACTCGACCGCGATGAAATGCGCTCGGTTGCCAAAATAGTCACCGTGGGAGGTGACAACCGAGGGCTTGGGGAAGATCTGAAACTCGTGGTGGCGGCACTGCTGCCGAGGCGTCCTCCGGGGCTCGAGCCGCAGCAGGTGGTGAGACACTGACACGGCCCCCTGGTAGTCGTACTCAGTGACGTGGACGATGTCGTAGACCAGGTGTTGCATAGGCTTTACCTCAGGAGAAACGCCAGAGAGTTAACTGACCCGGAAATACGTGTGACTGAAGTAGCGGTGGGTCAAATCGTCGGAGAGCCCGCTCAAGCCCTGAGCGCAGGTCTCCATGAGGGCAATCAGCGTGTGCAGGTCAAATCCTTCGCACTCCGAGACCTCGCGTGCGAATTCGGCCGACAAGAGCCTGCCCTGAATGCCCTCGATCAGGGCTGACCACCGGTTGTCGACTCCAACCCGAAACTCGCCCTGCAGCGCGTCGAGATGGTTTCTAAAAGCCGACAACTGGAAAGCTAGGGCCCGCGGGTTCGACTCGTCGCGCACCAATACCTCGATCACATCGGGCCAGCGAGCGCTGGCGAAGTAGCGCTGGCGATGAGTCATGCCGCTGTCGGCGATGTCCAGGATCACCTCGAGGAGCGGCGTCGGTGATCCCGGAACGAAGGCGGCGGCCGTCATTAGGGTGGTCATCGAGAAGCCCCGCTCTAAGCGGCGGCCCACGTCGAGGAATCGCCATCCCGGTCCGCGGGTCATGTTCTCCATGGCCAGACCATTGAACGCCGCGAGGTTCAGAATGAGGCCCTGCACCAGGCCGAGCGCATGGGCGATGGAACGCCGGGTTGTCGGAACATCGGGTTGGGGCACGAGTCGGTCGAGGATCTGCCAAGTGTCGCCCGAAAAGCGGTCCCGAACGGCCGCCGCGTTCTGACGAATCCGCCCCATGAGGTCGGGAATCGAGCCAGGGCCGTCGAAGCGGTAGATCCATTCGAGCACCTTCCGGGTCAGGTCCGCCGGTCCGTTGTCTGAATTCGTGGCGGAAGGATCCCCGGTGAGCGTGGACGGTTCTTTGGCGGCCGCCTCGGCCAGCACGGGGAGGAGCCCGATGCCGGCCAGCAGGTGGCTCAGCCGATCGTCACGGCCGGAGGTCGCGGGCGAAGTGTCCGAAGCCAGTTGTCCGAGCACGCAGCGGAGCACTCGCAAGCGCTGCTCCAGTCGCTCGGTGTAGCGCCCTAGCCAAAAAAGACTGTCGGCAGCCCGGCTTGGCAGCCCGGTCAGACGTCGGTCGGTGGACGCATGGGCCGGTATCGCCGACAACGATTCCTCGCCGTCATCCTCGCCCGAACACAAGACCCAGGTGTCCTTGCTTCCGGCTCCGCCCTGCATGGAGACCAGAGGGTCCTCCACCGAGGCCGCCACCCGCGTGAGCCCACCGGGGAGTACGGCATGCTCGGAGCCGTCAGTCGCCACATAGGCCCGGAGCAGCACCGAGCGCCGCTCGAAGCCTCTGGGGGTCCACACCGGAGCCGACGAGGGCAGCACACACTCCTGGGCGACGAAGTCTTGGGGCCTGGAGGCGATGAGTTCTAACAGGCGGGCTTTGTCGGCAGCGGCCAGCTGGTGCCCGAACCAACTGCGACCCCGACGGAGCCCGAAGGCAGGTTTGATCACCAGACGCTCGAGCTGACCGGTGACGTACCGCAGCCCCTCCGCCTCGCCACACCACCAAGTAGGAACCGACGGCAGCAGGAGGTCCTCATCCAGCAAGTGGCGACACAGTGCTGGAAGAAATGCTAAAAAAGCTGGGCTCTCGAGCAAGCCCGAGCCCAGGGCGTTGGCGATCGTCACATGGCCGGCGCGGGCCACCTGCACCAGCCCTGGGACACCAAGCACCGACTCCGCCCGGAGCTCCAGCGGGTCGCAGAAGCCGTCGTCGACCCGCCGCAAAATGACGTCAACGGGCTGAAGCCCCTCGAGAGTCTTCAGGCAGACCCGCAGATCGCGCACCATTAAGTCTGCTCCCTCGACCAGCGGTATGCCTAGATGGCGAGCGAGGTAGGCATGCTCGAAGTAGGTCGCGTTGAGCGGACCCGGGGTCAAAAGCACCATCACCGGGTTCTCCCGTCGGCCCGGCGCCAGCGACTCGAGGATGGATCGAAGGCTCCGAAAAAAGGGCGAGAGGCTGCGCACGGACACCTCGCGGATTTCGTCCGGGAGCACCCGCGAAACAACCTTGCGGTTCTCGTGAGCGTAACCCGCTCCGCTGGTAGACTGGGTCCGGTCGGCGAAGATCATCCACTCGCCCGAGGCCGACCGGATGAGGTCCGCCCCGTAGAGGTGAAGCATCACCTGGCCTACTACCGGCAGGCCGCGGCAAGGACGCAGGAATCCGGGGTTGGAGTAGACGAGCTCTGGGGGAATGAACCCGTCGACGATGAGTCGCTGCGTCCCGAGGTACAGATCTCTCAGGACGAGGTCTAAGAGTCGCGATCGCTGAATTAAGCCCGCCTCGAGGTCTCGCCACTCCGGGGCCGAAAGGATCAAGGGCACGGGGTCCAGCGACCAGGGGCGATCGCGCCCCTGAGGGTCGCCATACACGTTGTAAGTCACCCCATGCTCCCGAATCATCCGCAGCCCCTCGTCCCAACGGGCGTTCAGCCGTGCGGTGCCCAGTCGCTCGACGGCATCGATCATCCCGGCCCACTGGGGCCTCGGACGGCCTCCCTCACCGAAGCATTCGTCATGCGGCGCCGGCATCCCGTCGGCCATCCGGCGAGCGCCGGCGGCCACGATCAACGCGGTCCCCTGTTGTGTTTCGAGCATCGTGTCGATGGGCTGTCCCGACGGGCTTCCCCGCGGTTCGTGTGCGTCCCGCGGGCCGCGAGAATGGTTAGACGCAACGGAGATCGAGGGTGAAGGGAATTTCCTCCAGTCGCACTGGGGGCGGAACCTCAACGACGCCGGGAGTGTGACCGTGGGTCATAAAGCGCGCCAATCGGCGGCTCTCGGCCTCGTAGGCGTTGACCGGGAACGACTCGTGGTTGCGTCCACCCGGGTGTGACACGTGGTAAGTACACCCACCGAGCGACCGGCGGTTCCAAGTGTCCACGAGGTCAAAGACCAGCGGCGCATGCACGCCGATGGTGGGCTGAAGGCACTGGGCCGGCTGCCAGGCCCGATAGCGAACCCCACCGACCTGGTCGCCGGAGGTGCCTGTGGGATGCAGGGGAACCCGCCGGCCATTGCATGTGAGCGCGAAACGGCTGCCTACCATGCCCTTCGCGAAGACCTGAAGTCGTTCGAGGGAACTATCAACGTAGCGAACGGTGCTGCCGCCGGCCGGTTCTTCGCCGAGGACATGCCACGGCTCAAGTGCCGTTCGCAGTTCCACATGGATGTCCCGCTGGGCGAAGTCGCCGAGCCTCGGGAAGCGGAACTCGAAGTGCGGATCGAACCACTCAGACTCGAACGGATAGCCCGCATCCCGCAAATCCCGCAGCACCTCATTGAAGTCGGTGCGGCAGAAATGGGGCAACATCCACCGGTCGTGCAAGTCGCTCCCCCATCGGACCAGCCCGTTGGAGTAAGGTTCCTTCCAGAACCGGCCGACCAGTGCACGGATAAGGAGCTGCTGAGCCAGGCTCATGCGCGAATCTGGAGGCATCTCAAAGCCCCGCATCTCGACCAGGCCCAGCCGGCCCGTGGACGAATCGGGTGAGTAGAGCTTGTCTATGCTGAACTCTGCGCGGTGGGTATTGCCGCTGGAGTCGACGAGCAAATTGCGGAACAGGCGATCCACCAACCAGGGCGGCACCTGAGTGTCGGGCGGTGGCACCTGGCGGAAGGCCACCTCCAGCTCGTGGAGCGCGTCATGGCGAGCCTCGTCGATACGCGGGGCCTGGCTGGTGGGGCCGATGAAGAGCCCGCTGAAAACCCAGCTGAGGGATGGGTGGTTCTGCCAGTAGGCCAGGAGCGATCTCAGTAAGTCAGGGCGCCGGAGGAACGGCGAATCGGCCGGAGTTTCGCCCCCGAGGACAATGTGGTTGCCGCCGCCCGTCCCGGTGTGACGTCCGTCGAGCATGAACTTCTCGGCACACAACCGCGTCTTCCGGGCCTCGTCATAAACCGCCGTCGTGCGGTTGACCAGGTCGTCCCAGCTCCGGCTCGGGTGGATATTCACCTCGATCACCCCGGGGTCCGGCGTCACAGACAACCGTTCCAACCGCGCGTCACGGGGCGGCGGTTCGCCCTCGATAATCACCGGCGTGGAGAGGCTTCTGGCGGTGTCCTCGATAGCCGCAACCAAATCGAGGTAGCGCTCAGTCGAGGGCATGGGCGGCATGAACACGTGGAGCCGCCCTTCCCGCGGTTCAACGCAGAGGGCCGTCCGGACAATCCAATCGGCCGACTCGCCGTGCGCGGGTCGGCGGTCCCCAGATGCCTGCGGTCGGGGTCGTCCGGCACCGGACTCGGGGAACGCACTGGCCGAGCGGGCGAAGGCATCCATCGACCGCACCACACGAGCCTGCATCGCCATCCGGAACTCCCGAGGCAACGGTGGCTGAAATACGGTGGGGTCCGGCGCGATCACGCGCGGTTGATCCAGCTCAGAGACCCAGGGAATCGAGTCTAGCGGCAGCCGCAGGCCCATCGGCGAGTCACCCGGGATGAGCCACAGCGTATCGTCATCGCGCAAAAACCACGGGCCACTTTGCCAAGCGCTAAGACCGTCGGCCTCGAGCGGAAGTGCGTAGCCGACCACCGAACCAATGCCTTGCTGGAAGATCCTCGCCAGGCGCTCCCGCTCAAGAGCGTCCTTTAGGCGCGAGGCCTCGGCGGTGACGTTGCTCGGGAGTCGGCGTTCCCGCCAGGTGTGGTAAAAGACATCCTCGAAACCGGGTAAGATGCGGGCCTCGTCGACACCCAGCCGTCGGGCGATGCCGGCGACCAGCGCCTGCGCCTCGGTGGTGCCATGGCCGTAATCCCGCGATTCGTCAGCGATGAGCGACTCATCCCGCCAGATGGGCACGCCATCCTTACGCCAGAACGCCGAGAGCGCCCATCGGGGGAGTTGCTCACCCGGATACCATTTCCCGAGCCCGTGGTGGAGCAGAGCGCCCGGGGCGAACCGGCGCTTGAGCCGGCGCAGCAAGTCGCCCGAGAGCACCCGTTTGCGGACCGACACCGCCGTCGTGTTCCATTCTGGGCCCTGGGGATCGTCAATGGAGACGAAGGTGGGTTCCCCACCGAAGGTCAACCGCACGTCGCCATCGACCAAGTCGCCATCGACCTGTTGGCCTACCTGCAAGATCCGCTGCCACTGCTCCTCGGAGTAGGGTCGGGTTACCCTCGGACTCTCATGGATCCGGGCGACGCGCATCTCGTGCACGAACTCCGATTGGCAAGGGCCAACCGCCCCGGTGACGGGGGCCGCCGAGCCGGGCTCGGGGGTGCAGGACAAGGGGATATGCCCCTCGCCGGCCAGCATCCCGGAGGTGGGGTCGAGTCCTATCCATCCGGCTCCGGGAAGATAAACCTCACACCAGGCGTGCAGGTCGGTGAAGTCGTTCTCTACGCCCGAGGGACCGTCCAGCGCCTTTAGGTCGGGCGTCAGTTGAATCAAATAGCCACTGACGAACCGCGCCGCCAAGCCCAGGTGGCGCATGACATGCACCAGCAGCCAAGACGAGTCGCGGCAAGATCCGGAGCCCAAACGAAGCGTCTCGGTAGGCGACTGAACCCCGGGCTCGAGGCGGATGAGGTACTTGACGGCTTCCTGCACGCAACGGTTCAGCGCGACAACGAAGTCCATGGTCGGAAGTCGTTTGCCGTGCGTCCCGGAATGCGGCCAGCCATCGGTGCTCAGCAGATCGCGACACAGGCGGTGGAGGAATTCGAGCATCGGTCCGTCGGGCGGCGTGACCCTGAGGAAGGGCTCTAAATCTTGAGCGAGCGTCGGCTCGTAATCGAACGGGAACTCGCTGGCGTCGGGCTCGAGGAAGAAATCAAACGGGT
Source organism: Verrucomicrobiota bacterium (assembly GCA_026397755.1). GTDB lineage: Bacteria > Verrucomicrobiota > Verrucomicrobiia > Limisphaerales > UBA9464 > SXXZ01. The sequence continues at coordinate 9,656 of JAPLUF010000169.1, forward strand.
TGAGCACCGACATCTCGGCCACGAGGTCGACCTCGATCCGCAGCTCAGACATCGGTTCCGGGAAGGTCAGCCGGGCGTTCCAGTTCGAGAATGGATCCTGCTGCCAGTGGATGAAGTGAACCCCTCCGTTAATACGCAACGAATGGCTCAAAATGCGCGTCCGACTGTGGGGGGCCGGACGCAACCGGATCACATGGGGCCCATGCGAGACGGGCTTGTCGTAGCGGTAATGGGTGAGATGGTGGAGGGCAACGTGGATGGCCATGGCGTGGTGCGGAGGCTCAATGCGCCTCGTTGTAGCGACTGCGCCGACTCAACGTGGGCGTGCGGAACGCGAAGAAAGTATCGTAGATCCCCGAACCAACCTGGTTGATCTTGGTCTCCAGGCCATCGAGGTACTCATGGAGCCCTTCGTCCTCGATCTCATCCACCTGCGTGAAGGCGAGGTCGGAGCAGAGCTGTCCGAGCAACTTCTCTGACGGGTTGCGGAAACTGCCAATCGGCGTGCCGGTAATATGGTGCAAGGAGCTGCGCACCCCATCAAGGCAGTGTCGGACGCTGCGCGGGAAGTCGGGGTCAAGCAGCAGGAACTCGATAATTCCGTCGGGGCGGATCCGGCCGTGGCGCTTACGGTACATTTCGAATGCGCTGGCGCTGCGAAGCACCGCGGCCCAGTGGATGTCATCAAGGCCGGCGGCCTCGGCGCCCAACCCGGTCGGGATGTAATACTTTACATCGAGGATTCGGGAGGTCTTGTCGGCGCGCTCGAGAAGCCGTCCTAGTTCAATAAAGTGCCACGCCTCATTGCGGGTCATCGTCGCGCCGGTGATCCCGCTGAAAAGATGGCAGGCCTGCTTAACCTCGGCGTAGAAGGCCATCGAAGTCTCTTGGCCGACAGTGCCCTGGACTGCCTGGTCCTGAAGTCGCAGGTAGAAGCTGTTGAGCTGCTCCCACATCTCCGACGAAATGATCTCGCGGATCGAGCGGGCGTTCTCGCGGGCCGCACCAAGGCAGGAGAGGATGGAGTTGCCGTTGCCGGGGTCGAAGCTCAGGAACCGGATGGTGTTCTCCGAGTCGGCCACCGTGCCTTGGCCCGCAAAGGCCTGGTGATCGGCAAGGGTGTCGATGAGCGGTTGCCATCGCTGCTCCCCTCCGACCGGGTTGTCGAGCATCAGGTTGAGGTTGACGTCGATGATGCGGGCCACGTTCTCGGCCCGCTCAACATAGCGGCTCATCCAATAGAGCGAATCGGCGACGCGGCTCAGCATGGCTTTTGGGGGTGCGGGGTGCGGTGGGTCTTCAACGGTTCGGGTTGGTCGTCGAGAGCGGTCAATGGGAGATCAGGGGTGACGCCAGGACCATCGACTGGGGGCGTCCGCCGGCGGTGGCCGTGGAGGGCGCCGGCGAATCGTCGTTCTCTGCCAGCACCCAAGTATCCTTGGTGCCGCCACCCTGCGACGAATTCACCACGAGGGATCCCTTGCGCAGCGCGACTCGGGTGAGGCCACCCGGCAGTACGAAAATATCGCGGCCGTAGAGGATGTAGGGGCGAAGGTCAACATGCCGTCCCTCGAGATTGGTCTCGCAAATCGTGGGCACCCTCGAGAGCGACAGTGTGGGCTGGGCGATGTAGTTACGCGGGTTGGCGATCACCAGCCGGCGGAACTCCTCGATTTGCTCGCGCGTCGAGTGAGGACCAATGAGCATGCCGTAGCCGCCTGACTCGTTGGCGGCCTTGACCACCAGCTCGCCGAGGTGCTCGAGCACGTAACGCTGGTCCTGCTCCTCCGAGCAAATGTAGGTCGTGACGTTGGGTATGATCGGCTCCTCGCCGAGGTAGTAGCGGATCACGCGAGGGATGTAGGCGTAGACCGCCTTGTCGTCCGCCACGCCGGTGCCCGGCGCGTTGGCCAGGGCGACGTTGCCTGCCTTGTAAACCTCCATGAGGCCCGGGACCCCCAGCATCGAGTCGGTGCGAAATGCCCTCGGATCAAGGAAGTCGTCGTCGATGCGCCGGTAAATCACGTCCACCCGCTCGAAGCCACTGGTCGTGCGCATCCAGACAAATCCCTCGTGCACCACCAGGTCACTGCCCTCAACGAGTTCTACACCCATTTGCTGAGCCAGGAAGGAATGCTCGAAGTAGGCCGAGTTGTAGCGCCCCGGCGTGAGCACCACCACCCGGGGTTGGGTCCCGCCGTCGGGCGTGATGAACTCGAGCATGTCCCGCAGGCGTGCGGCGTAGTTCGACACGGGTCGAATGCGCGCGCCGGAGAATACCTCGGGAAAGAGGCTCTTCATTAGGCGCCGGTTCTCGATCACATAGGAGACGCCCGACGGGCAGCGGATGTTGTCCTCGAGAACCAAGATCTGGCCGGTCTGATCCCGCACCAAATCTGTACCCGTGACGTGGCACCAGATGCCCTGAGGCGGCTTGAGGCCCACGCACTGCTGCCGGAAGCCCGTGGAGGAGGCGATGACTTCCCTCGGGATGATCCCATCCTTAAGGATCTTCTGGTCGTGGTAGAGGTCGTCGAGGAAGAGGTTCAGGGCGAGGATGCGCTGCTGGAGGCCCTTCTCGAGGCGGTTCCACTCGGTGCCCGAGACGATGCGCGGGATGAGGTCGAAGGGGAGGGTCTTTTCGACTCCGCGATTGTCGCTGTAGACGTTGAAGGTAATGCCGGCCTGCATCAGCGCGCGCTCGGCCGCCTTCTGTCGCATCTTGAGTTCGCCGGAGGGCAGTCCCTCAATCTCGCGAGCCAGCAGGCGGGAAGCGGGATGGGGTTCTCCAGACGACGAGATCATCTCATCGTAGAAATCCCCCCGTTCGTATCGAGAAAAGTTCATGTCATCAGGCACAACGCGGGTGAAGCGCTGGGTTGCTGAAAGGGAAAGCATAGGTCATGCCATCAGTTTCACCTCAGACAGGAGGTCCCGAATGGAGGGGGAAATGGAGGTTTTTTGGCGAAAACACCCAGTTTTACCCACGATCTAGGGAACCCGAGCCCTCGGAGCCCGAAGGCCGCCCTCCCCTCCTCTTCTCCCAAGCTCCCATCGTCGAACTGCCTTTAAATAGCCACCCTGCCCAGAACCATCATGCAACCCCGACCACGGCACGCCCCTTCCGAAGGGTCGAGTCGGTCTAAACCCGCTAGAGGCTTCTATTGCCTGCTCAGGCCCATCAGAGCGCGCAGCGCTGGGTGCCAGGGGTAAGCGCTTAGTTATTCTGCCTTCCACACTCTTCTGGCGGCACTCACCCATTAGCGGCCAGCGACCCGTTCTCACGGAATCATTGGTTCGAACGATCAAGATTCTGTGCCTGACCCCGATTCCAGAAAATAAACCGGGATCATCCAAAGAAAAATGATCCGTTTCGTATCCGTCTTTAATGGTGTCCAGCGCGATCTATGGTGTGATTAATACCCTGGCACAAAAGCGCGCCGTATCGGGTAAGATGAACAGCTTGATTAGCATCGGATCAGCCCTGCCTAGTCTGATCCCCGCATCGGCGGTGGTCTGCTCAGCCAGACTCTGGGAGGCCAGAGCGCCGAGGCAGCAGCCCGTATCCTGTTTGGCTGTCAGGGCGCGACGATGATGCTGTTTTTAGAGTGCTACTATTTCTCGAGCCGGGCGGGGGACCTTCTGGGCACTTGGATCTACGACAACCACGGAGGGTTTATCCCAACAGTGATACTAACCAACCTCGTCTACGCACTGATCCTACCCGTCCTGCTGCTTGTTCCCAAACGGCTCACCGCAACCAGGGATGGCGAGGCGATCGAGGGGGATGGCTCACATCCACCGG
>JAPLUF010000392.1 GCA_026397755.1 Verrucomicrobiota bacterium
CCGCACAACTTGTCACCTTTGATCGGGGTGATTTCCCGAGCAGGGGGAACTTCGCCAGTAATCTTGATTTTACCGGTGATCTCGCCTGCGAGAGCGCTGGAAGCTGCAACCGCCGCCACCATCGAGACAACCTTCATTGTGTTTTTCATTTCGTTTTCCTATTTGGACCTCAGGTTCGGTCGGACGCTAATCTTCGCGAATTGTGGGTCAAGAGACTTTGTGAAATTTTTCACAAGCTATCACCTCCGACGATGAACAAGGTTCGATATTCGAACAGCGGCCCACAGAGCCCGCAGAGGCCGTAAGATTCCCGTGCTCTAAATCCTTCCGGATGGGGCTACGCCGTCCCTTCCATCTCCCTCTCTGCCAATCACAGGGCTTCAATGTAAGACCGCAGAGGTTCTAGATCGGTGTCCTCTTCGGCCATCTCTTTGACCGACGCCTTACCGCCGATGCGAACTGCCTGATTCAGCCACCGCTGCGCCACATCCAATTGACCCATCTGGCAGGCGTAACACGCCAGATTGTACGGAATCACACTTTCTTCAGGAAATTTGAGCACAATTGCTTGCAAGAATTGAAAGGCTTCGTTGGTCCGACGAAGTTCATGAAGCGTGTAACTCTGGTGAATCCAGCCGGCAGGCAATTGAGGAGCCGCTTCAATATACCGCTGAGCGGCCCGAAGGGCTTCTGGCCAGGCCGACTGGGCGGACAATATCCGCCAGTGTATTTCCAACGCGACCGGGTGGCCGGCTGCTCCTGGGCTGAGTCGCTCGAATTCCCGCGACGCTTCGGCAGCATCCCCAAGCCCCAACCAGCCTTCGGCAGCTTCAACGTAATGACGGTCCGGGAACCCCAACTCTTCCATGACGAATGGCTTTACGGGGCTCAACCGCGCAGCGTAAAGAGCAAAATGCCCGAAACTCTGCCGTACCCGTTGCTTTTTGGCCGAAATCACCCAGCCTCGCCGACCCGATGACTGATACCGTTCGAATCGATGGTCGCCGCAACGACCAACTCCGCCCGATCCGTTTCCAAAACCACATTGCCCCGCACGCCGCGGGCTCGACGCTGATCGAGTGGGGAAACACCCGAGTCATTTGTGCGGCCACTGTCGAAGAGTCCGTCCCTCGTTGGATGAAGGAACAAAAGGTGCCCGGTGGCTGGCTGTCCGCGGAGTACTCGATGCTCCCCTACTCCACCTTGGACCGGAAGTCTCGGGACATCTCCAAGCTCAAGCTCGATGGACGCTCTCAGGAGATCCAGCGGTTGATCGGTCGCGCGCTGCGGGCGGTCGTCGATCTGGAAAAGCTCGGGCCCCGTACCTTGTGTATCGACTGCGATGTGCTGCAGGCCGATGGCGGCACTCGAACAGCCTCGATCACCGGAGCCTTCGTAGCTGTCAGCCTTGCCATTGCAAAACTTCACGCCGCCGGTTCGCTGACCGAAAACCCCATCACAGGCTCGGTGGCCGCGGTCAGCGTGGGGATTTTCAGGGGCGTGCCGCTCCTCGACCTCAACTATGTCGAGGACAAGGATGCGTCGGTGGACATGAATCTGGTCATGAATAACCAAGGCCAGTTCATCGAGCTGCAAGGCGCTGGTGAAGAGGCCACGTTCTCGGACTCCGAGTTGACCGCCCTGCTCGCGCTCGGGCGTCCAGGGATTCAGCAACTCATCGCCGCCCAGCGGCAGGCCCTGATCGCCCCATGACCCAACTCTTTCTGTGCCGGCATGCCGAAGTAGAGGACCTGTACCACAAGAAGTTCGGGGGCACGATCGACATGGCCCTTTCGGCCCGAGGACATACCCAGGCCCAAGCTCTGGCCTCATGGCTCAGCCGACACTCCTTCGATGCGGTGTACGCCAGCCCCATGCAGCGGGTCCAACTAACGCTGGAGCCCTTCCGCTGCCAATTCTCAGGCACGCCTGTGCTGGTGGACGGCTTGCGCGAGGTAGACTTTGGCGCGTGGACGGGTTGCGGCTGGGATGAAGTCGAGCACCGCTTCGGAATGAGCGCCTACGACTGGCTGAAGCACATCGAGACCGACGCCATCCCGGAGGGTGAAACCCTAGACCAATTCCAAGGCCGAGTCGGGCAAGCCCTAGAGCACATCCTCCGCGCATCGGCAGGTCAACGCGTGGCCGTCTACGCGCATGGCGGCGTGATTCGGATGGCACTGGCCATCTTGCTGGACCTGCCGCTCAGCAAGTTCGAGCACTTCGAGATCGACTACGCTTCGACCACCTGGTTGGACATCGGTGAAATTAAGGCGGGCAAGCCCCGCACTGAAATCCAACTCCTCAACTTCACCCCTTGGCGAGACGCATGAGCAAACTCCTCCGATCCATTTCCATCACCACTTCCCTGTCCGCCGAGGATGCCGTGGGCGTCCTGCTGGAACTGGAGCAGGGACAAACCCTCTCGTCCTACGCCGACGCCCTCACCCGACTGTCCACGGTCAGCGTTTACGGTGAGATCGAGACCCGGGATGTGGCGGGCATTAAGCGACGCCTCCGCGAAGGACTCCAAGCACTGGCGGACGATGGGATCGATGTCGCGCCGGCGCGAATCCAGGTCAAAAAGGTTCCCGCCCGCGATTGGTCTGAATCGTGGAAGCGCCATTTTAAGCCGCTCGATCTCGGCCCTCGGTTGCTCGTCAAACCCACCTGGAGCCGACGTGTCCCGAAGAAAACTCAGGCCCTCGTGATTCTCGACCCGGGCCTAAGCTTTGGCACGGGCCAACACGCGACCACGCGTTTCTGCTTCGAGCAATTCGTCGCCCTCCGAGATCCCCAGTCAGTGCAGTCCATGCTCGATGTCGGCACCGGGTCCGGCATCCTGGCTATCGCGGCCGTCAAGCTGGGCTATCAACCGGTCAACGCGTTCGACTTTGATCCCGACTGCGTACGAGTCGCCAACGAGAACACCGAACTCAACGAGGTCGCCTCGGTTCTAACCGTGACCCACGACGACATCACGCAAGTTCCTAAGAAACCCAAGCAGCGGTACTCAGTGGTCTGTGCCAACCTGATCTACGACTTGCTCATCGCCGAGCGGGATCGACTGCTGGCTCGCGTGGCTCCGGGTGGATCACTGGTACTGGCCGGAATCCTGGAGACCCAGTTCGGCGTGGTTCGCAAGGCCTTCGAAGAGGCGGGTTGGAAACTGGTGGCGGCCACCACGGACAAGGAATGGCGCTCTGGCACCTTTATGGAAGATGGCGCGACCCAGAAGGCGCGCTGACGGCCCTGTATCCTCCCAGAATAGAAGCAACGCCCGTTCGATGTCCTCGCGACCGTGCTTCGTCACTCGATGCACGGCGCAGAACCCGCGGCTCAAGGCGCTGCAGAAAGCCTCATGGCGCGCCAGGATCCGGCGAGGGCATGGGTCCCTACCTAGGAGGCTCATCGGGACAGGCGACTCATCGGGCTACATTCTAGATTCCTGCAACAAACTTTGCCTCAGCGGCAATCTCCTTGTTGTCTTTGCCTTCTGCGGCAAGCAACCCGATGAGAGCTCGTCGGACCCGCTTTTTGGGGGTGCTTGGCGCTTGGTTCAGGCGCTCAAGTTCTGACCGTTGCTCGGGGGAGAGTTCGAATGGAATCTTCGGCCGCGCCTTGTCCAAAACGCGCCTTGTCTGAAAGATGGCAGGGTCGTTGGATTTTAATAAAGACTCAATTGAGACACTGCACTAGCTCAGTGGATCTACAGCAGCCTTCTCCAGGCCAGAGATGGGCAGATTTGAATTCTGCACCTCTGTCCTGGAGTGGTGAGCATGGACTGAACGGTGTTCAGACCGACAAACAGCAGGCTCGATTTATTTCTTGGTCTCAACCGTGGCGGCCAAGCGGTCGAAGTCCCGATCGGAGGGCTTCTGCGCCGGGGCATCCCAACTGTGCTTGCCGGTCATCGGTTCGAGCCACTTGTAGATTTCAGAATGGCCGTCGGCAAAAGTGAGGTTGGCACCCTTGTTGTGGCGATCCGAGGGATCGTTCTGCCAAACCCGGTTATCCACTTGGATGGCGAAATACCCATCCTCAAGGGTTTTCGTGCTCTCATCGATCAACACCAAGGCGCCTGAAGGATCGGGGTCAATGATGTCCGAGGTCTTCCTGCGCACCGGGTAGCGCGGATTCACCCAATCGACGTTGCTGTTCATCTGACCCGACATGGAGTAACTGCGGACGCGACGAAAGCGCCGACCCTGAAACTTGTAGTCATCGGCGGGGCAGACGTAGATCGCCTCGGATGAATTGTACGGGTACAGCTTGCCAGTAATGATGTTGTTGCGGTTGGTGTGGCCCGGGGCGGAGTTGACGTCCCCGAGAATCCAAGCCTCCGGCGTACCCAGGTAATTGGGCACCAGCTTTTCCTGATTGTCACCCGTGTAGAGAATCCATGCCAGGCAGAGCTGCTTGGTGTTCGACAGGCAGGAGATGGACAGCGCCTTGGATTTGGCCTTGGAGAGCGCCGGTAGCAGCATGCCTGCGAGAATGGCGATGATGGCAATGACAACCAACAGTTCGATCAAAGTGAAACCCCTCCGTTTGCCCCCGATTTGTCTCTGAGTGTTCATAAAATTTTCTTCCAACAGACGTTGCTGTTTAACCATCAATCACCGTTTCTCGACCCAATCTTTCCATGATGGATCAGACGGACCCTAGTCGGCCAAGTGGATGCCTTGGAGGTACTGCCCAAAGCACTACCGAGTCAAGCGCCTGTGTTGGATTTTTGCACCTCGCTCTCCCGGCGATCTTCACGATCCAATTCTCCGGCACCCACCCGCGTGTCACGATGATCTTCGGAGCATCAAAACATATTTCAATCCGTGGACTTCGGAATTGAGGGTTTGCTGCAAAAGACGGATCTTAGAAGCCCTTCAAAATCATGAGTGCCGAATCCCAACTCGCTGCCCTTTCCCTCGTTCTCCCTCCCGCCCCGAAACCCGTGGCCGTTTACAAGCCGCTGGTGGTCTTCGGCAATGCCGCCTACGTGTCGGGTCATGGTCCAGTGCGCACCGACGGCACGTTGATCACCGGCGTCGTGGGTAAAGACCTCGACTTGGAGGCCGGCAAAATGGCCGCCCGACAAGTGGGCCTGGCCATCTTGGCTACGCTGCGTTCCCAATTGGGATCCCTCGACAAGGTGAAACGCGTGGTGAAGACCCTAGGCATGGTCAATTCGGCCGCCGATTTCTACGATCACCCGAAGGTCATCAACGGCTGCAGCGAGCTTTTCGCGGAGATCTGGGGACCTGAAAATGGCATCGGCGCCCGCAGCGCCGTCGGTATGGGACCGCTGCCTGGAAACATTTCCGTCGAGATCGAGGTGATCTTCGAACTCCACTGATCCCGGCGATCCGATGGCCCCAAACCCCTGGTACGTTCTGGAGAATGCGGCGGAGATTCCGTCGCCGACGCTGGTCCTGCACCGGGGCCGAATCGAAGCCAATTTGAGACGCATGGTGGCCATCGCTGGAGATCCGCTCCGGCTGTGGCCCCATGTGAAGACCCACAAGCTGCCCGAGCTGATCGCATGGCAGGTGGGGTTGGGCATCGTTCAATTCAAATGCGCCACCATCGCCGAGGCTGAGATGGTAGCCGGGGTCGATGGTGTCCGGAGCATCCTGCTAGCGGTCCAACCCGTGGGTCCGCAAATCGAGCGTTGGATCCGTCTGGCCGAGCAGTTTCCGGGCATCCAGTGGTCAGCCATCGTCGACGACCCCGGGGTGGTGGAATCGCTTCGGGCTGCCGCCGCCGCGTGTCCCATCGCAAACCCCCTCGGAATCTGGATCGACCTCGACATCGGCCAACACCGCACGGGCATCGCACCGGATCGGGTCCCCAGAAGCGAATTGCTCCAATCCCTGCGCGCCGCCGCCCCCACGTTGCGCTTCGACGGCCTACATGCCTACGACGGCCATTTGGGCATCACCGACCTGGCCGAGCGAACCCACCTTTGCCATGAGGCCTTTGCGCCCGTGGCCGCGTTGCGGGCCTCTCTGGAAACCGAGCTCGAGTATCGCCTCCAGGTGCTGGCCGGTGGTTCTCCGACCTTCGTCATCCATGCGGCGCGCGCCAATGTCTCGCTGAGCCCGGGAACCACTGTGCTCTGGGACGCCGGCTACGCCCACAAGCTGCCCGACCTGCCCTTCGAGCCCGCGGCCGTGCTCCTGTCACGCGTCATCAGCCGTCCCGCCCCCCGGCAAGTGTGCCTGGACCTCGGACACAAGGCCGTGGCCTCGGAAATGCCCCACCCCCGAACCGTCTTCCTGAATCTCTCGGAAGCCACCGCCCTCAGCCACAGCGAAGAACATTTGGTGGTCGAATCGCCGGCGGCCGACGCTAGGCGTTTGGGCGACGCGGTCTACTCCCTGCCCTGGCATGTGTGCCCGACCGTGGCCTTGCACCAGGAAGTCTGGCTGGCCGAGAACGGTCGGGCCACGAGGGCTTGGACGGTCCAGGCCCGCAGCCGCCGAATTTCCATCTGATCACCACCCCGGAATTAAAAGCCCATGCTCGTTGTTCATGTGTTGGTCGAGGTGAAGCCCGAATCGGTGACCGACTTCATTGCCGCCACGCGCGCCAATGCCGAAGCCTCGCTGCGGGAACCTGGAGTGGCCCGCTTTGACGTGGTGCAACAGCAGGGCGACCCCTGCCGGTTCGTACTCGTGGAGGCCTACCGCACCGAATCGGCCCCGGCCGATCACAAAGCCACTCCGCACTACGCCACCTGGCGCGACACGGTGGCCCCCATGATGGCCACGCCTCGGCAGAGCGTGCGCTACCACTCCATCCACCTTCCGGACTAATGCCTTCTCCGGCCAGCGCCTTCGAATTTGCCCCACCGGAGCGCATCGTCTTCGGCCCTGGGAGGGTCACTCAGGCCGGAACTCTCACCGCCTCGTTGGGCAACTCAGCGATGCTGGTTACCGGCCGCGACTTGCGCCGAGCGGAACCCGTGCGGGAGTCTTTTCGATCGGCCGGGTTGAACTGGGTCGAATGGGTGGTAGCGGGCGAACCCACGGTCTCCGAGGTGCGGGCCGGGGCCGAAGCAGCCCGAAGCCTCGGTGTCGACTGTGTGGTGGCTTGCGGTGGCGGATCGGTTCTCGATGCCGGCAAGGCCATCTCGGCGCTGACCCCTCAAACGGGCGATGTGTTCCGATTTTTGGAGATTATCGGGCTCGGGCTTCCGCTCGAAAACCAGCCCCTGCCCTTCCTGGCGATGCCGACCACCGCCGGAACCGGAGCCGAAGCCACGCGGAACGCGGTCCTGACTTCGCCCGAGCACTCTCTCAAAGTCAGTTTGCGAAGCCCTAACATGGTGCCTCGCATCGCCCTAATCGACCCCAGCCTGTCCCTCGGGCTTCCACCCGGACTCACGGCTAGCACGGGTCTCGATGCACTCACTCAATTGCTGGAGCCTTGGGTCAGTTGCAAGGCCAACGGCATGACCGACGCCTGCTGCCGCGAAGGAATCCCGCGGATGGTGCGTTCGTTGGGCAAGGCCATCACCGACGGCCAGAACCTCGAAGCCCGCACCGACCTCGCCTACGGAGCCTTCCTCAGCGGGTTGGCGCTGGCTCATTCCGGACTAGGTGCCGTCCACGGCTTGGCGGGCCCCATCGGCGGACGCTTCCAGGCACCCCATGGCGCGGTTTGTGCCGCGTTGTTGGGTCCCGTATGGCGAGCCAATGTCGAAACCTTGTCCCGGACGACGCCCGGACATCTCGCTCTCGAACGCTACCGACAGGCCGCCCATTGGCTGACAGGCATCCCAGGGGCCTCGATTAACGACGGACTGCGGTGGATCACCGAGTCGGTGCGCGAATGGCAAATCCCACGACTATCCCACCATGGACTGCGCGTCTCGGATTTTTCAGAACTAGTCCGATCCGCCCAAGCCTCCAGCAGCATGAAGGGCAACCCCATCCGCCTGACCGATGAGGTGCTGAGCCAAGTCCTCGCCGAGGCGTACTGAAGAAGCCGCCCTTCGAGCGATCGATCAACGAGCCGCCAGTCGATCCAAGGCTTCCGAAACCCGGGCCACGAGCGGACGAACCGTTTCGCGACCGAAGTCAAAGCGGCAACCGGCCTTGGCAAAGAGTTCCGGCAACGGGCGACTACCACCGAGAGCCAAGCCTGCCTGATAATCGGCCAGAGCCTTCACCGGATCCTGCTGGGCATTGCCCCAAACCTGCAACGCACCCAATTGGGCGATGCCGTACTCGACGTAGTAGAAGGGGTACAGGAAGACGTGGAGTTGCTTGTGCCAGAGGGTGGCCCGAGCCGATTCGCACCCAGACCAATCGACGTCGCCCCCAAACCGGTCCATGAGCGCCAACCAGGCAGCCCGACGTTCGTCACGGCTGTGGTTGGGATGGGAATAAAGCCAGTGCTGGAACGCATCGATGGTGGCGATCCATGGGAACACGCCAATCACCCCTTCCAAGTGAACCGTCCGTGCCCGAAGCGCATCGGTCGGACTGTAGAACACCTCCAGATGTTCCGCCCCGAGGAGTTCCATGGCCATGGAAGCCACCTCGCAAAACTCGATGGGAGCCTCCCGATAGAGGGGCAAATCCTGCTCCCGACAGGCCAGTGCATGAAAGGCATGACCGGCCTCATGGAGCATGGTCTCCAAATCG
>JAPLUF010000239.1 GCA_026397755.1 Verrucomicrobiota bacterium
ACGTTCAATATGTACGAATCGAGCATCAGGTTTACTTTCTTGAGGTGGAAGCTGAAGATGAAGATGATGCTGAAGATGTAGCGCACGATGAATTTACAGGAAGCGAGAACTATAAAGTTGTTCACGCTGAAGAGTTTATTCAAGATGTAAAAGAATTAGAGGCCACAACATGAGAAAGCCTCCAAGTGGCTTCAAGCCCAGATCATTTGACGAGCGAATCTGTGATCTCGACCATTTGCAATTTACGCACAAGAAGCGAGCAAAACGAGGGTTTTATTATTGGTCAGAGAAAAACCCAGAGCAAATCCTGCATGAGTTTCACTTGTCAGATTATGCAAAGTGCACAGCGTTTAAACAACTTAAGGTTCAATTATGACTACACAAAAATTTACTCTTGCTATTGAAAATGAATATGATAATGCTAAATGCAGACCATTCATTAACAAAGTAATTAAAGATTATAATGGCGAATTTACTGGCATATCAGAACATTATGGTTTTGTAGATTTTCCAGATAATTGGATGATGGAACACGCACATAAAAAACTAAATGACTATGGCATTATTGCCGCCATTGTTGTTCATACTGTTTAAACGCACTGGATATAAAATGACACAATTACAAGCACTCACACAATGTTTGGTTTTGGCAATAACTGCCCCAACTGATGAACAATCAGAACGAGCAAACATATTGGCGCAACAAATAGCGCAAGGACTAACTGAACTTCAGGTTGAACAATGTAAGCTGGATGCGTTGAATACGCTTGAGAGCGTTTAAACGATGTTGTACGCTTGCATTGCTTTAATCCTGCGAATACTTAGCGGGAAACGCTAAGCCCTCAGACCCTCTCAGGAGGGTTTTTTTACGCCCATGCTACCCAACTATTCACCCATGTTAAAAAGCGCCTAAAACGGGCTTTTATCGCCTTTGGTGGGCATTTCCTCGCACAATCTGCGAATGGTTTGATTCAGTGCGTCTATTTCATCCATTTTATTGATAGCCCATGCCCGTTTTTGGCCATGCCATCCTAGCACTGGGTTTCGGTGGCAATCAACGCATAAGGCTATGCAGGTATATTGCAAACCCTGCTTGTAATGATGTGCCTCTGAAGGTGGTGGTGCTTCGCATACTGAACACGGGAGGCTTTTAACCCTTGCTAGGTGTAACCTCTCTTTTGCGCTCAGTTTATTATTCAAGTGGTGGCTTTCATTTCCATGCGGGCAGAATATTGCTCTGTGCGCCATACCTCAATGCGGGCTTGTGCCGCAGTCATTAGCCATCGATATTTCTCCTCGGCTTCCACGGCTTCCCTGATACCTCTTAGGATTAAAGCGTAATCCTCGTGTGCATAGGCGTAAACCTCTTGTTTACCAAGTACCTCAGTACCCGCTTGACTCATTAACTGGGCTTTTCTGCTTTTCCTGTATTCCTCAAGATACATGCGGTCGGCTTTGGCTTTGGCATAAAGCGGTGCAGTATCTATTAAATATTGAATTGCTTTTGTGGGTTCGTTCATAATTCGCCTTTTAATTTATAACCACGTTCTGCGAGTTTCTCGATTACCTCATTAACGCTTTTTCTGCCCATATTGGGTGTTTTTAATATTCTATCTTTAGTGCAATCTAATAATTGAGATATTGTGTGTATATATTCTGCTTTTAAACAACGCTCAGTTCGAACAGTTAAATTAAGTTGTTCTATTCCATCGAAAATAATGGATTCAGTTAAAGCCCATTTATGAATTATTGAGTCCCTACGTCCAAGTACACCCTCTGCTATGTTGTAAGCATCACGGGCAAAGTTATGGGGTAGGTTTTTCAATACTTCGATTGCGATCAGGTCTAGTAGTTCTTCTCTTGTCATTGGTAATCCTTGCATGAGTGGTGTTTGGCATCTTCGCTACTGTCCCAAAGGCCAGTGCAACCCGTACATTTAAACTTTCCCATAGTGATTGAGAATTTACCCGTTAACCTTGGCTCGGGTAGTTCTAGTTGTTTGGCATAAATGCTGTCTTCTACCAGTTTGGCAAAGCGTTCTAGGTGTTCGGTTAACTCATGGTCTTCCTGATTGGATGGGCTATATGCTTCATTGTCTTTGACAAAAAATCTAGCTTCTTTTGCCATGCGGATGATGTCCTCTCTAGTCATACATCCTCGGTCTTGTAGTTGAGTTTGTGATTCTGAAACCGCATTGCCGCCTCAATGTCCAATTCTTTGTATTGCTCATCACTTAGCAACCCGATGCAATTACGACCCTCGAACCAAATTTCGCGGATCGACTCGTTATACGTTCCATCCTCGTCTGACGAATACTCATAAACGATAGTAACGATCTCGCTACCTGCACCAGTGGTTGTGTCAAATTTGTATGTTGATTCCATGATTTACTCCTGTTAAAAATTAAATCTTACCTATTTGCTTGCGTAA
>JAPLUF010000151.1 GCA_026397755.1 Verrucomicrobiota bacterium
CTCATTGGGCACGGTGCCGTTGGGGGTGAAGACGAAGACGATGCGCTGGGCAGACCGTTTCCGTGGGGCGGCCTGAAGCGAAGGCAATCCGCCCAGAAACGGCAGCAGTGCTGCAGAGAGACCCAGGTCTCGGAGGAAGCGGCGACGCGGTGAGGGGGTGAGGGTGGGCTTCATTTCCGTGACGGGTTCTTCGGATCCAAGGTGGCGGTGTGGACAGCGATCTCTACTAGCAGTTGGCGGACATTGCAGCCGGAGTGTTCGAAGGCCAAATCGAGCTTCTGGAGTGACCCCGTCCCATAGGCGTCGGGTGTCTGTTGGACCGTGTGCTGGAAAAGTTGTCGAACGAACCCGCGGCGGGCATCCGGGCTTTCGGCGGCATGGCGGGCGAGGTCTCGTGGGCCCCGCAGGGTCAGCGTCTTGCCGTCGGCCGTCTGGTACTCGGAGGTGGCGTTGACGGGTTTCCGAGTGTCCTCCAAGCGGAACCGCCCGGCCGCGTCGAATTGTTCCAGGCTGAAGCCCAGCGGGTTGATGGTCGCGTGGCAGGCCATGCATTGCGGTTTTTCAGTCAGTTGAGTGACCTTCTCGCGCATGGTCAGCGACGGATCGAATCGGTCGTCCATGAACTCGATGGCCATCGGCGGCGGTTTGAGAAAACGGCCCAGCACCTTGCGAGTCAGGAAGACGCCCCGATGGATCGGTGAGGAAGACCGGTAGTAGGAATGGGCCGAGAGGAGGAACGGATGCGTGAGCACCCCAGCCCGTTGCTCTGGATTGAAACGCACGGGGACAAAGGCGTCGTGGACGGCGTTGGTGGCACCTCCGCCCACCCCACGCTGGGTGCTCCCCAAACTTTCGACCCCATAATACCGGCGCAGTGGCGCATTGAGATAGATCTCGTCGGACAATAACAATTGTCGGTAATCCGAAGCTTCGCTCCACACCACCGATTCTACGAAGTGGTTGAGGGAGGTCCGCAAATCTTGCACCAACTCGGCATCGAAGCCCGGATAAGATTTAGGATCCTTGGCGATGTCATCGGCGGCTGCCGTGTCGAGCCAATGGTCGAAGAACCCGCGCAGCTTGGCCTTGGCTCGAGGGTTTTGGATCATGCGTCGGGCCTGAGCGCGGATTTGGTCTGGAGTGGTGACTTCTCCGCGGTTTGCAGCCTTCCGGAGCGCCTCATCCGGGAGCGAATCCCACAGCACCAGAGCCAGACGTGCCGCGGTCGCATGGCTGTCTTGACGTCCCTCCGACTCCGGGTAGAGGAATCGTGGAGAGGTCATCACTGCCAGCACCGATCGCTTCACCGAGTCTTCCAAAGCGACGCCGGGTTGGAACCAGAGGTCCACCGTGCGGTGACGCAGCTCTGTATCTAGAGGCCGCCGAAACGCGCGCTCAGCCAATTGGGCGCAGAAGTCCTGCATTCGTCGGCTGAGTTCGGTGCGGTTGGTCAGGTCGGCGGGGAGCCCGGCCAGGCGACGGATTCGTTCAGCCACCAGTTCTGAGGTCTCGGTTCCGGCTCGGGTGATCGTCCGCCACCATTCTTTGGAAATCGAATGCCCGCGCTCGTAGCCTAGGCTGGAGTCCTCGGCCGGAAACGCGGTGCTGATGACCGGGGTCGCGGAGGATGCGTCTGGGGACAGGACCGAGGAGGGGATCCCTGTCCAGGGCCCTTGCGGTGGCTTCCACTCGAGCCTCACAGCGGCCGTCTTCTCCTTGAACTTAAAGTAATCCAAGCGCAGGGGGTAGCTCCGTCCGCCCAGCAAGTACAAAGCCCCTGACCCTTGACGTTCCACGCCACCCGAACTGACCCACAAATCAACCAGAGCCACTTCGCGCTTGGCGTCTGAATCATCCCGTCGATTGCTGTCGCCCGCCGCCAGGTCCGTGTTGACGTAAAGCCGTGCGCCATTGGGGGTTGTCACACGGAACTGGTATTCGCCCGACTCCGGCGCCAGCACCGATCCGCTCCAGGCGATAGAAAATTGGTCGGCCGTAATGTCCGGGGTCGGAGAGTTGGTCCCGAAGTCGAAGCGAACGATGGGATCGATCCGTTGGAGGGCCGACTTGTCCTTCTTGTTCATCCCCTTCGACTGAAAATATTCTGCCTGAAGCCCTCCGGATCGTTCGGTTTGACGGGTCTCGGCGAAACCACTCAGGAGGTCGGCGACCGATTCGCGGTAGCGCCGCTGGGTGAGGCGACTGAACTCGATCCGTGTGGGGGTATTTCGGGCGCGGGCCTGGGGCGAATAAAAGGCTCCGTGGATGAATTCAGCGACCGCTCGCGCATCGGCTTCGGAAGTCTTTTCCTTGCGATCGTCGGGCATGGTCCGGTGGATGTACCGGGCCAGCGATGTCATGGACTGTTCGCCGTACAAGGTCTCGTCGTATTGGCCGGCGACTCCCTCGCCCTGAGGGCCATGGCAACGGGCACAGTCTTCGCGGTAAATAATGTCCCCGGATCGGGTCGAGGGGGTGGAGTGGGCCACGGAACCCTCGTTCCCACCCCGCCGCCCCGCACACGCGGCCACGGTCAGGCCCGTCACGATCAGGGATATCCAGTGAAAACGTTTCATCCGCACTCGCGTCCAATCCCTGAATTCTCTACTGGGATCAATGGCCAAATTCAGCGCAGTCCTCTTGAGGAGGGCTTGCCTTTGGCCACCCGCTGGAGGGCAATGCGGCCCGATGAAACCCTGGGCTTGGTTATTCTGGATGGGATGGATGCTGGCCGCGTCCCGTGGGACGTGTGCCGCAGACCTGTCGGTTCAGGGTTCCGATACCATGGTGTTGCTCGCTCAGCGTTGGGCCAGCGCGTACATGGGCATTCATCCTGGGTTGCGGATCGAGGTGAGTGGCGGCGGTTCCGGGATCGGGGTTGCGGCGCTGGTGAACCGGACGGCCGACCTAGCGACGTGCTCCCGGAAGATCCGAGCCCGCGAGGTGGAGGCCTATGTCCGGGCCTTCGGAGTTCGTCCTCGGGAGTACCCGGTCGCCTTGGATGCGGTGCTGGTGCATGTTCATCCGTCCAACCCGGTGAGCGCCCTCGATTTCGATCAATTGTCGGGCCTGTTCTCAGGGCGGATCCGCAATTGGAAGGAAGTGGGCGGCAAGGATCAGCCGGTGGTCCTTTATGGGCGGGAAAGCAGCTCAGGCACCTACGAGTTCTTCCGGGAAACGGTGCTCCGTGGGGGCAACTATTCGTCATCGCTGCAGCCACTGCAGGGCAGCGCTCAGGTCGCGGCCTCTGTGGCGGCCGATCCCGGAGGATTGGGCTTTTCAGGCGGGCTTCCCGGTGCTGGAACCCGACGACTGCGCCTGGCCCAACGCCCTGGACAGCCCCCGGAGGAGGCTTCGGAAGCGACCGTGCGCAACGGCCGCTATCCGCTGTGGCGGCGGCTTTACGTGTATGTCCATGTGCCGGTCGACCGGGGAGCGGTCCAAGACTGGGTGGCTTGGATGCGGGGTAAGGAAGGTCAGTCGATGCTGAGCGAGTTGGGCTTCTACCGGTTAGAACCCTAAGCCGGAATGATTGCTCCGGAACAGACTCCGGGAATCCTGCGGCCGAGGCTGTTACCATTGTGCATTCATCCTCCGTTTGTACAGTCTGCCAGCGGCCGAGCGGTTCAATTTAGCGGATAACCCGGTTGTCTTCGTCAAATTCTCTCCAGTGCTTACTGACGCGCCACCCCAGTGGGTGTCAAAGCTCCGCCGAGCCAGGAGCATTAGCCCGCAGTGTCCACGGCGGGTGACCAGCAGATTGGAACAGGGTGCTTTCTCCTGGCCGAAGGGCTCGGAGGGTGGTTCAGCCAAACTTCCGTTGAGCCCGGAGGCTCTGAGTCTTTTGAGCGATGGAGTGGATCTTTCGGACCACCTGATTCACCAGCACTCGTGGGGACGCTTGTGCCCCTTCGCGCCAGGCTGATCCCGCACCCGACGGGCATTCGCGATTCCTGAATGAATTGATGAGTGCGCCCGTTGAGTCTTATCTTTCAATCGCATGCCTGCCTCAATCCACCTTGGATCTTTGCTGCAAGCCCTGAGTGGAGCGGCGGGTTTGGTGTGCCTGGTCGTCGTAAATTGCTTCGGCGCGGCGGAGTCTCCTTCCGTCGCCGGGTTGGAGTTTTTTGAGAGACGGATTCGGCCGATTTTGGTGGATCATTGCTATAAATGCCACAGTTCGGCCGGAAAACTCAAGGGTGGGCTGAATCTGGAGACGAGGGACGGTCTGCTGCGCGGTGGCGATACCGGCCCGGCGCTGGAACCGGGGCGTCCGGACCAGAGTCGTTTGATCGAGGCCGTCCGGTACAAAAATCAGGATTTGCAGATGCCTCCCAAGAGTCCCTTGAGCGGCGAGCAAATTCAGGATCTGGAGAAATGGGTGGCCATGGGCGCACCCGATCCGCGTACTCCGGTCGCCCAGGCGCCTTCGAACAAACGAGTCATTGATCTGGTGGAAGGGCGCAAATTCTGGGCGTTCCAGCCGATGGCGCATCCGGCACCGCCGGCGGTCGTCCGCACGGATTGGGTTCAGTCGCCTGTCGACGCGTTCATCCTCGCGAAGTTGGAGGAAAAGCATCTCGCTCCCGCGCCACCGGCCGATCGATGGGCACTCATCCGGCGCGCCACGTTCGATCTTACGGGTCTGCCGCCGACCCCGGTGGACGTTGAGGAGTTTTTGGAGGATGCGTCGCCCGAGGCATTTGCCCGTGTCGTTGACCGATTGCTCGCTTCTCCGCACTACGGTGAACGCTGGGGACGGCACTGGCTCGACGTCGCCCGTTATGCAGATTCCAATGGGCTCGACGAGAACGTCGCCTTTGGCAACGCCTGGCGATACCGCGACTACGTCATCAACGCTTTTTACCACAACAAGTCCTATGACCAGTTCGTGACCGAGCAGTTGGCCGGCGACTTGTTGCCCGCTACGGAAATTCTGGCCGTCCAGCATGAGCGTCTCACCGCGCTGGGGTTCCTCACCATCGGCCCGAAAGTTCTGGCGGAACCCGACAAGGTGAAGTTGGAAATGGATCTGATCGACGAACAGATCGATACGCTGGGCCGGACTTTTCTGGCGACGACGCTCGGCTGTGCCCGCTGCCACGATCATAAGTTCGATCCCATTCCCACCGACGATTACTACGCACTGGCGGCGATCTTCAAAAGCACCCATACGATGGACGACTTGAAGACTCCGGCCACGTGGCACGAACCGGAGATTGCCCGCCCGGAGGACCGGCAGGCGCGGGAAGCTTTTCAGCAGCGCCTGGTCGCCCAGCGACTCGGCCTCACGAACAGGATGGCGGAAGCCAACCGCGTCGTACTGCTCTCTCTGAAGACCAACATTCTGCCGGCGAGTCCTGAGAAATTCTATCCCACCAACACCGTAGCCGAACTGGAGACTTTCCGCGCGGCCTTGAAGAAGGCGGAAGGTGAAGCACCGGAATTGCCCACGACCATGGGAGTAAAGGATCGGGCCCAATTGCTGAAGGAGCTTCCTGTTCACCTCCGCGGCAGTCATCTCACGCTCGGACATCCGGTGTCCCGGGGCGTCCCGCAGGTGATGACTGATGCCCTGGCCCGTCCGGCTTTCAATGAACAACAAAGCGGACGGTTGGAATTGGCGCGCTGGCTGGTGAATCCGGAACATCCGCTCACGTCCCGCGTCCTGGTGAACCGGATCTGGCACTGGCATTTCGGCCAGGGAATCGTGCCCAGCACCGACAACTTCGGTCTTCTTGGAAATCGTCCCTCGCATCCCGAACTTCTGGACTGGTTGGCCCGCCGCTTCGTCGCCGGGGGTTGGGATATTAAGGCGATGCATCGACTGCTGATGCTCTCGAGCACCTATCAGATGGCGGCAATTTCCGAGGCCGCACTCCCCACGGCCGATCCGGAGAACCGTTTGCTGCACTCGTTCCCGATGCGCCGTTTGGACGCGGAGGAAATCCGCGATGCCCTCCTGGCGGTTTCCGCGGATCTCGACCGCAGTCTGGGCGGCAAGACCATTCCCTTGAAGAATCGCGAGTATGTCTTCGATCACACCTCGAAGGATGCGACGACCTACGACCTGCCCCGTCGTTCTGTTTATCTGCCAATCATCCGCAACCACCTGTACGACCTGTTCCAGCAATTCGACTTTCCGGATCCGGCGGTGCCGAATGGCAGTCGCAATGTCACGGTCGTCGCACCCCAGGCCTTGTTGATGATGAACAGCAAACTGGTTCAACAGACGGCGGATCATTGGGCGACAAGAATATTGACCGACACGCACGCAACGGATTCGCAACACTTGGATCAGGCCTATCTCCAGGCCTACGGACGCCCACCCAACCTCCGGGAAAAGCAGCGCGCGGAAGTCTTTCTCAATTCCTTCGCCTCGACGCTGAGTGGACTGGACCCCACGTCTGCCCGACACGCAGCGTGGACTACTTTTTGCCAAAGTCTCCTGGCGGCCAACGAATTCATTTATCTTCATTAACCCCCCGCATGGATGCCTCGGATTTGATCGTCGCCCAAGGACTGTCGCGCCGCCGGATGCTGCAAACTTCCGCCGTGGGATTTGGCTGGCTCGCCGCCTCGGCCCTGCTCGCGCAGACCGGCGCAACGGCTGCAGCAGCCGATCCGATGGCTCCCAAGCGGTCCCATTTTGCGCCGCGGGCCAAGCGCGTGATTTTTCTGTTGATGAAAGGCGGACCTTCGCAGGTTGACACCTTTGATCCCAAGCCCCTGTTGGATCGCGATGACGGCAAGCCCTATCCTGGACAGAAACCGCGGGTCCAATTTGCACCGACGTCCACGCTTTTGAAATCGCCTTGGTCCTTCAAAAACTACGGCGAAAGCGGGCTTCCGGTCAGCGAACTGTTTCCCCACGTGGCGCAGTGTGTGGATGACCTCTGCATCCTGCGCTCCCTGCACGGCACCAATCCCGCCCACGGCGGCGCCCTGCTCAAGCTGCATACGGGCAGCGATAACTTCATCCGTCCCAGCATGGGCTCCTGGATCACTTATGGCCTGGGAACGGAGAACCAGAATTTGCCGGGCTTCATCACCATCTGCCCGACCTTCGCCCACGGCGGGGTGAACAATTGGGGCGCCGCATTCCTTCCGGCCGCCTATCAAGGCACCCCGCTCGGCAACGCCACCGTCCCTGCATCTCAGGCGACCGTGCAGCACATTCGCAATTCCCGGCTGACCCCTGCCCAGCAGCGCGCGCAACTCGACCTGATCGGCCAGATGAATCAGGATCATCTGAGCGCCACCGGCCCCAATTCCGCGCTGGAGGGACGGCTCAATTCCTTCGAACTCGCGTTCCGCATGCAGATGGCCATGCCGGAAGCGCAGGACATCTCATCCGAAAGCGACGCCACCCGCAAACTCTACGGTCTCGATCATCCGGTGACCGAGAATTTTGGGCGTCAATGTTTGCTCGCCCGCCGCTTCGCTGAACGCGGTGTGCGTTTCATCCAAGTCACGCACAGCGATGGCGATGTCCAATGGGATCAGCACGGCAATTTGCGGAAGGGTCACGCCAAGAATGCGGCGGAGGTTGACCAACCCATTGCCGGCCTGCTCCGGGATCTGAAGTCGCGCGGCCTGTTAAAGGACACGCTGGTGGTTTGGGGCGGCGAATTCGGACGCACCCCAGCCGCGCAAGGCGGACGCGATGGACGAGATCACAATCCGGAAGGCTTCACCATGTGGCTCGCCGGTGCGGGAGTGAAGGCTGGCACAGCCTACGGCGCCACGGATGACTACGGATGGTTTGCCACGGAAAACAAAATCCACCTGAACGATTTCCACGCCACTCTGCTGGCGTTACTCGGACTCGATCACGAGAAACTTACTTATCGTTATGCCGGACGGGATTTTCGGCTCACCGATGTCGGCGGTCACGTTGTCACGGACATCCTCGGTTGAGCCTGAAAACCCGAGGGGAGGAACCGCAGATGAACGCAGATAATATACGCTTTTGGAAGGTAAGGCCGACACTTCGGAGCTTCCTCTAGTGGGTAAAATCTGTGTGGCGCAATTCCCGATGGGATGAGCAATCGGCCCGCCCAGCTACATTTCAGGCCCTCTACGCCGCGGCATAGCCACGCCGCTTGGACACAGATCGAGGCATCCAAGACACCCGTAGAATGTCGGGAGAAAAGATTTTTAAAATAAAATGATCCGTTCCGTCCACGTTTCACGCATGTGGTGGAGAGAGGCCCTCGCGTCTGTTTGGTCGGTAAAGGCAGTCTCGATTAGGGTCAAAACATCCTCTTAAAACCAACCAATCATGCAAAAGACTATTCATGCCATCCTGACTGCCGTCGCCCTTTGTACATGCCAAGCGGGCTGATTTTGCGCTTCGCTCAAGGCCTCTTTGGCACCACAATTTACACTGCTTCTCCAATGAAAAAACGATCCTGGAAAATTGCTGGTATCAACTTCGATCACTTCCACATGGGCGATTTACTCCGGTACGCCCACGAGCATTCGAATGCCGAGATCGTCGGCATTAGCGATGAACAGCCGGCCCGCATGGAAGAAGCGGTCCGCAAGGGACTGGTCACCCGGGATCAGGCGTTCACCGATTACCGCGAGTGTCTCGAAAAGACCAAGCCTGACGTGGTGCTGCTGTGCCCTGCGGCCTCGAAGCACGGTGAATGGGTCAAGAAGGTGGCTCCGTACGGGGCTCACCTCATGGTCGAGAAACCCTTCGCGGCCTC
>JAPLUF010000076.1 GCA_026397755.1 Verrucomicrobiota bacterium
CCTGACCAACCTTGCGGAGGCGAAGTTCGCCGAGGGCGATTCGGCGGGGTTCTGGTGAACTTCCGACCCCCGTTGGCCTGAAGGTTAATCGGAGCGCGGTCGCCGGTGAATCCCACGTCAGGCGGATCGAGCGGTTCGTGCCGGACTGGACCGGAAGGAGCGTGGTTCCCGAGGTTTCCCAGGCCACCGGATGCGCCCGGAGGTTCGATGACCAGGATTCAGGATCGGCCACGATTTCCGGGCGTCTCTGGGCCAGCAACGACTCCTCGGATCGCAGCGAGCCGCGTTCACGATCCAATCGAGTCTGTTGTTCAGGGGAGGGGATTTGAAGCATCGGAGGAGTGCTACGCCGGATCGGGGCCCCATAATCGCCGACCCCCTTTTCGGTGATGTTGTGGAAGAAAGCGTACAGTCCGTAGTAGTCGCGCTGGCTGATGGGGTCGAACTTGTGGTCGTGGCAACGGGCGCAGGTGAAGGTTAGGCCGAGCCAGGCGGTGGCGGTGGTCTCAACTCGGTCGAAGCAGTATTCGGCGAGGAATTCCTCGGGAATGATGCCGCCTTCTTCGTTGATCATGTGGTTCCTGTGGAACCCTGTAGCGATCCGCTGATCGAGAGTGGGCGAGGGCAGGAGATCTCCGGCCAATTGCTCGATGGTGAACTGGTCGAAGGGTTGATTGCGGTTCAGCGCCCGGACCACCCAATCGCGCCACGCCCAGAGTTCGCGGTCGCGGTCCACCTGATAGCCATTGCTGTCGGCGAAGCGGGCCACATCCAGCCAATCCTGAGCCATGCGTTCCCCCCAGCGGGGTGAGGCCAGGCGCCGGTCCACCCACCGCTCATAAGCCTCGGAGGATGGGTCTCGGAGAAAGTCCTTCACTTCCTCAGGGGTCGGCGGAAGCCCGGTCAGGTCGAGAGTCAGTCGACGGAAGAGAATTTCGGGCGCGGCCTCCGGCGCTGGAGAAAGCCCCGTTTGCTCCAGTCGTTTTAGAATAAACCGATCGATCGGATTGCGGGTCCGGAACGAAGGTTTTACTTCAGGAGGAGGCTGGCGCACCGGTGGCACGAATGCCCAGTGAGGTTCGTACTTCGCACCAGCCAGGATCCACTGTCGGAGGATCTCGCGCTGGGCCGCAGTCAACGGCGCGTGCTCCGGCGCTGGCGGCATCTGAGCGTCAAGATCGCTGGTTGTGATGCGGCGGAACAGTTCACTGGCCTCAGGTTTTCCAGGGACCAGGGGAATGGCTCCGGATTTTGCAGGCTTCAGTGCCTCCTCTCGGAGGTCCAGCCTGAGGCTTGATTTTCGGGTGTTGGCGTCGAATCCATGGCACTGGAAACAGTGTTCCGAGAGCAGTGGGCGAACATCTCGGTTGAAGCGGATTTCCTCGGCGGCCTCTGTCTCGATCAGAGATGTCGCCATGCAGCACGCTATCCAAAGCCAGAGGAAAATCTTCCTTCTGAAGTTGGAGTCCAATAATGCAATGGCAGCCGACGGCAAGATCATGACAAGTGAACCGGTGGATTGATCGTCTTTCAGGTTGAGGTGGATCCACAAGAAGGACAAGCCGAGGCGTTGAGCGCAGTTGTCGATTGGGGATCCTTTGCGGCGGATGCAGCCCGTCAATACCGTTGCTCGCGCCAGTCCTCGACCGTCATGGCTCGGCCGTTTTTCCATCCAGCGTGGCCGTCGAAGAAAAGTAAGTTGGCTCCCTCGCCATGGCGTTTGGCAGCAACCCGGCGCTCTCCGCTCAGGGTTCGGCCGGTGGCGCCGTAGGGAAGGTGGGCCGGGGTCCACACATCATTGAGATCCACGCTGCCGATGACGTTGGTCACCGTGAAGACCGGCCGCCACGGCGCACTCTCGTTGTCGGCGAAGTAAATCGTATCGGAAGGACTGTGAACCCGCTGGAGATTCACTGCTCCGGTCACTTCATTGCCGACGGTGTCGCGTGGGCTGCTGAACTGCCAGGCATTCACCACATAGCAGACCACCTGCTTTTTGTTGGGGTAGCTGGGGCAAGTATAGACCTTGATTCGTCCGTATTGATCCCGGGCGGCGGCCGTTCCGCCGAGGCTGGGGATGTACATTTGCCACCAGTAGGGCTCGTTACCCCGAGGGACTTTGCCTGCGTGGTCATCGGCGTACATGAGCATCGCCAATCCCATTTGGCGCAAGTTGTTGTAGCAGGCCGTCTTGCGGCCCTTCTCCTTCGCCTTGGCCAAGGCTGGTAGGAGCATGCCCGCCAAGATGGCGATGATGGCGATGACCACCAGTAGCTCGATGAGCGTGAAGGCCCGATGAGGTCTGATAGCACCGCGGGGAATCATGATTCCGATGAAAGCCGATCAGTCCCGGGAATCAATCGGCCAATTCGATGGGCATCCATTTCCCATGGGTGAGCAACCCTGAGCGGCTTGGAGCTTTCCAAGCATCCGGGTGCGTCACAGCGTTGAGGCAATGGCCCGTCCGCGGGCGACTGAAGGGGGCTTGTGCGAGTTTATCAGCCCTGGATGGCGAAGGTGGAAAAACTAAAGGAGACACGATGATCAACGACCGATTTTCTAACCAGGTTCGATGGGGACGATTCGATGCCTGTTTCGTCCTGCCACTGTTGCTGCTCGCACTGCAGTCCTTCCTTGGAAGCCAAGGGCTAAGTGCCGCTGAACCCGCCGCACCTCGCAAGGGGCTGGTCGCAACCGTGAATCCGGTGGCCACCGAGGCGGGCTTGCAGGCCTTGCGCGACGGGGGCAATGCGGTCGATGCGGCCATTGCCTGTGCCCTGACCTTGGGTGTGGTCGATGGTCATAATTCGGGCCTCGGGGGCGGATGTTTCATGACCTTGCGGCTAGCTGATGGACGGCTGATCACTCTGGATGGTCGCGAGATGGCCCCGTCCGCGGCCACGCGCGACCTGTTCTTGCGCGAGGGCAAGGCCGATCCGCTCCTCAGTCAGGATGGAGCCTTGTCGGTCGGCATTCCCGGTGAGTTCGCCACGCTCGCCTACGCCAGCACCAACTACGGACGCCTGCCGTTGGGTCGTCTTTTGGAGGCTGCCGCCCGAGTCGCCGAGAAGGGATTCCGGCTCGACCGCCATTACGTTGGCCGCCTGAAGGAGACGCGGCCCCAGTTGGCGTTGTTCCCCGAGAGTGAGGCCATCTTTCTGAAGGGCTTGCCGACGGTGCCATCGGCGGGCGATCGCTTGCGCCAACCTGACCTGGCCCGGTCGTACCGGCAGATGGCCGCGGGCGGCGTGTCCTGGTTCTACCGGGGTGACTTCGCACGCCGCACGGCCGAGTGGATGCAAGCCCATGGCGGCGTGGTCACGGCCTCCGACTTCGCCCGCTACGAGGTGGTGCCGCGCGAACCAGTCCGAGGCACTTATCGAGGCCACGAAATCGTGAGCTTCCCGCCGCCCAGCTCAGGCGGAGTCCATGTCGTCGAGATCCTTAACATCCTCGAGCACTTCGATCTAGCAGCCATGGGTGATGGTTCTGTCGAATTGGCCCATGTCGTCGCCGAGGCGATGAAGCTGGCCTTCGCCGATCGGGCCCGTTGGCTGGGTGATCCTGACTTCGTGCGTGTGCCCCGGGGATTGGTGTCCAAGAAGTACGCGGTCGAACTGGCGCAACGGATCCGTCTCGATCGAGCTTCGGTCGTCGCGGCGGCCGGCACCCCGCCCGAGGCCGACCGCGAGTGGTTTACCCGGGAGCGGAACCGGCATACCACGCACTTCTCCACCGCGTACACCGAGGGCAACTGGGTGGCGTGCACGGCCTCGCTGAACACGAGCTTTGGCAGCAAGGTCGTCGTGCCGGGCACGGGCCTCTTGCTCAATAACCACATGGATGATTTTTCGGCGCAGCCGGGGGTGCCCAATTATTTCGGCTTAGTGGGTGCCGAAGCCAATGCCATCGAAGCACGCAAGCGGCCGCTCTCGAGCATGAGCCCGACGCTGGTGCTCCGAGATGGTCAGCCGATTCTCAGCGTGGGTGCGGCCGGCGGGCCGACCATTATTTCGCAAACCCTCCTGGCCATCCTGCGGACCATCGACTTCAAGAAATCGCCCCGTGAGGCCTTGGCCGCCCCGCGCCTTCATCATCAGTGGAAGCCCGACGAGCTCCATGTAGAGCGGGCCTGGGGCGAGGCGGTCATCGCCGAGTTGCGTCGCCGTGGACACACGGTGGCGGTCGATGCCTCGCTCGGTGCCGCTCAGGCGGTGGGCCGTGATGTCCAAGGTCATTGGTCTGCCGCGGCCGATCCTCGGGGCGAGGGGGCTGCTGGGGTCTGGTAGGCGGGTGGGGTCTGGCGGGGTGTAGCTTTCGGGAGGTGATGCCCCAGAATTCTTTCAGTTAAAAGGACGAGCAGGTCGGATTGATCGACCCGGCCTCGGGAGGCCAACGATCGCCGGCCTTGAGTCTTATCGTTCCATCGTTCTGCGGATCGCCCGGGCCAGCGCGACGGCACCGGGCGTATCGCCATGCAGGCAGAGCGTCTGGGCGGGCACGGCGACCCAAGTTCCATCGAGGCTCTTCCACCCGCCGGTCTGCCGCCATTCGCGCAGGCGATCGTTGATTTCCCGGGTGCGGGTCAATAGCGCCCCGTCTTGATTCCGGGGCACGAGTTGGCCATCCGCGCGGTAGGCCCGGTCGATGAACCCCTCGGCCCGCGCTGTGATCCCGGCTTTGTGAGCCAGCGTCAGTACGAGGCCTCCGGCGCGCGAGTAAATCGTCACCTTGGGGAACCACCGCGCCACTGTCTCGACATAGGCCCGGCCGAGAGCGTCGTCGTTCTCCACGGCATGATACAGCGCGCCGTGCAGCTTGATGTGGTGCAACCGGCTGCCATGCCGTTTTGCCAACTGAGCCAGCCCGCCGGCCTGTTGGAGCACCAGGGTCTGGAGCTCTCCGGGTGACAGGGTTACCTCGCCCCGTCCGAAGGCGCCGGCCACTCCAGGGTGAGCTCCTAGCCGCACCCCAAGAGCCTTCGCCTCGACCACCACCCGCTCCATCGTGAGCGCATCCCCGGCATGCCCGCCGCAGGCTACATTCGTCGAGGTCACTTGCCGCAACAGCGCCCGCGTCCGCGTCCAAGGCTCCCCCTCGCCCAGATCGCAATTTAGATCCCAGCTAGCCGTCGATCGCATGCTCCGATGGAATCAGAGAAAGGAACCGTGAGCGACTCTGGGGCTCGAGATATCGCGGGCGACGCGGTCAGGTTGATCCCGCGGAGATCAACGGGTTCTGCCACATCAATCCGGGAAAACGCGCGAAGTCGCTGTCGTTGGTGAACAGCGTCGCCCGGTGTTCGATGGCGTAGGCGGCCAGGATGGCGTCGGAGAGGACCGGGCCCGCCGCCATGGCTGCGGTCATCAACTCCATAACTCGGTTGAAGTGCAGTGCACCGGGGACGAGGGTCCGCACCTGAGGCAAATCCATCCAACCTTCCACCACTTGTCGCGCATCGATCAAAGGCACTCGGGCTGCACCGAGTCTGGGATTGGTTGCGATGCGCACGAAGCCGAAGGCGATCTCCAGCGGTATCCCGATCAGTTCGTCTCCGTTCATCGCCTGTTCCCACCAACCACGGGCCGCCCCATGTTGCGGCGTGTGTGGGTTGTAGGCGTAAAGCAGCAAGTTGAGATCGGGGAGGATCACGACCCGAGTTCGAGGATTGTGTCTTCATCTTCCCATTCGGCCGCGAGCCGGTTGAAGCTCTGCCGAGTGAGTTCCGGGGGGAAGGGGGCCGAAAAGAGGGGTTGAAGTTGGACCCCGCTCGGTCGGCGTCCTAAGGCACGCTTGATCGCCTGATTCAACACCATCTTGAAGGACAGCCCGGTTCGCTGGACCTCCTGTCGGAGCAGTGCCTCCGTATCGGCTTCGATCGTGATCGTGGTCCTCATAGTTAGCATCGTGACAGCAGTGTCGATGCTGTCAAGACAGCAAAATCTGCCCCCTTTATCTCGATCGGCAGATCGGTTTTCCCGGACGCCCGTGATACCTGGGTCTGACGGGTTCGGCAGTTTTCTGGCCGAAAAGCGGACTGTGAGTAGCCGAGAATGTCCGCACTGACGATGGCCGTTAGCCACTGGCTTTTCGCTCTGCTGCGGGAATGATTGGTTCCCGATAAGCGCACCCCAAGCTTTCCGAATGGCCCAACCCGGCCGGCTTACCCGGTGGCCTTTGCGAGGATGAAGCGGACAGGTTGGCTAGTGCGGCGCTGCACGAGACGGGGTAGGTCGCGGGGATCGATCCAGCCGATTTTAGGGTAGCCACCGAGGGTCGGGCCGTCCTGCAAAGTGACGATGGGTTGGCCGTCGGAGGGCACTTGGATCGAGCCCGTCAGCACCGGTTCCGAGATGAGTGAGCCGCCAGTCCATGCGAGACCGCCTGGGGACTGCGGTCCTGGGGAGGCATGGGGCGGTCCAGCGAGCGGCCTCAAAGTATGCCCGATCGAAGGCATCGTCGGCCGGTTGGAGCCGCTCTGGGCGTCCCGATCGCTCCGCAGTCGATACCCCACGCGGTCGCATTGGCTAGTGACACGCCACTCGGTTTCGAACAGGCGGCGTTGGCTTTCTGCGTCGAATTGCTCCCACTGCGGACCCGGCCAGACGCGCAGTGGGCCTGTGTCGCGATCGGTGACCCATTGGTCGGGTGAGACGCCGCGCGAGGCGACACCGGCGGGAGGGTGCCAGTCGCCGGCAGGATTCCGCAGGAGCAGGTCGCCGGATCGCAAGGTGGGACCGATGCCCGCCCGCGGATTCGTGCTGCGACTGCCCAGGAATGCGTTCGCTCGGAATCCGCCGGGTACCGCCAGATACGTCCAGACACCGGAATCTCCGGGACCAAAGTCCAGCAACTCGCCGGCGCGGACGCGGAAGGCCCGGTAGGGAACCTGTCCCCGCGAATGCGAGCCGCCACACACCGCAATCCAGCCATCGAGCAGGGCTTCCAGGCGTTGGCCTTGCAGGCAGAGCTCCAGCACGGGGGCGTCCGGAGAATTATCTAGCAGGCGATTGGCCCAGACGGCGGTCACTGGATCCATCGTCCCGCTCGTTGGCACGCCGAAGCGCCGGAAGCCGTGCCGGCCGGCGTCTTGAAGGCTCATCCCGAGACCCGGTTCTAGGATTCGCAAGACGGGCTCGCCCTCCGGAGAACCGGCTCGATTCGCCAGGGCGGTCGTCACCAGGGCCGCGTCGGGAGACCCCGGTGAAAGCCCCCCTTCGGACGGACCCGAGGCTTTGGTCCCGGGAGGTCCGTCGATCGGCACGAAGCGCACCCGGTCGCCGGCCCGCAATCGGAACATCTTTTCCAAGTCGGCGGTGTGTGGATCAAAAAGCGCCGTGGAGGTTTGGCCGATGAGGTTCCATCCGCCCGGGCTGGGGATGCTGTAAATACCGGTGTGGTCTCCTCCGATGGCCACGCTGCCGGCCGGCACCCGTGGGCGAGGGGTGGCCAGTCGCGGAGTGGCCAGCGCGGCATCCAAGCCACCGAGGTAGGGGAATCCGGGCGCGAAGCCGAGGCAAAGCACTCGGTAGCGGCCCTGATGATGACGCTCGATCACGGCTTCCGGGCTGAGGCCGGAGTGATGGGCCACGCGCTCCAGGTCGGGCCCGCCGTACTGCACGGGGATCTCCACGCAACGCTCCGGTTCCGACGTCGCTGGCTGAGCGATCGCCTGCTCCACGAGTTTCTGCAGTGTGGCTTGGTCAAGGGGCTGGGCCTCGGGGTGGAAGTCCAGTAGCAAGGTGGTGGGGGCGGGGATGATTTCACGGATCCGAGACCCGCCTTGGGAGGCCAGCGAATGGGCCAAGGCCGCCGTCAACGACTGCCCCTGCAGGAACGCCGCCTCATCGGCGCGCTCGGCGAAGCGCACACACCAGGCGTGGGAGCCATAGGCGGTCAAGGTCGGGACCATTTGCATCGCTTTGAACTCCCAGCCCCGGCCGAGTCGAGCGTTTTGTTCACTTCGAGTGCTAAACCGACCCAGGTCGGATGCCGCCGGTGGGTCGGGAGTATCGTCTCGAGGAGCCCGATGGCTGGGGACAGGCTCATGGGGAAGGTGTGGGAGGGGACAGGCTGTCCGTGACGGGGCAGATACGGATTGCGGACCCGATTCTGGACTTGGGTTTCCGACTTGTCTGAGATCCCGGGCTGGAGAACCGTCACTCATTCCCTCGATCCGTCGAACCCTCACGCCTATCCCTGTCATGAAACGACTGCTCCTGTTCTTCGCTGCTCTGGGCCTGTGCGCCGGTCCGCTCGCCGCCGCCGTGCGCCTGCCCGCGGTGATCGGTTCGCACATGGTGCTGCAGCAGCACACCAACGCGACCCTCTGGGGATGGGCCGGAGCTGCGGAGACCGTCACGGTGTCGGTTAGTTGGTCCACCAACATCTGGAAAGCCACGGCTTCCAATGGTGGACGCTGGGCGACCGAGATCCAGACACCGCAGGCCGGCGGGCCGCACACGATCCGTATTAAGGGAGGCACTGAGATCGTGCTCGAGGATGTGCTGGTCGGCGAGGTGTGGGTTTGTAGCGGCCAGAGCAACATGGAGTGGTCGGGCGATCAGGGACTGCGCCAGTGCAAGGAGGAGTCCCCGCGAGCCACGAATTCCATGATCCGGTTCTTTTACATACCGAAGGCCACGTCCGAGACACCGCAGGATCAGTTGACGGCCCGATGGGTCGTTTGCACCCCGGAGGAGATGCTTCACTTCAGCGCGATTGGGTATTTTTTCGGCAAGCGCTTGAACGAGAAACTGGGAGTGCCCGTGGGGCTTATCAACAGCAACTGGGGCGGTACTCCTGCCGAGGTCTGGACGCCGCGCGGGATCATTGAAGACGACCCAGACCTCCGGGCCGGTGCCGCAAAAATTAAACCAGTCCCCTGGTGGCCGCACGAGCCGGGGTTGGCGTTCAATGCCATGATTCACCCCATCACCCAATTCCGCATCGCCGGGGTGATTTGGTATCAAGGCGAGAGCAACGTTTCCACCCACGGCACCTACCGGAAGCTCTTCACCCGGATGATCGACGGTTGGCGCGCGGCGTGGAAAACTGAGCTGCCGTTCTACTTCGCCCAAATCGCCCCGTACACCTACGACGACCCGACCCGGGCGGCCTTCCTGCGCGAGGCGCAAACCCTGGCGGCCGCGCATCCCAAGACCGGCATGGTGGTCACCAGCGACTTGGTGGACAACGTGAAGGACATCCATCCGCAGATGAAGCGCGAGGTGGGTGATCGACTGGCCCATTATGCTTTGGCCGAGACCTATGGTGTGACAGGTCTGAATCACCGCAGTCCGACGTACCGCTCGCATCGCATCGAGGGATCATCGGTCCGGGTAGAGTTCGACTCGGTGCCCACCACGTTGATCTCGCGCGGAGGCCCACCCACGCACTTCAAGGTCGCCGGTTCTGATGGCCGGTTCGTCGAAGGCAAGGCGGTGATCGACGGCAAGTCGGTGGTGGTCTCCAGCCCGGAGGTGCCCGCCCCGGTCGCCGTCCGCTTCGCCTTCGCGTGCGATGCCGTCCCCAACCTGTTCACTGCCGAAGGCCTGCCGGTGAATCTGTTCCGGACAGATCGTTGAATCGGCGTCTCGAAGGGCGGGCTTCAAGGTCCTGGGAATCGACTTTAGAGCCAGAAGCCTTAAAGTAGGCTCTGTCACGGTAAAGCAGTGGGTGCTCAACCTGTGATTCAACCTCGGACTTGAACCCTCAGGCTTCATCCTCCCGATCGCGCCGGTCGCCCCGTTGGTCTGGGGGTGCTGGTTCGTCTGTCTCGATGCGTTCGGCGCGAGCGTTCCGTTCGGCCTTCACGCTGATTGAACTGCTGGTGGTCATCGCCATCATCGCCATCTTGGCTGCGCTGCTGTTGCCCTCGCTGTCGCGGGCCAAGACCGCAGCCTTGAGTACGCGCTGCAAGAGCAACTTGCACCAGGTCGGCTTGGCCTTGTCGATGTACCGCATCGATCATCGCGTGTTCCCGCACACGGTGGATGCCAATACCACCAACACCTGGTTCACGGCGATTATGCCGGACCTCGCGCGCAGTACGAATGTCCTGCAATGCCCCACCTTCAAGGGCGAATGGCCTCTGGAGCGGTCCATCGTCTGGGCCTTCGGCAATGCCTACATGCGCGGCCCCACCGGGCCGGACAAGCAGGTGGGGGTGAGCTACGGCTACAACGGCTTCGGCGTTGGATCGGTCAACAAGACATTGTGGTACGAGAACCTTGGGTTGGGATTTGTGGTGAGTCCCGGCCAGGAGGTGGCCCAGGTGAGGGAGGATCGCGTCGTTGCACCGTCCGATCTCATCGCTATCGCTGATTCCATGCCGCAGCCGGGGTACCTCCAATACTTTTCGTTCCTCCTGTCCATTAGCAGCGAACCCTCGAAGGAGCGCCACAATGGTGGAGCCAACATTCTGTTCACCGACGGGCATGCCGCCAGCCAGCGGAATTCCCTGCTCGTGGAGGACACCGAGTCCAATCGCCGGCGCTGGAATCTGGATCATCAGCCGCATCCCGAGGTTTCTTTTTGAGCCAGACTCGGGCTACATCGGCGGCGTGCATCCCCGTTGGAAATTCCTTCCCGCACTCTTGGCCGTCGTCTTGAGCATTTCGGGACTTTCTGTTTTTTCTGCAGAACCCGCCGCGCCGCCCAAACTTTCGCTCTGGCCCGGCCAGGCTTCGGATGGCTCCGGCGGTTTGGTGAGCCCGGAAAACTCCGGCCTGACCGTGCATCCGGCCCCGAAGCCCAACGGCATGGCCGTGGTCATTTGTCCAGGCGGTGGCTATGGCGGAGTGGTGACCGGGCCAGAGGGACACGGGATCGCGCGTTGGCTCAATCGTCACGGCATCATGGGCGTTGTGCTGGAATATCGCCTGCCTGCGGGCCGATCGAAGGTGCCGCTTTTGGATGCCCAACAGGCCTTGCGGACAGTGCGCTTGAACGCTCGGAATTGGCAGATCGATCCGAAGCGGGTGGGCATCATCGGGTTCTCTGCGGGTGGACATTTGGCGGCCACGGCGAGCACGCAGTTTGACTCCGGAAAACCCGATGCCGCCGATCCGATTGCTCGCCAAAATAGCCGTCCAGATTTCACGATTCTAATTTATCCGGTGGTGTCCTTTGGGGAGCTCGGTCACTCAGGTTCTCGCGACAATCTCTTGGGCAAGAAACCCACCTTGGAGGAAATCCAACGGTTCTCCTGCGAACGGCAAGTCACCCGGCAGACACCTCCCGCATTCCTGGCTCACGCCGTGGATGATCAGGCGGTGCTCATCGACAACAGCCGTCTTTATTACAAGGCACTTCAGGCTCAAGGGGTTTCCAGCAAGCTCATCGAATTGCCCGACGGCGGCCACGGCCTCCATGGCTATCAGGGTGCTTCGTGGGACACTTGGCAGCGCGAGGCGATTCTGTGGTTGAAGCAGCGTTGAAGGCCTCTTCGGTCTCGACCAACCTTTCTGCCCCGCCATGCCCATCAACCGATCAAGAACCGTGGGTTCAGCCAGCCAGATCTTCCATTGGCTGGTCTTGGGTTTCCTTGCGGCCGCCGGAACTCTGGCATTGTCGGGGGCTGAGGCTCAGGTGCGCGCCACGGCCTTGCCGGCGATCTCGGGCCAGCGGTCGGGGTTCACATTGATGGATCCGGCCGTCACTGGGGTGACGTTCACCAATCGCCTGACGGGTGACGCTTACTTCACCAATGCGGTCGCCCACAATGGCTCGGGCGTGGCGATCGGAGATGTGGACGGCGACGGCCGCCCGGACCTGTACCTTTGTAGCCTCCATGGCACCAACCAACTGTATCGCAACCTGGGACAGTGGCGCTTCGAGCCCATGCTCCTGGGCGACGCTGCGTGCCTGGGGCAGATGTCTACCGGCGCGGTATTGGTCGATGTGGACGGCGATGCCGACCTAGACCTGCTCGTCAACGGCATCGCTGCTGGCACGCGACTCTTCCTCAATGACGGTCACGGTCGCTGGACTGAGAAGCGCGACAGCGGCCTGTACCGCCACACCACCGGTACCTCGATGGCTCTGGCCGACATGGATGGTGATGGAGACCTCGACCTCTACTGTGTCCATTACATTGATGTGATGCACATGATCGACCCCTCGACGCGCTTCGCCATGAGTCAGCAGGGAGGGCGTTGGGTGGTCAGCCAGGTCAACGGCATCCCCACCACCGATCCCCGTTTTCGGGATCGATTCGAAGTGATGCCAGACGGCGAAGTCGTCGAACTGCCCGAAGCCGATGCGCTCTACCGCAACGACGGTCACGGACGTTTCACGCCGGTGCAGGCCGAGCCGGGTGTGTTCCTCGATGACCAAGGCAAGCCTGAGCCCATGACTCGGGACTGGGGTCTGGCCGTGGTCTTCCGCGACCTCGATGGGGACGGATCTCCGGACCTTTACGTCTCCAACGATTTCGCCTCTCCAGATCGGCTTTGGTTCAATGATGGGCGTGGTCATTTCCGCGCAGCCCCGGCCCAAACATTGCGACACACGTGCTTCAACTCCATGGGCATCGATGTGGCGGATGTGGATCGCGATGGCCATGACGACATTTTGGTGGTGGATCTCTTGGCCACCCGCCACGAGCGGCGCCTGCGCCAGTTGGGTAAGACTCCGCCGGATCCGGTTGCTCGCGAAAGCCGGACTGGGCGCCCCCAATTCAATCGCAACATGCTCTTCCTCGGACGACCCGGGGGGCGCTATGTCGAGGCGGCCTTGAGTGCCGGCCTCGCGGCCAGTGATTGGAGTTGGTGCCCCGTCTTCCTGGATGTCGATCTCGACGGCTACGAAGACTTACTAGTCTCCAATGGCTTCGAATATGACCTGATGGATCAGGACACCCAAGACCGGGTGAAGGACCCCAGCCGCACCCTCTCCCCGGAACAAAGGAAGCGGTGGATGAAACTGTATCCCGAGTGGCGTACGGCCAACCTGGCCTTTCGTAATCGGGGTGATGGCACCTTCGAGCCCAAGTCTGCCGAGTGGGGTTTCCGCGAGGAGGGCCTGGCCTTCGGCATGGCGCTGGGCGACCTCGATCAAGACGGGGATTTGGACCTGGTGGTCAACCGTATGAATGGCTCGGTTGAGGTGCACCGCAACGACGCAACCGCGCCCCGTATCGCGGTGGAACTGAAGGGGCGATCCCCCAACACGGCGGGCCTCGGAGCCAAGATCCGCCTGATTGCCCCAACCGTGTCTCAAGCTCAGGAACTCGTGGCCGGCGGACGGTATCTTTCGGGCGACCAAGCCCTCCGGGTCTTCGCCGTTCCAGCACTTGTAGGCACGAACCCCTCGTCGGTGCTGGAGGTCCGCTGGCGCAGTGGAGCGATCAGCCGCATCGAACGGCCCTTGGCCAACCATCGGTATGAGGTGTCCGAACCGACCGACCAACCCTCATCGCCGTCTCCGGTTCGACCGAAATTGCCCACGCCGCTCTTCGAAGACGTCAGCGCTCTCCTGGGGACGGCACCCGGCGGGGAACCCTTCGACGACACCCTCATCCAACCGCTCATTCCGCGCCGCATGAGCCGACAAGGTCCCGGGTTGGCCTGGACCGACCTCGATGGCGACGGTTGGGAGGACCTTGTCCATGGGGCCCGCCGCGGCGGTCGATCCATCGTCTTCAAGAACTTGCAAGGAAAGGGGTTTTCTCGCACCGAGGGCCCCGAATCCCCGGGAGGCCAGCGTGGCGTGGTGGCCTGGGCCGATGGCCTCGGTGGCCGGCACTGGCTGGCTTCGGCCGTGCACCTCAATGCCCGAGGCGAAACCGTCGGGCAATTGCTCGTGAACCCAGCGACCTCGGGTGCAGCGCCACGCACCATAGAGATTGGCCCGGACTTCAACGGCCCTTTGGCTGTGGGCGACGTGGACGGCGATTCCGACCTGGACGTAGTGGTGGGCGGGCAGTTTCGGCTGGGGCGCTATCCCGAGGCGGTCCCGACCACGGTATGGATGAATGAAGGCGGGGTACTGCAGGGAGCCCCGGCTTGGGGGCGCCCGCTGGCTCGGGCGGGTTGTGTGAACGGAGCCACACTGGTGGACCTCGATGGCGACGGTGACCTCGACCTGGCCTTGGCGGTCGAATGGGAGCCGGTGCGTCTCTTCCGCAACGAAGGCGGACAGTTCCGCGACATGACCGCACCGATGCGCCTGGCGGGCCGGACCGGATGGTGGCAGGGGATTGCCGCGGGAGACTTCGACGGCGATGGACGCATGGATCTGGCGGTGGCCAACGTCGGTCGCAATACCGCCTATGCCTTGTTTAGCCCGGGCCCCATCCGCCTGTATCATGGCGAGTGGAATACCCTCGGCCGTGTCGAGTTGTTGGAGGCCTGGCAGCGCGAGGGCGCCTGGCTGCCCATTAAAAATCGCACCCAACTTACAGCCAGCCTGCCAGATCTTCCCGCACGATTCCCGACCCACGAAGCCTTCGGTCGGGCCGATGTGACTCATGTCCTGGGCGAATCGGCGGCTCGGGCAAACTTCTTGGAGGCCGTTGAGTTTGATTCCGGGGTCTTCCTCAACCGGACTAACCGCTTTGAATGGCGACCCTTCCCCCGCGAGGCACAGTGGGCTCCCGCCAGTTCAGTGAATGTCGCTGACGTGGATGGCGATGGGTTTGAGGACGTTTTTCTGAGTCAAAATCGTTCGGACCTCCTGCCGGAATATTCGCGCGACGATGCGGGCAGCGGACTCTGGTTGCGGGGTCGTGGTGACGGAAGTTTCCAAGCGATGGACCCCGAGGTTTCCGGCATTCGCATCGAGGGCGAACAGCGGGCGGCAGCCTTGGCCGATTTCGACCACGATCGACGGATCGACGTGGTGGTGTCGCAAATCAATGGCCCCACCGTTCTCTGGGCCAATCGGCGGGCCCGGCCTGGACTGCGTGTGGTGCTCGAAGGCCCTCCGGCCAATCCGGAGGTCATCGGGGCACAGGTGCGCCTGCGGTTTGCCGACGGCCACAGCGGCCCGGCGCGTGCGGTTCAGGGAGGCAGCGGCTTCGGGTCGCAGGATGCGGCACCGCTGTTAATGGGGATGCCCAGCACGGC
Organism: Verrucomicrobiota bacterium; assembly: GCA_026397755.1. Classification (GTDB taxonomy): domain Bacteria; phylum Verrucomicrobiota; class Verrucomicrobiia; order Limisphaerales; family UBA9464; genus SXXZ01. The sequence continues at coordinate 15,072 of JAPLUF010000076.1, forward strand.
GGCAGCCGTTTGGGTGCGCTGGCCCGGAGGACGCGAGCAGGAGGTTCTGGTCCGCCCTGACCAGACCGAGGTGCGGATCCGCTGGGCAAGTCGGTGACGCAGCGTTTTCCAACGGGAGGTTGAATGCGGATCGGTAGCTGGGGCACCGTTGTCGCATGGCACTCCCCACGCTCTCCGACGAGCAGGTCCGTACCCTGAGTCGATCCCAGAAGGACCACTGGTGGTTGGAGCATGTCTTCCGGGGCGACATGCCCCAGCTCACGATCCGATCGGCCCTCACGGGATTCTTGCTGGGCGGCGTCCTCGCAGCCACCTCGCTCTACATCGGGGCCAAGACGGGCATTTCCATCGGTGTGGGACTCACCTCGGTGCTCATCACCTTCGCCTTGTTCCGCCTGTTGGAGAAAACGCCGATGGGCGGTGGGTTTACGATTCTTGAGAACAACTGCACCCAATCTATCACCACCGCTGCGGGCTATGTGGTGACACCGCTGACCACCAGCTTTGCCGCGTACATGCTCGTGACCGGGCGAATCCTGCCGGCGTGGCAAATGATCCTTTGGACCATCGTCATCTCCATCCTGGGAGTGCTCGTGGCCTTTCCCCTGAAGCGTCGCTTCATTAACGAGGAGCAATTGCCCTTTCCCGAAGGCAGGGCCTGCGGCGTGGTGCTCGATGCCCTCTACACCGGATCGGCCGCGGCAGGCCTGTTCAAGACCCGCCTCCTGACCATCACCACGGGCCTCACCGCCTTCCTCCAATTGCTCATGAGCGATGGCTGGATGAAGCTGCTGCAATTCGGGGTTTTCCGCATGGATCGGTGGGCTGGCTTGCGCGAGCCCTGGCATCTCCATGAGCGCCTGGACACCTACTATTACACTTGGGTTGCGAAGGCCTCGGGGGCTATCCCACGCATCCTGGGCACGGACATTCGTCAACTGGGGCTGCGTTTCACGGTCGATGCCGCGCTCATGGGCGTGGGCGGGCTTATTGGCATCCGCGTCGCGACCTCGTGCCTGATCGGGGCCGTTCTCAACTTTGTCGTGCTGGCTCCGATCATGATTCAGCGGGGCGAGATCCGCAGTTACACCAATGCCACGGGCGCGGTGGTGGCCATCTCGAGGGCGGAAATTGTCAACCAATGGGCGCTGTGGTGGGGCGTCTCCATGATGGTCGTTGGTTCGCTGGTGTCGCTCTTCGCTCGGCCCGATCTCTTCAGCGGTTTGTGGCGGATGCTGCGCCAGCGACGCGCCCCACGC
>JAPLUF010000025.1:0-10965 GCA_026397755.1 Verrucomicrobiota bacterium
CAGGCGGCTGGCAAATCGACGGTTCTCCGGTTGGAAATGATGGACGATGGCACCAGGAATCCAGCGGGAGGCGATGGCGCAGGCAACAGAGGGTGTTTCCAATGAACGCACCAGGTCGTGGAAGGCTTTGGGCGGCGTTGCACCGTCGGCGTCTACGTAGCCGATGAGGTCCGCCAAGGGCGCCAGCTTGAGTCCTTCAATGAGGGCACCCCCCTTTCCGATGGCTCCGGGGAACTCGCTGTGGGCAATGCAAGGATGACGTTTTTCAGCCTGCTGAACCACTCCCAAGGTGTTGTCTCGACATCCGTTGAGCACGACCACCAGACGAAACTTGCCGGCATAGTGCCGGCCGAAGTAGTCGGCGTAGTCTTCCAAGACGGGCCCGATACGGTTCTCCTCGTTGTAGGCGGGGATGAGCAGTAACAGGCTGGGCGCAAAGGCACTCACGGTTGCAAAGTGTTATCAAAGTCTCTGAGTCGGGTTCAAAGGCCAAACTTAAGGAGTTGTTGAAACCTTTGAGGAATCCTTGACCGAGGAGTACTTCCCGCAAGGATTCGCAACAACCACCACCCATTTCTCGATTCTCATGAAAACTCGTGCAATCAGTCTGCTTCGAATCGCCGCTGCCTCCATGGCACTCGTATCCTTTGCCGCCGCTCCCGCCGGCGATCGAGAACCGGCCGTTGTCACAACGGGCACCGCCGGTTCGCCTCCGTCGGATGCGGTGGTGCTGTTCGATGGCAAGGATCTCTCTGCCTGGAAGAGTGACGATGGTAGCGAGCCGAAGTGGAAGCTAGAGAACGGCCACATGGAGGTGCACGGCAAGGGCTTGATGAGCCGCCAGGAATTCGGCGCAATCCAGCTGCATCTGGAATGGGCCTCACCCGCTGTAGTGAAGGGTGAAGGACAGGGAAGGGGCAACAGCGGCGTCTACTTTCAGGGACGCTACGAGATCCAGGTGCTCGATTCTCATCAGAACAAAACCTATTTCAACGGTCAGGCAGCCTCGTTCTATGGGCACAATGCGCCCTTGGTGAATACCTCCCGCAAGCCTGGTGAGTGGCAAACGTACGACATCGTGTTCCATCCGCCCAAGCCGGGAGCCGACGGCAAGGTCCAACCCGGTTCGTTCACGGTGCTGCACAATGGGGTGCTGGTTCAGGACCATATTCCGATCCAAGGTGACGCCTCGGTTTCGGCGAAGTTTTCCGGGGCGACTCCCACGGGACCGCTGCTCCTCCAAGACCATGGCAATCCGGTCCGCTACCGCAACATCTGGGTCCGCAAGCTGGACTGATCCAATCCTAAGGTTGCCGTTTTGACCCAGAAGTGCCGAGGCGGGTTGCATGCTTATGAAAAAACAATACCGACTGGGGTGGCTGCTCCACTGTTTCTGGATGCTGGGACTGACGGCTGGGGTATCCGCCGCTGAGTTGCGGCCGCTCCGTGCGCTGCTGGTCTGTGGGGGATGCTGTCACGACTACCCGGTCCAGAAAGATGTTCTCAAACGAGGAATCGAGGCCCGGGCTCGGGTGATCGTCGAGACGGTCCAGCAAGGGGGTGTCTCGAAAGAGAGCCAGATTCCTCTGTACGCCAACCGCGACTGGGCCAAGGGCTACGATGTTGTGATCCATGACGAGTGCTTCGGTGCGGTCGCCGACACCAACTGGATCTCGCAAATCCTCGCCCCACACCGGGCTGGTCTGCCGGCAGTGAATTTGCATTGTGCCGTCCATAGCTACCGCGCCGCACCCGGCGATCTTTGGCAGGAATACTTAGGTCTTCGCTCGATGAAGCATGGCAAGGCTATGCCCATCTTGATTCGCACGGTGGAGAAACAGCACCCCATCATCCAAGGGTTGGGGTGGCGGGACTGGCTGACGGGCAACGAGGAACTCTACAACAACGTGAAAGTGTTTCCCTCAGCCACCGTGCTTCAACGCGGAGCCCAGGGTGACGACGATTGCGCCATCACTTGGGTCAATCGTTATGGATCCACCCGGGTGTTCAGCACTTCTCTGGGGCATTTCAACGAGACTGTGAGCGACGAACGCTATCTGGATCTGGTGACGCGTGGAGTCCTCTGGGCCTGCGATCGCCTCGATGCCCAACACCTCAGGTCGATCATTCCGTCGTCACCGATCCGCTCCACATCACCGGTCACGATCCCAGTGAAACCCTAGATGCGCCCGGATCAAGGTGCGTGACCGTGGGATCGAAACCATTCCACAGCATCGGTCAGGGCCTGCTCGGGCGGAGTCTGCGGCAATCCGAGTTCCTGGATGGCTTTGGCGGGGTTAAACCACATTTTGTAGGCAGCCATGCGAACCCCGGCCAGCGGTGCCTTCGGAGGTTTTCCGGTCCAGCGAGCAATCCACTCGTCTACATGCGCCGCACCCAAAGCCACGGCGTGGGGCACCTGGAATCGCGGGGCTGGGACGCCTGTCAGACTTGAAAGGGTGTCGAGGGCCTGTTTCATGGTCCAATTCCCTTGGGAATGTCCCAGAATGTAGCGCTCTCCCACCCGCCCTTTCTCGGCAGCCAGGATATGACCCGCGACGACATCCTGCACATGAACCCAGTTGAGTCCGGTGTCCAAGTAGGCCGGCATCGCCCGGCGGAGGAAATCGACGATCACCTGTCCGGTGGGAGTGGGTTTTACATCCCGCGGTCCGATCGGGGCGCTGGGGTTGACGATGACCACCGGCAGGCCGGCTGCGGCGAGTTCTCGGGCCACCACCTCGGCTCGCCATTTGGAGAGCTTGTAGGGATTGGACATCTGAGACTCGCTGACCGGCGCGGATTCATCGGTCGGGACGATGGAACCGTCGGGGCCAGGTCTTGGCAGCCCGATGCAGCCTACGGTGCTGGTGTACACGATGCGTGAGCATCCGGCCTGATGGGCCGCGCTCAGGATGTTCCGGGTTCCATCCACATTGGCCCGAAACATGGGCGCATAATCGGGTAGCCACAGCGAATAACTCGCAGCCACGTGGAAGCACCAGTCACACCCGGACATCGCCCGGGCGAGCGTGGGACTGTCGTTGGTGAGGTCCCCGGCAATCGTTTCGTAGGCGCTGCCGACAAGCCCTCGGACATCCGCCCCCGGGCGCAGCAGCGCTCGGACCGAATGCCCGCGGGCATTCAGTGCATGGACCAGATTGGCTCCAACAAAACCTGAGGCACCGGTGACAAAACAGCGCATGGCCGCAGAGGGACTAATTTTTGGATCTATCCCGGAGCGAACTCACTTCGCCCAGAAATCTATCACGAACACATCGGCCACCATTGGGCGCACTAGTTTGCCGAATTCCTGATGATCAGGATGAACGAGGTAGGCATCGCGGTCCTTCTCGGAGGTGAAGGTGAGGATCCAACCGTGAGTGCAGCCCTTGTTGAGATTCTCAGGGCTGTTGTTGGTGCCCGCCTCGAGGGTGGCGATTTGGGGGATCTTCGATTTCAGGGCGCGGAAGGCGGTTTCCACTTTCTTGACGTCCGCAGGGCTGGCGGTGTCCTTGAACTTGAAGGCAACAACATGGCGGAGGTGACCGTGATTTTTGGAGGATGCGGTGGTGTCAGACATGGCAGGGAAGGTGAGGGCGAAAAGCAGTGCCCCAATGAGCATCAGAGGTTTCATTAGAAAGGTGGGTAGGCTGGAATCTGGTCGGGCTCTGGACAAGCGCAGATCGCGACCGTGTCTTTGAGCTCGAGGACCGCATTGAGTTGGGTGTTTACAGCGCCTGGAAGGTCGCCTTCAAGCCAGTGCCAGAGGCGTTCTTGACCCTCCGGTGGTTGGCGGCCAAGTGGGTGCAGATCTTGAAGACCATCTCGGCTGCGTCGGGCTGTCCTACCGCGGTGGCCAGTGCATCGGCCGAATAGGCCTTCTCCGGGTTGGCGGCCAGGTGAGCCACAGCCTGACGTTGAATTCCCAGCACGCTGGCGGCGGCCTTCTTACCCGCCTCGACGCCGGGTTGGTGGTAGGCGTTGATGTGAATCAGCGATGCGTAGAGTCCCACGGCCCGCTCGAACAGGGCGATGAGCATTCCCACCGTGAACGCTGAGGCATCTGGGACGGTGAGGGTTAGACTTGCACGGCCCGACTCGTACAGGGCAGATCGCGTGCCCAGGAAGAACCCACTCAGGAAGTCGCCGCTGGTAGCCCCTGACTCCACCTCGAGGCTGGCCCCGTCGCGGTCCTTTAGAACTTCGATGAACACGGCGAAGAAGTTGGCCACGCCATCCCGCAATTGCTGCACATAGGCATGCTGGTCGGTCGACCCCTTGTTCCCGTACACAGCCAGTCCTTGGTGGACGATCTTTCCATCCAGGTCTAGTTCCTTGCCCAACGACTCCATGACGAGTTGTTGGAGGTACTTGGAAAAGAGTTCGAAGCGGTCCTTGTAGGGCAACACCACCATGTCTTTCGTGCCGCGGCCTTCTCCAAGGAAATACCACATCAACGCGAGTTGCGCGGCCGGATTGTCACGGACGACCGAATTGCGGGTGGCTTCGTCGCAGGCCTTGGCTCCGGCGAGAAGTCCCTGGATATCCAAGCCTTGCAAGGCCGCAGGCAACAGTCCAACTGCGCTCAATTCGCTGGTGCGCCCACCCACCCAGTCCCACATGGGGAAGGTTCGGATCCAGCCATCGGCGACGGCTGTTTTGTGCAGGGCGCTGCCTTCTCCTGTGATGGCCACCGCATGCGCCGCGAAGCGCAGACCCGCCCGCTCGTAGGCGGCACGGGCCTCGACCATTCCGTTGCGGGTCTCCGGGGTGCCGCCGGACTTGGAGATAACTAGTGCCAAGGTTTGACCTAGCTTGCCGGCCAGGGTGGCGAGGACCTGGTCCATGCCATCGGGATCGGTGTTGTCGAAGAAATAGGGTGTCAGCTTGTCGGAATGCGAATGCCCCAGGGCCTTGGCCACGAATTGGGGACCGAGTGCCGATCCCCCAATCCCGATGATCAGCACGTTCTGGAACGGCCCTGAGGTCCCGGTTAGTTCCCCGCGATGGATCTCTGCGGTGAAGGATTGTATCGCCGCTAGGGTGGATTCGATGGCCTGGGAGAGGGCCGGCGTCGGAGCCAGCGCCGGGTTTCGTAGCCAATAATGGCCTACCATCCGCTGTTCGTCGGGGTTGGCGATGGCTCCCCGCTCCAGTTCGGCCATCGCGCTCAAGGCTTTCTGGATGGGTCGCTCCATTTTGGAGTGAAAATCATCCGGAAAGGGAACTCGGCTGATGTCCAGACCCAGCCCGATGGAGGGACAATCGAGATAATGACGTTGGAAGCGGGACCAAAGAATCGCTGGGGTTGCAATCATCGCAGCCCGGACGCTAGGAACTGGATCAGGCCTGCCAAGGAGTAAAGTGTTGCACCGGATGGAATACGTGTTCTTCGGCCTGCTTGCCTAGTTGGCGTGGCTCAACATTCACTTAACAAAGTTGGTTTTGAAGGTTATCCGTAACGGCCTCGCATGTTGCTCCGTCAGCGCCAACTCCTCAACAAAGTCCACGCACTTATGGACGCGACGTTGTTTGGTGGCGTCTTTTGGATGGCTCATTTCATCCGCTCGCTGCCTCAGTTGGATCCTGATGCTGTCATCGGTGGTTTTCATAAGTACCAGTGGCTGCTGGTGGTGGTGGTGCCGCTGACCCCCGCATTGCTTGAGTTGCAAGGATTTTATCACCGCGCGGTTCTGGCGTCCCGGCGGCAATCCTTGGCTCAGATACTCCGTGGGTCCGCATGGGTCTCGTTGGCGATCATCGTCGCGATGTTTTTTACCAAGCAAGAGGTCGCGCGAGGCGTGGTCTCCTTGTTCTTGCCGATGATCGTCAGTGCGATGGTCCTTAAAGAAGAACTCATGCGTTTGTGGATCCGGTCTCGAATGGCGGGTCAGGAAGCGCGCCGCCGGGTCATTTTGATTGGCGGCGATCGCGAAATGAACCGACTCGATGAAGCGTTGAAACAGAATGCCCGTGGCGAGATCTCCGTGGCGGCCCGCCTCGACCCTGGTCAGTTCTCCGTCTTGGTCACAGATCGAAAAGATTATCCAGGTCTGCGAACTCGAGGGTGTCGAGGTCTGGCTCCACGCCGATTTCTTCCAGACCCGGTTTTCGCAGACCACTGTGGACGAATTGGCGGGGCATCCGGTGCTGGTTTTTCGGACCGGGCCCGACCAGACATGGCAGTCCATGGCCAAAGGGGTGATCGATTTCCTGGGCTCGCTGGCCCTCTTGGTGATCACCTCTCCATTGTTCCTGGCAGCGGCCTTGGCGGTGCGACTGTCGTCTCCCGGGCCGGTGCTTTTCCGGCAGCGCCGGGCCGGGCTTAATGGGCATCCGTTCATCATGCTAAAGTTTCGGACGATGGTAACCAACGCCGAGCAGCTCAAGCACGAGCTGGCCAAGCTCAACGAGATGAGCGGGCCGGTGTTCAAGGTCACCAATGATCCTCGAGTGACTCCCATTGGTCGGTTCTTGCGCAAGTGGTCGGTCGACGAGCTGCCGCAGCTTTGGAATGTTTTTCGAGGAGAGATGAGTCTGGTGGGCCCGCGCCCGTTGCCGGTCGACGAGGTGGCGCGCTTCGACGACATGGCCCATCGCCGTCGTCTGAGCGTAAAGCCGGGCCTGACCTGCCTCTGGCAAGTCAGCGGCCGTAACAACGTGACTGATTTTAAGGAGTGGGTCCGTCTCGACCTCCACTACATCGACAACTGGTCCATCTGGCTCGATCTCAAAATTCTCCTGCTGACCATCCCTGCTGTTTTCTCCGGTGCCGGGGCGAAGTGAACGCCCCCTTTTTTGGTGGTTCGATCAAACGGTACTGGAAAGTTCTTGGGTGTTTGCGGGCTTGTGCGGGCGCGGGGTAGGGCCTAGCTTTCAGAACAAGTGAACGGAAATCCTATGGATACTTCGATGCTGGCGTTTATTGGTGGAACCGAAATCATGTGGATCGCCATCGTGGTTTTGGTCCTCTTCGGTGCTAAGAAAGTTCCCGAACTCATGAAGGGCGTGGGCACCGGCATTCGTGAGTTCAAGAAGGCGTCCAAGGATGTCCAAGACGAGGTGCAGCGCGTGATGGATGAGCCGGAGCACCCGTCCCCGCCTTCCTCATCGTCGACCTCGCCGGTGCGGCCGCCCTCGGACATCATTTCCCATAGCCCTAAGGCCTGACCTAGGCCGTGATGGATGGCCCTCCTTCTCACTTATCTGGTGTCTGGCCGTTTCCGGGGTGGAGACGGGCCTCGGTAGACACGGTGACGGTGACGTTGGCCGGCTTCCTTCAGTCCCAAGTTTCAGTTTGTCTGGATGGCCCGATTTGAGCGCGCATGGCTGAAGATCCTGATTACACCCTAACCCCCTCGCTGCCCCCAAGTTCCGATTCGTTGGATTCTGACTCGGAGTCGGAGGGTGGTGGGCCGGTGAAGACCTTCCTGGAGCACCTCGAAGATTTGCGTTGGACCCTCATCAAGTGTGCGGTGGCGGTGTTTTTGGGATTCATCGTTTGTTTGAGCGGCAGCAATGTGGTGATCCAATTTCTCAAGTGGCCCCTCGTGGCGGCCGAGGGTATGCGGCACTCCACGGAGGGTCGGGTGGTGTACATGCTAGGAACCAACGTGCTCACCCGCATGACGCCGCAAGATAGCGGTATCTCCGGGTTGGCCACCAACCGAGACACGGTTTTCCGGTTGTCGCCGAGGCAAATCGGCACAAATTTCGTCATGACTGTTCAGGAGGAAACCAATCCTCCAGCCAGCGCGACGCGTTCCTTCGATGTGCAACTCAAGACGCTGGGGCCGGTGACGGCGTTCAGCGTGGTGATGCAAATCGCCATGTTTGGCGGTATCACCGTTTCGATTCCCTTCGTCTTATTCTTCATTGCCCAGTTCATCTTGCCGGCGTTGCACCATCACGAGAAGTCGCTCGTGTACAAGGTGAGCGGGTGGGCAACCTTCCTGTTCCTGCTCGGGGTGGCCTTCTGTTACTTTGTTTTGCTGGTGATTTGCCTTAGCACCACGGTGAGTTTCTCCAATTGGCTGGGCTTCGCCGCCGATGAATGGAAGGCCGATGAGTACATTAGTTTTGTCTGTTGGTTCATGCTGGGAATGGGCATCGCCTTCCAGTTGCCATTGGTCCTTCTGACATTGGTCAAGATCGGCCTCCTTGACGCCGCCAAGCTCTCCAAGTTCCGATCCTATTGGGTGGTGGCGGGGTTGGTGATCGCGGCCTTTATTACGCCGGATGGCAATCCCTTGAACATGCTCTTGCTGTTCTTGCCGCTCCATCTGCTCTATGAGATTAGCTTGGTGATTGCCTGGTGGTGGGGTCGGAAGGCGGCCAAGGCGGCGACGGTGTCGCCGGAGGACCGTGCGTGAACAATTCATTTTCGATCGATTGAAGTCCGCGCTTGCACCCACCTGTTCCGCCTATAACCTCCGTCCACCAAATCCTATTCTATGCGTTCCCTTCTCAAGTCGGTGAGTCTCCTTGTGACCGTGGCCGCGGTGCTCGTCGGATGCACCAGCGCCGAGCAGAAGCTCGGTCGTGGCCTCGACAATTTGTCGGAGCCTTTCCGCCTCGGTGAACTCCAGCGCAGCTACGAGCAGGGTGCTCTCTTCGGTGGCGCGCATGGAGGCACGATGGGCGTGGTCCGCGGCGTGAATCGTACCATTGGTCGCACGGTCGTGGGTGCCGTGGAGGTCTTAAGCTTCCCGATCCCCAGCGAGCCGTACATCAAGCCGGACTACAAAGTGTATCCGGACAGCTACAAGCCGGGAGTTTTGGGTAAGTCCACCGTGACGGCCACCGACAACTCACTCGGTTTCGAGGCGTCCGATGTGGCTCCTGTGATCCCGGGCAGCCGCTTTCGCGTCATCGACTGATGATCTGGGGTTTCCCTTTGTTGGGTCGCTCTTTTTAACCTCCTTCCGCGCTCCTGCAGATTCTGCGGGAGCGCTTTTTTATGCCGCTGATTCGATCCTCTCCCTGCAAGGTCAACTTGCTGCTCAATATTCTGGGGCGGCGGCCGGACGGGTTCCATGACCTAGAAACTCTGTTTCATCCGGTGCCGCTTTGCGATGAGTTGACCTTTGAAACGGAATCGGAACCGGGAGTCCAGTTCACCTGCGACCATCCGGAATTACCGACCGATCGGAGCAACCTTGTAGTGAGGGCTGCCGAGCAATTTTTGGCCGAGGCTCAATGGACAGGGCAGGGGGTTCGAATCCACTTAACCAAACGCATCCCCTTGGCTGCCGGGTTGGGTGGCGGTAGCTCCAATGCCGCACAAACACTGGTCGGGATGAACGATTTGTTAGGGCGACCGCTAGGAATTGACCGGTTGGATCGATTGGCAGCCACTCTTGGTTCGGATGTGAACTTCTTCCTCCAAGACCAACCAGCCCGAGCCACCGGTCGCGGAGAACAGGTCGAGCCCATAGCGGCGTTTGAGGCACTCCGCGGTCGAGGCATGATTTTGTATCATCCGGGGTTTGGTATTTCCACAGCCTGGGCCTATCGAGAACTGGCTCAGTATTCAGAGGCGCTGAATGGCAGACCGGGTCGGGTCGAAGCCTTGGAACGGGCCTTGAGATCGGGTGATCTCGCCGAAGCGGGGAGACATTTTTACAACTCCTTAGAGGCTCCGGCCTTGCACAAGTATCCCATTCTGAAGGTGTACCAGAGTTTCTTTCGCGAGCACGGGGCTTGGGCGGCGCTGATGTCAGGGAGTGGTTCCACCACGTTTGCGCTCTTCCCGGACGTGCTAATGGCCCAGGCGGCGGTTGCGCCCTTTGAAGCACATTTTGGAGAGGAAGGCTGGATGCAGGTGGTCCGCCTGTAGCCATCCCTCTGGTTCAGACTCTTTTCGATGCAGCCATTTATTATGGATCAGGGTTCCGAAGCGACCGGGTGAGGTTAAAAGTTGGCGCGAACCCCCAGGCTCACTGATTGCGACGGCCTTTTTCTCGCCTTGAAGGGTGATGTGTGTCGGAATCTCGTTGGTTTTCAACCCCCCCTCACAAAGACTCCTATGATTCGTCTCGATGGCAAGACTGCTCTAGTGACGGGTGCCGGATCCGGCATCGGTCAGTGCATCGCTGAAACCTTTGCCCGAGCCGGTGCCCGGGTGATTGTCGCTGAACTCCGGGTCGAGGCCGGTGAAGCAACTGTACAGAGGATCCGTGAAGCCGGAGGGCGCGCCGAGTCCGTGGCTCTGGATGTGACTTCAGAATCTGAGGTATCGGCTGCAGCAGTCCGTCATCCGGTGGTGGATGTGCTGGTGTGCAACGCCGGCATCGGTCACGTGGGGACCCTCCTGACCACGAGCGGTGCGGACTTCGATCGCGTTATGGCCGTCAACGTTCGAGGGGTGTTCAACACGATGAAGGCCTGGTTGCCGGGAATGGTTTCTCGCGGGTCCGGTTCGGTGGTCAATCTGGCTTCCACGGCCGGTCTGGAAGGATTGGTGGACCGCTTTGCCTACAGTGTCAGCAAACACGCAGTGGTAGGCATCACACGCTCAGCGGCCCTCGACCATGCGCGCAGCGGCGTTCGCATCAATTGCCTGTGTCCGGGACGGGTCGAAACACCGTTCGTCCTGGCCCGCATCGCTGAATATCCGGATCCCGCAGCGGCGGCCCGTGAAATGGCTTCGACCCAGGCCATGGGTCGCATGGGGCAGCCTCAGGAAATCGCCAACGCCGCCCTGTTTCTGGCCTCTGATGCCGCAGCCTTCATCACCGGCGTCGCGCTGCCGGTAGACGGCGGTTGGACCGCTGGGATGTTCCCCAAAGGCTGATCCCCCTTCCTGTAGAACTCTGACCCTCCCACCAGCACTTCATTTTAGGCTATCAAGGAGCCTGTCCCTTGTCCGAGGAGCCTGTCCCTTGTCCGAGGAGCCTGTCCCTTGTCCGAGGAGCCTGTCCCTTGTCCGAGGAGCCTGTCCCTTGTCCGAGGAGCCTGTCC
>JAPLUF010000025.1:10975-27339 GCA_026397755.1 Verrucomicrobiota bacterium
GTAGCCTGTCCCTTGTCCGAGGAGCCTGTCCCTTGTCCGAGGAGCCTGTCCCTTGTCCGAGGAGCCTGTCCCTTGTCCGAGGAGCCTGTCCCTTGTCCGAGGAGCCTGTCCCTTGTCCAAGGTGGCTCTCCAAGTCGTTTTATAAAAGTCGATGGCCAAGTTTTGCTGCTCCATGCAGCCTGTCCCTTGTCCATGGCGCTGCTTGAGATCGAAAACCTTCGGAAAAGCTTCCGAACACCTTACGGGCAACTCTTGCCGGTGGTGGATGTTCCAGGGTTCCGACTCAGTGCCGGGGAACAGGTGGCGTTGAGTGGTCCTAGCGGTACCGGCAAGACCACCTTTTTAAACCTTATTGCGGGAATTCTGACGGGAGACTCCGGACACATTCTCTTGGATGGTCAAAATATGACCACGTTGTCGGAACCGGATCGGGACCGTCACCGGGCCGCGGTGATCGGATACATCTTCCAGACCTTCAATTTGCTTCAGGGCTTTACGTGTCTGGAGAATGTTCTCTTGGGGATGTCCTTCGGCCCGGGTGCGGATCGGGTCCGCGCTCGGTCGCTGTTGGAACGGGTCGGATTGGGTGATCGACTGGACTATTTTCCGCGGCAGCTTTCGACCGGCCAACAACAGCGCGTGGCCGTGGCTCGGGCCTTGGCCAATCAGCCGAAGTTGGTCTTGGCCGATGAACCCACGGGTAACCTGGATCCGACCAATGCCGCCCAGTCCTTGGCTCTGATCCGGGAATTATGCGCGGAGCAGGGCTCGGCGCTGCTCTTGGTGAGTCATGATCCGGCGGTTCTGGCGTCGTTCCCTCGGCGGGAATCTCTGGCCACTCTCAATCAGGCCTCGAGGACGGAGGTGGCCTTGTGATCTTGTGGCTTTTGGTTCGCCGCAGCCTGCGGCAACACCTGCTCTCGACTGTGGTGACGGCTCTTTCTCTGGCTCTGGCTGGCGGATTACTCATGTCGGTCTGGGTAGTCAAACGTCAGGCTCGTGCGACCTTCACTGGGCAGACCGGCGCGTGGGATGCCGTCTTGGGGGCCCGAGGGGCGAAGCTGCAACTGGTGCTTAATGCTCTTTTCCACCTGGAGGCTTCGCCCGGGAATGTCGCGTTTTCCGATTTTCAGACGCTGTCCTCCAACCGGGTGGTGGCCCTGGCGATTCCAATCGCGGTCGGTGATAATTATCTGGGTTATCGCATTGTGGGTACGCTGACCAACCTCTTTACCGAGGCCGAGGCGGCTCCGGGGCGGCGTTTCCGGTTGGTGGCCGGTGGGCGCTGGTTCGAAGACGGCTATCGCGAGGCGGTGGTGGGGTCTTTCGTCGCCCAACGCCTGGGGCTGAAGCCAGGTGACACATTCAAGCCCTACCACGGCCTGAACTTTAATCCCAAGGAGCAGCACGAGGACGAATACGTGGTCACCGGCATTTTGGAACCTTCCAACACTCCCGCCGACCGAGTGCTTTGGATTCCGCTGGCGGGACTGCAGAACATGTCCGGCCACTCCGCGGCCACCGTCAGCGATGTGAGTGCGGTGCTGGTGAAGCTGCGCAGTGCGGTGGCGGGGCAGCAGTTGGACATGCTCTACAACAAGCAGGGCGACCGGTTGACCTTCGCCTGGCCTCTGGGAACGGTCTTGGCTCAGCTGTTCGACAAGATGGGTTGGTTTGATCAGGTCCTGGAGTTGGTGGCCTACCTCGTGGCGCTGGTGGCTGCGGGTTCCGTGCTGGCCAGCATTTATAATTCTTTGAGCGCCCGCCGCCGCGACTTGGCCATTCTGCGGGCACTCGGTGCTCGTCGGATTCTCGTTTTCGCTTCCATCATCCTCGAGGCGACCTCGATAGCAGCCTTCGGGATGGTCCTAGCCTGGGGCCTGTACGCCGTGATCATGGGCGCTGTGTCGGCTGTCATTCGGGCTCAGACCGGCGTGGTTCTCGATCCTTGGGCCTGGGATCCCGTCCTGGTCATCGCCCCGCTGGCGTTGGTGGTGCTGGGTGCTTTGGCTGGGGTTCTCCCGGCGATCAAGGCCTACAGCAACCCGGTGGCCGAAAACCTAGCCCCGGAATCCTGAGCGCTTCGCAGCTCGGGATCCATCGGTGTGAAGTCGACGCGGAATTGGGTTGGATGAGCTGATCCCGAGTCTCCAGGCCTGGGCTTCGAGAGTTAAATCGCAGAAACCCAAAGCAAGGAATGGACAGGCGGCCGATGGTGTCGGTAAATCGTGAAGTTCCACGTCAGACTTGTCATAACACAGTATCAACACACGTACCCCCTATGAGTAATGGAAGTAACGAGGGCATAGCCCCTAATGCAAAGCGGCTGCTGTTTGCAGGCTTCATGGCGATCCTTGCGGCCGGCATCGGCTTCGGCATCCGTGGCGGCATCCTCGCCAATTGGGCAGCTGATTTTGGTTTCACCGCCGCTCAGTTAGGTGACATCGGTGGCGCGGGATTCACCGGCTTCTGCTTTGGAATTATCATCGGCGGTGTGGTGGTCGATAAGATCGGGTATGGCAAGCTTGTCGTCGCTGCATTCCTCTTCCACGTCCTGTCAGCCTTCGTGACCTTTGCTGCGACCAAGGGGCAGGCCCAATCGGCCGCCTTTACCTACCTCTACTGGGGTACCTTCATTTTCGCTTTGGCCAATGGAACACTGGAGGCGGTGGCCAACCCGCTGGTGGCCACGCTGTTCCCCAAGAACCGAACCCACTATTTGAACATCCTCCACGCGAGCTGGCCGGCCGGTTTGGTGCTCGGTGGTCTGGTGGGTTGGTTCCTCGGTGAAGGTCCCGACGCCATGAGCTGGAAGGTGCAGTTGGCCTTGTTCTTGGTGCCGACCGTCCTCTACGGGTTCCTCTTCATGGGCCAGAGCTTCCCGAAGTCCGAAGCCTCGGCCAAGGGTCTGAGCGTGGGCGAAATGCTCAAGGATGTCGGAGTTTTGGGAGCGGCCGTTGCCTGCTACCTGTTGGTTCTTTTCTTCCAGACCGCCCTTCAGCTTTCTCCGGCTGTCTCCTACGCCATGGGCGCTGTAATCCTCGGAGCGGTGGCGGTCATTACCGGTTTCTCTATCGGAGCTTGGTTGCTCTTCGTTCTCTTCGTGACTCACGCACTCGTGGGTGCTGTTGAGTTGGGAACCGACGGATGGATTCAGAACATCACCGGCAACATTCTCACTCCGAAGGAAGGCAAGATCCTCTTCGTGTACACCTCGATATTCATGTTCGCCCTGCGCTTCTGCGCTCATTTCATCGAGAAGAATCTGAAGATCTCCCCGGTGGGACTGTTGTTCATTTGTGCTGTTCTGGCTTGTGTAGGGCTCAACTTGGTGAGCGGTATCACCACCTTCATCAGCGCTATCCTCGCGCTGTCGGTCTACGCGCTGGGCAAGACTTTCTTCTGGCCCACGATGCTCGCCGTGGTGAGTGACCGTTTCCCGCGCACGGGTGCGATTGCCATCTCCATTATGGGCGGCGTCGGTATGATGTCGGCAGGTTTGCTCGGTTCCGCAGGTCTGGGCTATGCCAAGGATCGTTTCGCAGGCGAGGCGCTGCAGAAGCAGGACGCGGCGATTTATTCCACCTACAAGGCAGAGAAGCCGAGCACCTTCCTGTTCCTGGCTCCGGCCAATGGTTTGGATGGTACGAAGCTCTCGGCCGCTCAGACCGCTACCAGCAAGACCGCTGAACAAAAGGTGGTCGTGGAAGCGAGCATTCAGGGTGACCGTCAGACCCTCAAGGCCGACTCGTTCATCCCGGCGACCATGGCTGCGATCTACCTGTTGCTCTTCCTCTACTTCAAGAGCATCGGTGGTTACCGGCCGGTGAGTATTGCCGATGCCAGCAAGGCCTGAGGTTTTCGTTCTTGATTCTCCAACGCGGGCGGTTCCTGAAACACGGGACCGTCCGCTTTTTTTACCCGGATCTCCCGCTATCGGCCCCTGAGATCAATCCGCCAGTTGCATCCGCCCCTCGACCTGCCGATCCTATCCCCATGTCGCTCAAGGTGAATCTTCGCCTCTTGGAGAATGAGTCCATCCAACTTGATGGGGATATTCTAGGATCCGAACTGGCCCCAGATTTCCACGATGAATTGATGCGCCTGTCGCATCCCGTGGAATATGAGCTGACGGTGGATCGCCAGTCTGAAAGTTTGTTGGTGACCGGAAGTCTGCGCACCCATGTGGATTGCGAGTGTTCCCGATGCCTCAAATCCTTCGTTCTTCCGGTGCAGTTGGACGAGTTTTCCGTCCTCTCTCCGCTGGAGGGTGAGGATGCTTTGCCAGTGGATGGAGATTTTGCAGACTTGACCCCTTCGGTCCGAGAGGACATTTTGCTCTCTCTGCCAACGAATCCGTTGTGTGGACCTGACTGTCGTGGGTTGAAGCCGAAAGGCCAGTCCCGCGAACTGCAAGTGAGGGAGCAGGCTGAGCCGAATAAGGCGTGGAGTGCCCTCGATAATCTGAAATTGTAACCGAACCGAATATGGGCGTCCCGAAACGCAAACCGTCGCGCAGCCGTCAACGCATGCGCCGAGCCTACAACAGTGTCCTCACCCTGCCGAAGTTGGCGATCTGCACCCAGTGCGCTTCTCCGTCGCTGCCTCACCGGGTTTGCCCCGAGTGTGGTTTCTACGATGGTCGCCAGGTGATCAACGTCGGCGTCGCAGCCTAAGTTTTCTAGGCGCGCCGTGTCCGTTTTTGACGGACCGGCGCGTTTTGCTTATGCGCCTGGCAGTGGACGTCATGGGCGGCGACCACGGTCCGGAGGAACTCCTCCAGGGCGTGAAGCTTGGATTGGCGGCCGATCCGTCGATCTCCCGCCTTTATGTGGTTGGACCACCGTCCGTTTTGGAGCCACTGCTTCTGAGCACCGGTTGCTCTGATCCGCGCCTTGCAATCCATCCGGCCTCCGAGGTGCTGACCATGGAGGACAAGCCGGTTCATGGTCTTCGCAAGAAGAAAGACTGTTCAATCCTCCGTGCCGTCGAGTTGGTTCGGGATGGCAAGGCCGATGCAGTGATCTCTTCCGGCAACACCGGAGGAATCGTCGCGGCAGCCACCATTCGTCTGCGGACCCTTGAGGGCATCGAGCGCCCCACCATCGCCTGCATCATGCCCTCTAAATCGGGGGCATGGGTTTTGGTAGATGGCGGAGCTAATCCGGAGTGCACCCCCGAAAACCTGCTCCAGTTCGCGGTGATGGGATCTGCCTACTCGCGGGCCATGTTGGGCAGGCAGAGTCCCCGCGTGGGCGTCCTGAGCAATGGCACCGAAGAGTCTAAGGGGACCGATCTAACCCGTGCGGCGTTGCCCTTGATCCGGGCTTCAGGGCTCAACTCCACTGGCTACTGTGAGGGCTACGACCTGTTCATGGATGGCGTCGATGTCTGCGTTTGTGATGGGTTCGTCGGCAATATCGTTCTGAAGTCGGCGGAGAGTCTCGGCAAGGCGGTGGGAGCCATGCTTCGCGAGGAGTTGACGGCCAACCCATGGCGAATGCTCGGAGCCGCCATCGCCCGTGGGGGATTGCAACGCATCCGTACGCGGATGAACCCCGAGGCGTACGGCGGGGCGCCGCTCTTGGGAGTCCACGGTTGTGTGATCAAGATTCACGGCGGCGCCAAACGTTCGAATGTTGGGCACGCCATGAGTCAGGCGGTTCGGTTTGTGAGGCTGGGTCTCAACGAGACCTTGGTTTCGGCCATCGCTCAAGCGGCCTCGGCTGTTGCATTGACCTCACCGGACTTGCCTGTGTCCAATTCTCCGGTGCCCGTGACTCCTGCAACTCCCACCCAGACCCCCTGATATTTAGAGAATCTCTTGAACCATCCCCGAACCCATCGCGCACCGCTTCGCTCTGCCTCCATCGTGGGGCTCGGTTCCTATGTGCCGGAACGGGTGATGAGCAATGCTGAGCTGGAGCGGATGGTGGAGACTTCGGATGAATGGATCACCAGTCGCACCGGTATTCGCGAGCGTCGTATCGCTGCAGCCAACGAAACGACCTCGGACATGGCCCTGGAGGCCGCCCGTCGGGCGATGACTGCCGCCGGGGTCACGGCCGCCGATATCGACCTGATCATCGTCGCCACCATCACCCCGGACATGCCGTTCCCGAGCACCGCTTGCCTGGTGCAGCAGAAATTGGGCGCTCACCGGGCCGTGGCTTTTGATATTGAGGCTGCCTGCAGTGGGTTTGTTTATGCTTTGGATATCGGTGCCCGATTCATCGAGGCCAGTGCGCATGAGACGGTGCTCATCATTGGTGCCGAAAAGATGAGTTCCGTGGTGGATTGGACCGACCGCAACACCTGTGTGCTCTTCGGGGACGGTGCCGGTGCCGCCATCTTGAAGCATCGGCCGGGCGCCCGTGGTCTACTGACGACGTGCCTAGGATCGGATGGCTCGAAAGCCAGCTTGCTGGAGCTTCCCGGCGGCGGTAGTGCCTGTCCGGCGACGGCGGAGTCGGTGGCCGATCGGCGGCACTTCCTGCGTATGGATGGTAAGGAGACCTTCAAGAACGCGGTCCAAGCAATGGTCTCCGCTTCGAATGAGGTGCTGGAGCGGTGCGGCCTATCCATTGAGCAGATTCGCTGCGTGATTCCGCATCAGGCCAACCAGCGCATACTGAGTGCCGTCGGCGAACGGTTGGGTGCCACCGCCGAGCAGGTCTTCGTCAATGTGGATCGCTATGGCAATACGAGTGCGGCCAGTGTGGGTATCGCCATGGACGAAGCGGTTCGCGAAGGACGGATCCAGCCGGGAGACCTCGTGCTACTCGTTGTTTTTGGAGCCGGCCTCACCTGGGGTGCGGCCATTGTGGAGTTTTGATCGGGCTTCGTCAGGGTTTCACCGACTAGCCAAGTCTTCTTTCAGGCTCTGGATGCGCTGCTCTTGGTTTGCGTGCTCCAATCGGGCTCGAAGTGAGGAGCATCGGATCGCATTCGGTTCAAGTTTCTCCAGATCCCAAGTATCGGCAAAGACCCTCCCGCGGCCCAACTGGATCCCATAAGCCAGTGCCGATTCTAAGGTCTCCGGACGCGGTGGGGCGAATTCCCCTCGGGCCGACAACGACTCCAACGCGCCATTGCCCGATCGGGTTGGAATGAGCGAAATAGTGTTCGCACCGCAGTCGAAGGCGAAATCGATGGATCGGCAGGCCCATTCCAGAGCCTCAGATTCGTTGAGGAAGGGCGGCTTGACCAAGACGAAGACTCTCAGATCCATGTCGTGATGCCGGATCCAGTGCGCGGAACGCTGGAAGGCCTCCCGATCGATGCCCTTGTTGAGACGTTCAAGAACCTCGGGATGCGCTGTTTCCAGACCCAGGGCCAATTCCAGTCGTGTTCCGGAGCCGAGCAGGCGTTGGAAGGGCAGGATTCGGTCTTCCCGGATGAGCTTCGGGTGGCATTCGACCACCAGGCGTTCAAAGGACTGCGCCTTGAGGGCCAATTTCGGCCAATCGGCCGCGGGAATGGCCTGGGAATCGAAGAATGATCCGGCGTTATAGAGTTTTAGCCACTGGGCTTGATGCGGGCGCTCAACTTGGTCCGCGGCCAAAGCCCGCTCCAACTGTTCTGGAATGGCACCGACTGGCACCGTTTCCTCCAGCGTGTGTCGCCATAAGTCGCACATCAGGCATCGCCAGGGACATTCCTTGTTGGTCAGGAACACCGTCAGAATCGAAGCCTGTCCCCCAGCCGGATCGGGTTCTGATTCCCGCAGCCAATGCGAAGGATGCCGGGGATGCAGTTTTTCGGTCCGGGCGATGCCAACTCGGCGGGCAAGAATCCAAGCGTCCCGTGCGGCACGACTGTTGGGATAAGGATCAAGATCGGAGATGCGGTTCAACTACGGTGCATCAGAACCTGAGGAAGAATTTAGGAAAAGCGTTTCCTCGGAGGCGTGCTTCGGTTTCGGTATCGGCCGGTACGGTCAGTGGCGGTCGATCCAGAGGTGCTTTTGCAGCGTTGGATTAGAACTTCTCCCGCAACTTTTCCTGCCGGTCGCTGTTGCAGGGAGGTCGTTTCGCATGTCGTACACGCCACTGAAATCCATTTTGAACCAGGCAGGCCTTCTGACGCCTGCCCAGTGTGATCAGTGGTCGGAGGCGTGGCGGCGATCGGTCGAGAGTGGTGGAACCGAGCCCCGGCTGGCGTTCTTTGCGCGGGAGGCCGGTTTGGCCGAGGAGGCCTTTCTTCAGAAGTTGGCTTCAGCCTTGACCCTCGAATTTGTTGATCTGGCCAAGCTGAGCATCGCTCCGGAAGTTCGCAAGCGCATCAGCACCAAGGTGGCCTTCCAGTTCTCGATTATTCCTTTTTTGGATGAGGGAGGGGTGCTGGTGGTGGCCGTGGCCGATCCTTTCGACGCGGCCATGTTGGCGAGTGTTCAGTTCGATGTGGGTGGGGCTGTCCGTTATGCGCTGGCCACCCGTGCTGAGATCGAGAAGGCGCTGAAGAAGTATTACGGCGTCGGTGCCGAGACGCTCGATGAAATGGCCGAAGACGACGACGCGATCGAGTTGGAGATCGACGGCGGGCGTGAAATCACCGGCGATGATCAGGACGCCAGCGTCATTAAGTTCGTCAACCAGGTCATTTGGGAAGCCTTCAAGGACCGGGCGACCGACATTCATTTCGAACCGTCGGAAGATGAGTTGCGCATCCGTTACCGCATCGACGGTATTCTTCATCAGACGCCCCTGCCTCCGCAAATCAAGCGCTACCAGGCAGCGCTGATTTCACGCATCAAGGTGATGGCCGGGATGAACATCGCCGAGAAGCGTCTCCCGCAGGACGGTCGAATTAATGTCCGCATCAAGGGCGAGGAAATCGACATCCGCGTGTCCACAGTACCGACGGTGTGGGGCGAATCGGTTTCCCTGCGTCTGTTGTTGCGCGGCAAGATCTTCTTCAGCCTCGAGAAGCTGGGGTTCGCCCCGGAGGAAGACGCGCTGATCCGCGAGCTCATCGTCAAGCCTCACGGCATCATCCTGGTGACCGGCCCCACCGGGTCCGGCAAATCGACTTCTCTTTACGCATTCCTCTCGACGATCAACTCGGTCACCAAGCGCATAATCACCATCGAGGAACCGGTGGAGTATGAACTCAAGGGCATCAACCAGATTCCTGTCCGTTCGGACATCGGTCTGACCTTTGCGGTGGGGTTGCGCCACATTCTCCGCCAAGACCCCAACGTGGTCATGGTGGGCGAAATTCGCGACACCGAGACCGCCGAGATCGCCATTCGGGCCTCGCTGACGGGTCACTTGGTGTTTAGCACCCTGCACACCAACGATGCGGCCAGCGCCTTCACCCGATTGATCGACATGGGGATAGAGCCCTTCCTTGTTGCTTCCTCGGTAGAGGCCATCATGGCACAGCGCCTCGTCCGAACGATTTGCCAGAGTTGTTCCCAGCCGCAGAAGGTCGACCGGGACTACCTCCTCAAGGTGGGTTTTCCGGAAGACGAGATCGATTCCACCGTCTTCCGTAAGGGAGTGGGTTGTGAGGCATGTCGTCAGTTGGGGTATCAGGGACGCACCGGCATCCATGAGCTTCTGGTGGTCACCGAGGCGATTCGACCTCTGGTCATGAACCGTGCCTCGGCTGCGACTTTGGCAGACATCGCCCGCAAGCAAGGGATGCGAACCCTCCGTCATGACGGATGGACCAAAGTGAAGGCGGGTGTCACGACGATCGAAGAGGTGCTGCGCGTCACGCAGAACGAAGAACATGTGAAGACCCTCGCCGGGAATCACGGAGGCATTCCGGAATGAGCAACGCCGCTCCCATTCCCCATGCCTGCAATGTGCTGTCGCTCCGAAATGGCGAGCGACACCTTTACCACTTTGCCGTCAACAAGAGCAGCGCGGTGCCGGTTGGCCAATGGGAGGTCGCCGCAGACAAGCCCTTGCCGGCCAATGTGGTCTCGCGGGACTGGCGTCTGCTGATCCGCTCCCGTCTGGACATCGCCTGGATGCCGCCCGAGTCGGTGTTCCTGCGGGCCGTCCAACTCCCGGCCTGTGCGCCCGCCGAATTGGTCGGAATGATCGAATTTCAGCTCGAGAAACTTTCTCCAATGCCGCCGGCCCAGGTGGTGTGGACCGTCGAAAGAGTGGCGCATCCGGATGCCACGCAGCAAACGGCGTTGGTGACGATCGCCGCTCGATCCGCCGTGGAGGCGTTCGTCGAGAAATTGGAGCAGGGCGGGTACATGGCCGATCGGATCGAATTGCCGATGGTCCGCCGCTTGTTGGCAAAGCCAGTTCAGGGAGAGTTGCTGCGGATCGTGCTGGATGGGTCCGGAGCTCAACAGGTGGTACTTTTGGGATGGTGGACGGACAGCGTGCTTCGGGATGTCTCGATGATTCGCCTGCCTGTTCAGGGCGCCGCGCAGCTGCTGTTGGCTCAATTGAACGGGACCGCGTGGGCGGCCGAGTTGGATGGGTGGCTCGCGGCGTTGCCGCCCGTGACTGTCGTGGCCGCCGAAGCCGAGGCAGCCCCTCTCCTCGAAGCACTTCAAGGGTGGTGTGCTCGGCCTGTCTCGATCGAGCCACCGGGAGCAGAGCCAGACTTGGCCCGTCTCACGGCCAGCCATGCTTTGCAGTCCTCACCAGCATCGCTGATCCCGGAAGAAGTTCGAACCCGTCAGCGGCGTCAGTATGTCGATTCGCTGTGGGTCAAGGGGCTCACCGCACTGGCTACGACCTATTTGGCCGGCGTATTCGTCTATCTGGCCGTGCTCACTTACCAGAAGTCCGCGGTCGAGACTCTCAAGGTCGAGACCCGCTCAATGGCGTTGCAGTACACCAACACCCTCCAGCTCAAGGCCCGGGTCCGGGTGCTTCAGGAGCAGGTCGCCTTGCGCTTTGCTGCCCTCGATTGCTGGAATGCCGTGGTGGAAAAATTGCCCGAGGCGCTCACACTTGCTCAGTTGGATTTCAAGAATGGTCGAATTCTGCTCATCAGCGGCAACGCCTCGGAGGGAGATCGGTCTGAAGTGACCCGGTATAACGATTTGCTCCGAGCCGTGACCTCTGAGGGCAAGCCGCTCTTTTCTGAGGTCAAGCCCGCGACAATGACACCGCGGGGGAGCCTTCTAGCATGGTCTTTTGAGGCGGAATTGCGGCGGGAGGAGGGGGTATCACCATGACCCGCTGGTTCGATCGACTGAATCTGGCCCCGACGGAGCGTCGGATGGCCATCGTGGGCCTTTGCGTGATGGGCCTCCTGTTCAATTACTGGTTCATTTGGCCCTACTTTGCCGAGTGGGACGTGATGGTTCGCGAGCGCACCAAACAGGAAGGCCAGAAGCAGATTTTCTTTAAGGAGGTTTCAAAGAAATCCTCCTACGAGAAGCTTCTGAAAGAGTTGGAAGGTGCGGGCGGTCAGGTGCTCCCCGAGGAGCAGGCCAATCGTGTGCAGCAGGGTATTACGGCTACGGCTGCGACCAATGGGGTCAACCTCGGCCGGGTCTCCCCTCAAGTGGCTTCGTTGCGGATGAGCTCCTCTAAAGACACCAACTTTTTCGACGAACAAATTGTCATTGTGGACCTGACGGCCAAGGAAGAGGGGTTTGTTAATTTTCTCTACGCGCTGGGTTCGAGTGATTCGATGATCCGTGTCCGGGACATGAGTCGGCTGCGCCTCGACAACAGCGGCCAAAATCTCAGTGCTTCGGTGACGTTCGTCGCCAGTTTCCAGAAAAAACCCAAAGTGGTGGGTGCTGGAGGCCTCAGTTCTGGAGGCTTGAGTCCCAAGACAGCTTCCCCCGGCCTTGGATCCAAGGCCTCGGGCGGCACTGCATCGGCCCCGGGGTCGACCGCATCCAGCAAGCCCAAGACTTCCACCAACGCAGCAGCCACGTCGCGCGTCACCGGAACCAACGCGCCAACTAAGAAGTAACCGATTGTGAACACGCGTCTCATCCATCTCGCGGTCGTTGCGGCCATCACCGCGGGCCGGCTTTGCGGACAGGCTCCGGCCGCCCCTGCTGCCCCGGGAGCCCCATTGGCCCCGACGGCCATTACTTTCCCCGCGACCACGGTGGCCCCGGCCACACCTGCGTCTTCGGCGACCGCGGCCCCAGCCTTCCCGGCGTTCCCTGAGCCTCCGTCGCGTTTGAGGAAGGCGACAAATGCGGCTGCGCCGATCGCGGTCGGCTCGACCAATTTTCCGTCGGCCGTGCCGCGGGGTTTCCCGCGTTCCGTGCCCTCGGCCCCGTCTGCGCCGCCAGGAGTCACTTCGGCGGCCGGTGGATCTAAGGCCGGTTCAGCAGGCGCGGGCAAGTCAGCGGCCAAGCCGGCTGCTGCTGCTGCCGGTCAGCCCTCGGAGGAGGATCAGGCAATGAACGACGCCACACTGAAAGCGTTGCGTGAGAGTCGCGGAACCAATCAGCCGGGCGATTCGATCGTCTTCAAGGATCAGGATCTGAATGTCTTCTTGGACCAAGTCTATGGTCCTCTGGTCAAGCGGACGGTCCTTCGGGCGCAGGGTCTGCCCCAGGTTAAGATCAGCATCGACACTCAGACCACCCTCACTGAAAGCGAAGAAGTTCAGATGTGGGACACGGTGTTGGCCCTCAATGGCATCACCATGATTCCTCAGGGCGAGAAGTTTGTGACCGCAGTGCCGGTGGCTCAGGCGTTGCAAGAGGGAGCCAAGTTTTCGAACAAGCCGGCCGACCAGTACGCTGAAGCCAGCCAGTTTGTAACCCATGTGGTCCAACTGAAACATGTGGCCATCGAAGAAGCCGTTCCGACGATCACCCCATTTGCTAAAAACGCCAATGGCATCGTGGCTCTGGCGAGCACCAAGACGCTAGTGTTGCGTGACTACGCTATCAACGTGAAGCGGATGCTTGAGATTTTGGCGAAGGTCGATATCGAGGTAGAAGAGGACTTTCAGCTCGAGGTTATTCCCATCAAGTACGGCAAGGTGGACGAAATTTACGCGACCCTCACGAGCGTCATCAGCGGGGGTGGCGTCAGCGGAACCCCGGGCGGAGGTATGACGGGGGCCGGCGGTGGAGGTGGTATGGGAGGTGGTATGTCGGGACGTCGTGGAGGTATGAGCAGCATGGGTGGTATGGGCGCCAATCAGTTCGGCGGCAGTGGGCAGTTCGGTGGTGGGATGAACCAGTCAGGTGGCGGCGGTCGCCTAGGTAATAATGGACGTCTGGGAGGTCAGCAGCTGGGCGGTGGCATCAATCAACCGGGATCGGCCGTCAACACGGGCAGCTTCCAGAACCGATTCAATGCCATGGGTCGAGGTGGAGCCGGGGGTGGCTCGGGCTATGGCGGGCTTTCTGAATTATTGCAGACGGTCAGTATCACGGCGGATCTGCGATCCAACTCGCTCATCGTTTACGGCAACAAGAAAGACATCGCCAAGCTGCGTGAAGTGCTTGTGAAGGTGGACACCCTTCTGCCTCAGGTACTGGTCGAGGCCATTATCATGGAGGTCAACATCAGCAGTGGTTGGAATTACGGCATCAGCGCGGCCCAACGACCTGCCCAGTTCGGTGACAATGCCAACAACCGAGGCGGTGGTGTGGTGAACAATCCCTCGGGTGCCCCGTTGGGTACGGGTTCGGATTTTCTCAAGCAATTGGGACGATCGACCGGAGGTGCCGTTGGAACCAACGTCGTGAACGGCATCCCGGCGACCTCGGGAGCAGGACTCTCCTACTTTGCTCAGATCGGTCAGAATTGGGATGTCGCCATCAGTGCCATTTCAGCGGACGGCCGAGTCAACGTGATCCAACGTCCGAGAGTCATCACCTCCCACGCCACCGCGGGACGGTTTTTTGTCGGCTCCGAGGTGCCCTTTGTTTCCGGGTCCTTTTTTGGCGGCGGCAGTTTTGGTAACAGCCAATCAATCACCCGACAACAAGTGGGCGTGGAACTGAATGTCACCCCCTTCATCACCCCAGACAACTTGGTGGTCATGCAAATTGAACAAACTGTGGACAATCTGGGTGCCAATCTGGACCTCGGTAACGGAACAAGTGCGCCTACCACGCAGAAGCGTGAGGCTAGTTCATTTGTGACAGTGCGCGACAAGGACGCCGTATTGCTGGGGGGATATATCACCACCAGTACCGACAAGCAAAAGTCGGGTGTTCCACTTCTCAAAGACATTCCCTACCTCGGGGCAGCGTTTTCCAAGCGCAGTCAGAACAGTTCTCGCACCGAGTTGATGATCCTCATTCGCCCTAGTATTTTGGCGACACCGACTGACGCAGGCGAGGTGGCCGATCAGGAACGTCAGAGGTTGCCAGGCGTTCGGGTGGCCGAGAAGGAATTCGAGAACAACGAGAAGACCGAGGCCCGTAAAGCCAAGCGCCAGCTTAAGGAATAAGCGCCCGGGTTCAGCCCCCCAGAGGTGAGAGTGTTCCGATAAATCGGCACCCTCACCCTCTCCTGATCTTCATCGAGGAGGCGCGATTGGGTGTGGTGAAGCTCCTTCTGGCCCCTTCTGGCTGCCTATTGGCGCAGTCAGGAGTTCGGTGGCGTGTCCCGTCCCTGACTTCTCTGAAAGCGAACCGGCGGAATACCTTTCCTGGATGGACTTGTAAGTGATTCCGGGAGTCCGGCGATCTCAGAAGTGAATCAGAGAGAGCACGTTCGTCCCGAAAAACTTAGGCAACCAGCCATCGAAAGCCGATTTCAGGTCTAATCCCGAGGGACAGGCTTACCGTATCTAAGATACTCTGAAGAGGTCGTCTCATTCCCGATTGCTCTCGAGGGACAGGCTCGTCAATTTCAGGTCGATGAACCCCTCGCTCTCAGCGCTCTCCAGGCGTGGTTTTCTGGGATCAACCGGTGCCACCGCTGTTGCCTTGGCGGGAGCATCTGCCATTTCTACCCCGGTCCAAGGTGCTTCTCCGGTGGCGATCGGACCCCGGATCCGACTGGCCATCGCCTCTTACTCCTATTGGCATTTCCGAGATCCCAAAGTTACTATTCACCAAGTCATCGAACGGGCTGCCGCCTTGGGGGCTGAAGGGGTGGATATCCTGCACCGTCAGATGGACATTCCCGAAAAGGAACCGCTGACTGCACAGCATCGGACGTATTTGGCTGACCTCAAAAAGCATGCCTTCCGATGCGGCGTCTCGCTGGTATGCCTCTCCATTCATCAGGATTTTGTCGATCCCGATCCGGCTGTCCGACAGCGGCAAGTTGAGCACACGATCAAGTGTATCGATATCGCCGCCTTGCTCGGGGTTTCCTGTGTTCGCATCAACTCGGGACGGTGGAACACCATCGCATCGTTCGATGACCTGATGAAGGCGCGCGGGGAGGAACCGGTACTTCCGGGATATACCGAGGAGCAAGGTTTCCGATGGTGCATCGAGTGTCTTGAGAAATGCCTGCCTCATGCAGCCGCTGCAGGCGTGACCCTTGCCGTTGAGAACCACTGGGGGTTGACCAGAACCGTAGAAGGGATGCTCCGAATAGCCGAAGCCATCCATTCCCCCTATTTCGGTTTGTTGATGGATACGGGAAACTTTCTGGAGAATCCCTACGAGAGACTTCGTCGGATTGCACCTCGGACAGTCATGGTCCAAGCCAAGGATTATCCGGGTGGGGGTGAGTGGTACACCCTCGACCTCGACTACCGTCGCATTGCGGGAATCCTTCGCGAGGCGGGATTCCGTGGGTGGGTCTCCCTCGAGATGGAGGGTAAGGAACCGTCCGAGACCGCTGTCCCCAAGAGTTTCCGGAAGCTCCGCCAAGCCTTCGCTTAGCCGAGGGATGGAATAAGAGGGATCCCTCTTCGACCTGGGGCGGGACCTAGGTGTTTTGAGGGTGCCGCCCAAAAGGGGAGGCGCCTCTTACAAAGGCCCCGGAGTCCGTCCAAGAGGGACAGGCTCTTTGAACCGTTTTCCTTAAATCGTGTTTAATATTTGGCTGGATTCCGAGCGTTTGCGCAGGGGACAGGCTCCTTCGATGGGGACAGGCTCGATTGCCTGCTAATTGGAAACGCGTTCCAAGCTTCGAGCCCTGACTTTCCCAACGGGGAAATTTTGCGCAGACTGACTCCGTGATTGGCCTGATTGCCGGAAGCAAGTCCCTGCCGTTCCTGTTCGCCCGAGAGGCCCGTCGTCGTGGTGAGACCGTCGTGGCCGTTGGTTTTGAGGGGGAGACCGATCCTGCGCTGGAGAGAGAGGTCTCCTCGCTCGACTGGGTTAAAGTGGGTCAATTGTCCCGAATGATCCGTGCTTTCACCTCACGGGGAGTCAACCGGTGCGTGATGCTGGGTCAGATAGCTCCCAGAAACTTGTTTGATGTTCGTCCCGATCTCCGCGCCATGAGCCTTCTGTTGCGACTCAAGGAGAGGAATGCGCACAC
>JAPLUF010000400.1 GCA_026397755.1 Verrucomicrobiota bacterium
ACTGCCCCCCGACGGTCCGAGAAACGCAGTGATAAACCGCCCCCGCCTCCTTGATTCGTCCCCTTCGCATCAAACGAACCTAGCCCATTGCCCTCTCCCGTCAACAACAATGAACCTGTCACTATGTTGGTTCGTCCAAGGACTGCTAAGGACAATTCCTTCATCGAGTCGGCGTTCAGCAGGGTGAAACGGGCGCCGGAATCTCCCGGGCGCTTTCTAGATGACCACGAGGCCAACGCCTATTTCGCCCGGTACTTCAATTGGTATGACACCGAGCACTATCACTCGGGCATCGACTACGTGACACCTCAGCAGGCCCACGGCGGACTGCGGGAAAAAATCATCGAAGAACGACGTGCAAAAATGTCCTCCCAACGCCGCCGGCGCCGGGAGAAAAATCAAAGACAAAAATCTGGCGTGCAAAAACCAACAACAACAAAACCTCCCGCCGGTCCCTTCGGAACCTAATTCCAGTACTTGCCGGATTGGGTTACTTTTGAGATCTTCTCCCATTTCTGACTTGGGCCCCCCATCAATTTACCTGTTGCGTTCCAGTTATTCATTCTATGAGAACCCTTCCACGATGGCTTGTAGCCCTGTTGTTCGCTGTCGCAGCGATGGTGCCAAGCCTAGCGCAGCAGTCCAACGGGCCCCAGTCCGCAGCGCGGATTTCGGGCATTCGTTCAGTTCAGACCAACCTTGTGGTGACGGTGGAGGTCCCAACCGGGGTCCGGCGGATTACTCTGGAGTCTCGTCCCAAACTTGGCGGCGGCACTTGGAGACCCCGTGCGGTTCTCAATACGACCAATGATTTGCCGCAGGTCACGATGACAGTTTCTGCAGCGGAGGTTAGCGAGGTGCTGCGTGTGGTCACCGATGACACGCTCTCTCTGGGGGTTCCGTCTCAATTTTTTCAGGGCAGCGAGAAGATTGCCGCGCAAATCAGTCCGACTCAGCCCGCGCAGTTCGGGTCCCGCAACTTTATGCTCAATGAGGCGGTCGTTCCAGGGCAGTCGGTGACGGACCGGAATTCCGCGTCAGCTACGACCGTCCAAGAATCGGATATCTGGAAGTTCTCGGGCAACACCCTCTATTTTTTCAACCAACAGCGGGGCTTACAGGTGATCGATGTCACTCGTCCGGCCAGTCCAGTAATCCGCGGTACTTTACCGGTGGTGGCTCGCGGTGAGCAACTGTATGTGCTGCCCGCTAGTGACCCCTCCGGCGAGTGGTTGGCCCTCCTGACCCAACCGGAATGTCGTTGGGATGCCACCGAGATCGTTTTGGTTCAATCCTCGGACCGCGGTCCACTGGCGGGGGTGAACGTGATGCTGCCGGGGTATCCGGTGGAGAGCCGCTTGGTGGGTGAAGTATTGGTCGTCGCCAGCCAGGGATGGACGAATCGCCCGGTATCCGCTTCGGATCCCCAAGGGGCCACAGTCTTCGAGTCGTTGACCTGGGTGAGCGCTGTGGATCTGGCCGATCCCACCAAGCCCGTCCTCCGGTCGAGCGTGGAATTCAAGGCCATGGCGCAGGCCATCCATGCCACGGACCGCTACCTCTTCCTCGCCACCACCGTTGATGCGGGTGGTGCTTTGGATCCGGCCAATCCCAAGGAACCACTGCCGCCGAGCTATCGGGTGAGCATTTTTGACATTGCCGACCGGACCGGGCTTATCCGCCAAGTGGGCGCTTTTAACACCGTTGGTCGAGTGACCGATAAGTTTAAGTTCGGTCTGAATGGCGATGTTTTGAGCATCGTTTCTCAGATCGATGCGCGTTGGCGTTCCAATGGTACTTCGGATCCGTCGGTGGTGAGCTTGGAGACCTTTTCGCTGCAGAACGTGTCCAAGCCTGAACGTTTGGCACGTCTGAACCTGGTAACTAATGAGTCGGTTTTCGCGACTCGCTATGACGGTGCCCGCGCCTATGTGGTGACGTTCCGGCGCGTGGATCCGCTTTGGATTATCGATCTTTCCGATCCCAAAGCCCCCAAGATCCGTGGTGAATTGGAAGTGCCCGGATGGTCTACCTACATCGAGCCCATGGGTGATCGCTTGCTTGCCATGGGTGTGGAATTGGGACGGGCAGTGGTTTCTCTCTTCGATGTGTCCAATGCCGATTCCCCGAAGTTGGCAGCCAAGGTTTTCCTTGGAGATGGCTGGTCTTGGAGCGAGGCCAATGCTGACGAGAAGGCGTTCCGTGTTTTCCCCGACCAGGGCCTTGTCTTGTTGCCGTGGCACGGACGGCAGGGAACCAACGGTTGGTTCCAAGGCGTACAGTTGCTCGATTTTACCAAGGACTCACTGAAGCTGCGGGGTACCATTAATCATAACTCTGCGGCGCGTCGTGCGGTTCTTTTAGACAGCCACGTTTTGAGTCTCTCTGGAGGTGAATTGGTTTCGGCCGCCATTGCCGATCGGGATCATCCGGAAGTGCGTTCGGTGCTGGCACTTTCGGAGTCGGTGGACCAGCTCTTTGTCCAGGGCGATCGCTTGATCCAGATCTCCAATGGCTCTTGGGACGCGTCGCTTCAGGCGCAAACCGCGCCGCGTTTGCGACTGAGTCTGGCTTCGGATCCTAATACTGCCATAAGTTCATTAACCCTCACAAACCTGCCGTTGGTGGGAGCCGATCTGAAAGACGGACGCCTCTATCTGCTGCACCGTGGGCCGGACACCTACCGAGTCGACAAGGCCGGCACCACGAATGAAGTTTGGACGACGATTCTGGGGGAGACGTTGCTTCAGGTGGTTGCGATCCAGAATGACCGACTGGACATTGTAGGGCGGTCGGTGCCTTCCAAGTTCTCAGCGGCCAGCTGGGGGCGGTACACGGCTCATTGGCCGACACCTCGATCTCTGGTCTGGATTCAGGAGGGTGGCTACATGTCTGCGATGTGGATGCGGGGTGGAATGCTAGTTGGGGGTGACATGATGATCGCTCCAGGTCGTGGCTGGTGGTTTGGTGGTGGGGATACCCGCTGGCTGGCGGTGGATCTGACTGGCCCCGAGCGCCCCGTCTTCGTCGGTGACTACTTGCTGGGCGAGGTTGGCTCGGTCAGTTCCGTCACGGTCCGTGGGGGTAAGATGTTTGCCTCCTTGGCTCGCTATCAGTGGGTGCCGGCTGTTAAGCCTTCCGGAGCTACGATCCTCCCGTGGTGGGAACAGCAGGGATGTTGGGTGACCGAACACACATTACACGTTCTCGATGCGACGGATGCTTCGGAACCGGTGCTGCGAGATTCGGTCCCGCTGCCTGGTGAACTCAAGGGGGTCTCGCACGGAGGCTCCGTGCTCTATTGCCGGGTCGAATCGAGCACTATCAAGGGCCTCTCCTCAGTGGCTCTTCAAGCCTTGGGCTATGATGGAATTAAGGCCCGACGCATCGTGGAGCGGGAGCTCCCAGACTTGGGTGCCTATCCGGTTGTCGTCTTAGCCGACGGCCGCATCGCGGTTGGCTTCGAACAAGGGACGGCTCTGGAGACCTGGGCCTTAGAGTCCGGTGGAAGCCTGACGACAGTCGCCCCCCGTGTGAAATTGGGTTTCACCGTGAACCGTTTTTTGGAGTTCGATGGAGCGTTGTTCGGGGAGGGGGATGGTTCGTTGATCCTCGTGGACACGCTGGCCAACCCGCTGCGTGTCCAGGCTCGGGGTGAAAGACCCTGCAGTCTGTGGCTCGATCGAGCCAGCCTCGGTGTTCCGACTCCCGGTGGGCTTTGGGTGGCCCGCGGCGTTTCGGGAGCCTGGTGGTTGCCATTCAGGAATCCCTGATTTGGACGCTGCACCTAGAGGTTGTCATTCCTTGTCTGTCTCCTCGTTTTCTAGCTCCGAGATGTGGATCTTGGAGCCATATCGGCCGTGGGGTGTTTGGAAATTTTCTAGGAAAGCCTTGACTCGATTGGGCGGCGGGTTCGAATCAACCTATCCCCAGATTGATTCGATTACCAAAGTGCGTCGGAAGATAAAAACAAATCTTAACCCTCTATGAATTCCCCCATTTACAGCACGGCGGACCGTCGTACCGCGTTCACCCTCATCGAGTTGTTGGTGGTGATCGCAATTATCGCAATCTTGGCTGGCATGTTGTTGCCGGCTTTGGCCAAGGCGAAGGAAAAGGCCATCACGATCCAGTGCCAGAACAACGTGAGGCAGATTACTCTTGGCACCCATATGTACGTGGGCGATTCGGCCGACTATCTGCCCGAGCCCAATTGGAATTCTCCGTGGCTCAAGAAGGGTTGGCTCTACGATGCCACCTTGGGGGCACCGCCGGACATCACCAGCGCGCGATGGAGTACCAACATTACCAAGGCCTATGAGACCGGTCTCTTGTATGTCAACATTGGAAGCCCGGCCGTGTTTCGTTGCCCCGCCGACCGGACCAACAAGCCCGCGTGGAAAAGTCGGTCTCAAAAGATGTCCAGTTATCTGATGAACGGTGCGGTGTGCGGTTTTGGAGGCATCTCTCCGGGTTCCTACAAGTCTTCGCAGTTCGATCCCAACGCCATCATTCTGTGGCAGGCGCTAGAGACCAATCCTGGTGATTTCAATGATGGATCTAGCAGCGCGGCAGAGGGGATTACCCGCGTTCATTCCATCGGAACTACCGTGGGTGTCGTGGACGGGCACACCGAATACCTGAAGACCAAACTCTTCTACGCCGAGGGAAATCTGGCTGCCAAGAATCGCCTCTGGTGCAATCCGGCCACTCCCAACGGACGCTGAACCTGTTCTCGATTCCTAAGATGACTCTCCGTTGTTCTACCCCGCTCGGACTGGCCTTGATCGTCCTCGTCGCCACCGCCTGCAAGAAGGAAGATCCGATGGCGGATTTGGAGAAGTCGGCTGCGGCTATGGAAAAGGCTCCTGCGGCTCCGGCCGAAGGGGCGGCAGAGGCCAATCCCGGCCCTGCACCGGCCGAGCAGGTCAAGCTAGCCATCGCAGATTTCAAAGCCGGCAAGATGGAAGACGCTGTGACACGCCTTCAATTGCTGCGGGGTCAGCCATTCATGTCGCCCGAGCAACGCATGGCCCTTCAGGACAATATCGCGTCGGTGATGCAGGAAGTCTACGCGATGGCCCAGAAGGGCGATGTCCGAGCCAAGGCAGCCGTGGCGCAATACGAGCGG
>JAPLUF010000225.1 GCA_026397755.1 Verrucomicrobiota bacterium
CCTCGACAACGGTGGCTTCAAGGCCTACCGCGTGGGTGTTGCTCCGGCCAAGTCCACCCGCGTTGCAGCGGGCAAGGTTCCGGCTGGTCTGGCCGGCACGGCGCTGACCGGGGTGACGCTGTCTGAGTCTACCAAGACCGTGACGGCCGATCTGCCGATCACCGGCACGTCCGGCTTCCTCACCATCACCCCCTCCGTGACGATCATCTCGATCAAGAACGTGGGCGGCAAGTTGGTCATCACCTACCAGTAAGCCATTGGGTCACGGACTTCGTGGCTTGAAATCAGGAGGGGTTGGTCTTCGGACCGGCCCCTCTTTTTTCTTAGTTCCGTGACGTTCCGGGAGTGGTCAATTTTAACGTTCCAAGGCATCTTGTTCGGTAATTCCAAAAGGACATGCGACGGTTCATCCCAGAAACCTTTACGGTGAGCAGCCAGAGCGCCGTTGATGCCGTCCTTTCGCTCGTTGGACTCTTCCTCGTCGGTTTGTTTTTTTGTGGGGCCGATGGATTCGCCGCCGACCTGCCGCCCAAGACCGGGGCGATCGCTACCTCGGTTCGTAAGCTTTCCCCGGCCTCTAATAGTCCTGTGGGGTTCCGTTCAATGGTTCCACAGGAGATTGGGCTCGCCTTCACCAACGCGATGACGGGCGACTTGTACCTGACCAATGCGGTGGCTCACAACGGGGCCGGCGTGGCCATCGGCGACGTGGATGGCGACGGTTGGGCCGATGTGTATTTGTGCAATCTGGAAGGTCCCAATCGCTTGTTCCGGAACCGAGGTCAGTGGCGGTTTGAAGCCATGGACTTGCCTGAGATCGCCTGCGCCGACCAGCGCTCCACCGCGGCCGCTCTGGTGGATGTCGATGGCGACCGGGATCTCGATTT
Source organism: Verrucomicrobiota bacterium (assembly GCA_026397755.1). Lineage (GTDB taxonomy): Bacteria > Verrucomicrobiota > Verrucomicrobiia > Limisphaerales > UBA9464 > SXXZ01. The sequence continues at coordinate 888 of JAPLUF010000225.1, forward strand.
ATTGGTCAATGGCATCGGCGTCGGCACCCGGCTTTTTCTTAACGACGGGCGTGGTGCCTTTTCTGAAAAGAAGGACTCGGGCTTGTCCTCGACGGCCTCAGCGACCTCGATGGCGCTGGCCGACATCGACGGCGACGGCGACCTTGATCTCTACTGCACGCACTTCATTGATGTGATGCGTCTGGCAGATCCCACCACCCGCTTTGCCCTCACTCGCAAGGGCGATGGCTGGGAGGTTTCCAAGATCAACGGTGAATCGACTCGCTCACCCAAATGGAAGGGCCGCTTCGAGGCGCTGCCCGACGGCAAGGTGCGCGAGTTGCCGGAGGTTCACGGGCTGTACCTCAATGAAGGGCAAGGACGGTTCCGGGCCATCGAGAATGAGCCCGGCACGTTTTCGGATGCGCAAGGAAAGCCAATCGCGCCTTATCGCGATTGGGGTCTGGCCGTGATGTTTCGCGACATCAATGGTGACGGAGTACCCGATCTCTATGTCTGCAACGACAACACCTCGCCGGACCGCGTCTGGATCAATCAAGGCCGGGGTCGGTTTCGGGAACTGGAGGCGCTGAAGTTGCGCCACACCAGCCGCTCGGCCATGGGGGTTGATTTCGCCGACATCAACCGGGACGGATACGACGATTTCTTCGTCGTCGACATGCTGGCCCGGGAACACCGGTTTCGAATGACCCAATTGGTTCGGGATCGTCCCACGCTGGCTGAGCTGGATCTCTCCGAGGCGCGGCCCCAGTTCAACCGAAACACACTCTTTCTGGGGAGTCCAGGTGGCTACTTTACGGATGTGGCTTGGATGGCAGGTTTGGCCGCCTCCGACTGGACTTGGTCCACCCTGTTCCTTGATGTCGACCTCGATGGCTACGAAGACCTGCTGCTCACCAATGGCTTCGAATTCGATGTGATGGATCAGGACAGTCACACTGAAATCAAAGACTCGGGCCGTCGCCTCACCGACAACCAGCTCAAGCGTTCCATGCAACTGCATCCCCGGTGGCGCACGCGCAATGCGGCCTTTCGTAATCAGGGCCAAGGTCGGTTTCAGCCCGCAGGCACCAAATGGGGCTTTGACTTGGAGGGGATTTCCTACGGCATGGCGGCCGGGGATCTCGACAACGACGGAGACCTCGATTTGGTCGTTAATAATCTCAACGCCCCGGCTTCGGTCTACCAAAACACGGGTCCAGGTTCCCGGGTTGCGGTCCGGTTGCGGGGACAGGCTCCCAACACGCAGGGGATCGGCGCGCGAATTTCGCTAATATCGCCTCGGTTCACCCAGTCGCAGGAAATGATTGCCGGTGGCCGTTATTTGTCGGCCGATGAGACCTTGAGAGTCTTTGCCTGGGATGCTCGGGCGGATGCGGGCGCTCGGCTCAAGGTGCGTTGGCGCAGTGGTCGTGAAACGCTCATCGAGGGAATTGAGGGCAATGGCATTTACGAAGTGGCTGAGCCGTCAGACGGGCCCCTGGTTCCAGTCCCGGCGCCCGAGGTTCCCGTGACACGGTTTGAAGACCAGACGGCAGCCTTGAATCATCATCACATGGACGATGAATTCGATGACTGGGCCCGCCAACCCACCTTACCGCGCCGCCTGAGCCGTCTCGGCCCCGGTGTGGGGTGGTACGACATCGACGGCGACGGTTGGGAAGAATTGTTGGTGGCCGGTGGGCGTGGAGGTGGCCTAGGTGTTCTTCGAGTTCAGCAGAGCTCGCAGGGACCGGTGTGGAGCGCTGTGACGAATGTGCCAATAGCCAGTGCGGATCAAGGGGCCGTGATGGGATGGCCGGATGGTCTGGGCGGCCGCCGGGTATTGGTTTCGGTGTCTAATGGCGAACTCCCCCCGGGATCGCTCTCAAAGCTCGAAGTGTATTCCAACGGGGCCTGGGCTCAGCCGGAGAGTCTTCCTGCGGGGACCAATGCCATTGGAGCTCTGGTGAGCATGGATGTGGATGGCGATGGGGATTTGGATGTCTGGGTCGGTGGCCGCAGCCGGACGGCCCGGTATCCTGAATCCGTGCCTTCGCAGTGGTGGCTGAATGAGCACGGTCGATTAGTGGTGGACCCGCGCCGTAGCGCCGCGTTTGCGTCCATCGGCATGGCCACCGGAGCCTGCGCGGTGGACCTCGACCGGGATGGCGATAGCGACCTGGTGGTGGCCACCGAATGGGGTCCGGTTCGCATCTTTATCAATGGCGGCACGGGTTTCCGCGAGGCCACCGAAGCCTGGGGGATGGCCGGTCACCCAGGGCTTTGGTCGGGTGTGGCCACCGGTGATTTCAATGGCGACGGACTTCCGGACTTGGTTTGCGGGAATTGGGGTCGTAATTCGCAGTACGAATGGAACCAGCCCACTGACTTGCGTCTCTACTATGGCGACTGGGCCGGAGATGGCGTGATTCAAATCCTCGAGGCGTGGCGTTCGGGATCCGATTGGTGGCCAGTCCATGATCGGAGTTGGTTGTCGCAGGGTATCCCTAAAATTGCCTCGGAATTCAAATCCCACACCGAGTTTTCCCAGGCCACGATCCCGGCCATCCTAAAACGTCTGGGGGTCACCGCAGCGCCTTGGGTAGGGGCCTCCGAGTTGTCTTCCATGGTCTTTCTCAATCGCGGTTCGCGTTTTGACGCGGTGCCGTTGCCGATAGAGGCACAGAGGGCCCCGGTGTTTTCGGTCCAGGTGGGCGACTTGGATGGCGATGGGATGCAGGATCTGCTGTGTTCTCAGAACTTTTTCGGAACAGCCTCGGATTTGACCCGTGAGGACGGGGGTTATGGCCTGGTGCTGCTGGGGCGGGGCGATGGCACCTTTGAGGCGTGGGACCCGCACGTCTCCGGCATTCGAGTGTTTGGGGAACAACGCGGTGCGGCCCTCGGTGACTTTGATCACGATGGTCGGCTGGATGTGGTGATGAGTCAGAACCACGGAGCCACCCGGCTCTTTCGCAATCGCGCGGCGGTGCCGGGACTGCGAGTGGTGCTTAAGGGAAACTCAGGCAATCCCGACGGTGTGGGTGCCGAACTCCGCCTCGAAGACGGGCAGGGGCGCCTCGGTCCCCTGCAAACGGTTGGGGCAGGTAGCGGGTACTGGTCGCAGGATGCGGCTGTGAGGGTTCTGACCAGCTCGAACAATGCGGTTGCCCTGCGAGTCCGATGGCCGAATCGTCCCGAGCAACGCGTTTCCTTGACCCCGTCCCAGAAGACGGTGGAAGTCTCTCAGCCTCCTGCGCCATGAAGTGTTTTGTAAATTTTTTGATCTCTGCCTGCCTGATTGCGCTGCTGGGGTCGGGTGTTGGCTGTGGCAATGATGCGTCCAAGGCCGCTGCCCCGGCTTCGGTGTCCGTGCCGGTACCGTTGACCAACATGGTTCGCATCACCGCGGGAACCTTTCAGCGTATCCGGTTTCCGGTGACGTTGACTCGGGATTTTTGGATCGGGAAATACGAGGTCACTCAGGGAGAATTTCAGACGGTGATGGGACTCAATCCGAGCCATTTCACGGGCTTGAGCAATCATCCCGTCGAGAAAGTGTCGTTGGTTGCTGCGAGCAATTACTGCGTGAAAGTGACCGCGCAGGAACGGGGGCAGGGGCACTTGCCCGAAGGTTTCGAGTATCGGCTCCCCACGGAGGCCGAGTGGGAATACGCCTGTCGCGCTGGCTCCACCAACCGGTTTTACTTTGGGTCGACTCTGGACGGCGGAGACACCCATGCCTGGACTGCGGAGAATTGCGAGGCCACCACGCATCCGGTCGGTGCCAAGAAGCCCAATGACTGGGGCTTGCACGACATGCACGGCAATGTGTGGGAATGGTGCTCGGATTGGTTTGAGCCCTATCCGGCCAAGCCCCTGACCGATCCCACGGGTCCAGCCACCAGCGGCACCAACAAGTACAAGGTCTTCAAGGGCGGCGGATGGAATCAGGACCTGCAGTATGCCGGAGCTTCGAGCCGCTTCATGATGGCGCCCTCCAACGGCATCCACTTCGTCGGTTTCCGCATCGTCCTCTCGACCCGCTGAGTGGTTGGCGATTCAGGAGGAGGTTTCGGCCTCTGGATTCATTTGGGTCGCCAGATCGCCGGAGCGCTTTCGATGCCCGGGCTCGAGATAGTGGTGACTCGAACTTCCTTCGGAGGCGTTCCCCGGTAGGTCCGGGGCACCGGGATGCGGCGGGTGTTTCCGGGAAAGATCTCGGTTTTCCAAGCCCACTCCCCGTGAGTTTGAACGACCACTGCCGACAGGCGACCTTTGCCGGCATTCAGATCAATGGTGATTGGACCCTGCCCGCCGTATCCAACCTCGATGGAGGGTGTTTCGGGCGGTTGGGAGCCCAACCACGGGGAGGCGGGTACCAGGGCACGATGCGCGAAGGGACCTTGGATCAGGCGAGTGCCGACACCGTCTCGGTTCTCTTGAAGGGCCGAAGCGTTCCAGTGGATCACGCCCGAAGAATGAGTTTCGGGGCCGATCTGGTCGGTCTGCCACACGATTTCAGAGGCCGTGCGATTTTTGCCGATATCGGCTGTGTTGATGCCGGGCCAGAGGTGGCGGTGACTGACGTTCTCGGAGGCCCACCATGCCAGAAGTCGGCTGAAGCGCTGTTCAGTTTGCCGTTCCGTCCAGTAGAGTTGGGGGGCGAAGTAGTCGGCCATGCCCTCGCGGATCCACTTGCGCGCATCGGCGTAAAGCACTTCGTGTTGGTCGAGGCCCTTAATGCCTTCGGGAAATCCCGGCCTCCAAATACCAAAGGGGCTGATGCCGAACTTGACCCAGGGCTTTTCCCGATGCACCGCGGTGTTCATGGCCCGCACCAGGGTGTTGACGTTCTCCCGGCGCCAATCGGGCCGACTGAGTTTTCCTCCGGACCGCTGGTAGGTGCTCCAACTGCGTTCATCGGGGAAGGGGGTCTGTGCCCCCAGACTGGTCTTCTCAGGGTAGGGGTAGAAGTAGTCGTCGATATGAATGCCGTCGACGTCGTAGCGGTGGACTAAGTCGGCCACCACTTTGAGGGTATGGTCGCGGGACTCAGCGAGTCCGGGATCGAGCCACAGGAACTTGCCGTACTGGACCACCAGATCAGGCCGTGTGCGACTGACATGCTGGGCGGCGACTGGCGAGATGGCTTGGCTGTAGCGTGCGCGGAACGGGTTGAGCCAGGCATGCAGTTCGAGGCTGCGGGCGTGGGCTTCGGTGACGGCGAAGGCGAGGGGATCCCAGGCCGGTAATGGGGCCACTCCCATGCGGCCTGACAAGTATTCGCTCCACGGTTCCAGCGGCGAAGCGTAGAGGGCGTCGCAGCTTGTTCGGACTTGCAGGATGACGGCGTTGAGATGCCAGCGTTGAGCCGTGTCGAGCAGGGCGCGCAGTTCGGCCTGTTGGCGGGCGACCGGTAGGCCAGATTTGCTCGGCCAATCGATGTTGCCCACGGTGGCAATCCACATGGCCCGGAATTCCCGGGGGACCGGCGGAGGTCCGGCGGGCGCGGCCCACAAGACCAGGCTGGTCAGAAACCCGACGAAGAAAAAGCGAAACATGGGCGAGATGGAGTGAACGTGGACCGCAGAGGTCCGGTGGGCAAGGGTGGCGAGCTGGAGATAGGGACAGGCTCTGAGTGCCCCAACGGGGCACCGCATGTGTGAGCATGAAACTGAAACGACTAACCGGTGAAAGACCGAGTACGGTGCTGGCATGGCACCGTGTAGCTGAAGGTAACTGCGTCGCCGTGAGGCGGGGTGGGGAACAACCGGAAG
>JAPLUF010000102.1 GCA_026397755.1 Verrucomicrobiota bacterium
GAGAGGGTGCTCCTGGAATCGGAGCTTTTTTCCCCCTGGGGAGACTCCCGAGGAGAATGAGAGTCAATGGCGTGCGTTCATCGAAGCGCGCGACGCGATCAAGGCAGTCCTGGCTCCAGGACTTCGATTGCAACATCTCATCAGCAACGGGCGTAGAATCGCGACCAAATTCGCGGAGACACCACGTAAACGGATCAGACAAGTAGTGAAACTGAATCCCTCCCTTAATGGAGATTTAGGTTAACGCATATGGCCGGGTCCCCTGACCCGGCGTCCGGTTCTTGCGGCCCGCCCGGTGAGGGCACCGTGCCTACAAGGGGCTGTGGGGGGAGTCTTTTCTTACGGTCATCCGAGTTTCAGCCCGAAGAGGCGGTGGTGTTCCTGAATTAGGTAGCGGTCGGTCATGCTGGCCACGTAGTCGCAGACGGCCCGATGCAATCCATCTGCAGCGATGCGTTTTCGGGCCGCCAGTCCTAGCTCCTTGGGGTGTGCGATGTAAGATTGGAAGACCTCGCTGAGCATTCGGATCGCCCGGTTGTTGGGTTCGGCGACGACCGGGTGGTAGTAGAGGTTTCGGTAGAGGTACTTGCGCAGTTCGAGGTTCTCCAGGCGGCGCTCGGGACTGTAATGGACCAGTGCCTTGCGATGGGTACGCACGTCGTCGGCCGATCGGACTCCCGCCTCGAGGATGTGGGCTTCAGTGGTGTTGACGACATCGACCACCTGTTGGTCGATGATCTGACGAATGGTGTAGTAGCGCCGGCTTTCGGCGGGCAGTTCGCCAAAATTGCGTTTCACGGCCCGAGCGGCCTTGGCCCACACACGGACTTCCTTGAGCAGCTTTTTCTCATCGAGTAAACCGCAGTCGAGGCCGTCATCCAGATCGTGGCTGTAGTAGGCAACCTCATCGGCCAGGTTGGCCAGCTGCGCCTCCAGGGAAGTCTGATGGTGTTGGCGGCGTCGGGTGCCCTCGACGGATTCGAAGGCCACACCGTGCTTGGCGAGTCCTTCGCGGACTTCCCAACTCAGGTTCAGTCCCGGAAATAGAGGGTACTTGCGCTCCAGCTCCTCGACGACTCGGAGGCTCTGACGATTGTGCTCAAATCCGCCGTGGTCCTTCATGAGGCGGTCGAGCATGGATTCGCCTTTGTGACCGATGGGGGAGTGACCGAGGTCGTGGGCCAGGGCGATGGTCTCAGCCAAGTCTTCGTTGAGGCGCAGGGCTCGGGCGATGTTGCGACTGATCGCCGCCACTTCCATGGTGTGGGTCAGTCGGGTGCGCAGGTGATCGCCCGACCCGTTCAAGAAGACCTGGGTTTTGCCTTCGAGACGACGGAAGGCCCGGCTGTGGATCACCCGGTCCCGATCGCGCTGGAATTCGGTGCGCCAGGTGGGCGGATTCTCGGTGTGGACGCGTCCCCGGCTCTCCACACTTTTTTGCGCGTAAGGGGCCAGGAATTGAAGTTCCCGTGCCTGAAGCTCTGACAGCGTGACCGGCATGGTTGGAGCTTCTCCCAAGGGCGCTGATCAGGCGAGCGCAAGTCCGCCCGCCGCGATTTCGGCCGCGGGTCGAAGTTTCGTCGGCCACACTCGAATGGGTTCGTAGAAGGTGTTGCGTTGGACCGGTTCCCGGCCTACCTCGCGGATGGCGCGTATCAGGTCCGCTTCGGGCGTCCCTTGCGGAGATTTCGCACCGGCCATGTGGAAGATGTGCTCCTCGAGGATTGTCCCATGTAAGTCATCGGCTCCATGGCTCAGAGCGACCTGGGCCATCTTTAACCCCATGCCCACCCAGTAGGCGGTGATGTGGTCGATATTGTCGAGGTAGAGGCGGGAGACGGCGATGGTCCGCAACTGATCATACCCGCTGGGTGCGTGCTGGACGGGCATGCGGTTGTTGTCGGGCTGATAGGGCAGGGGAATGAAGCCTGTGAATCCGTGGCTGAGGTCTTGCTGGCGTCGCAGTTGGTTCAGGTGATCGATGCGGTCTTCGAGCGACTCAACGTGGCCGTAGAGCATGGTGCAGGTGCTGCGGCCCCCCAGTCCGTGCCAGGTACCATGGACATCCAGATACTCCTCGCCGCTTTCCTTGCCGGTCGCGATGCGGCTGCGGACTTCCTTGCGGAAGATCTCAGCGCCGCCGCCGGTGAGGGATTCAAGACCCGCTTCCTTCAGTTCTTGAAGGGTGTCCCGAACACTCTTCTTGGCCAGCCAAGCCAGGTGCAGAATCTCCACGGCGGTGAAGCACTTGAGCTGCAGGCGCGGATCGACCGCCTTCAAGGCTCTTAAGAACCCAGTGTAGTAGGAGAAGGGAAGCGATGGGTGCAGCCCGCCAACGATGTGAAGTTCGGTAATGCCCACGGCCAGCGCCTCACGGGCCTTGGACACCATTTGTTCTTCGGTAAGTTGAAACCCATCGTTGTCGCGCTTCTTGCGGCTGAAGGCGCAGAATTGGCAACTTAAGATGCAGTAATTCGAATAGTTGATATACCGGTTGAGGATGTAGGAGGCCTTGCGCCCGTTGCGACGCTGGTTAGCGAAGTCCGCCATCGCAGCCAGTGCGTTGAGGTCCTTTGTCTGGAACAAGCGCAGCCCCTCCTCGGGCGTCAGTCGCTCGCCGGTGATGACTTTGTCCCGAATGGCCTGCAGCCCGTCGGGGCGATTGAACAAATCCACGTCCTTAAGAAACAGCAAACAGGGCCCGACGCAACTCGTGCGTGCACGGGATCCTTCGTTCAAGGAAGGGGGTTTCCAGTCTCACGGGATATGGGCATGGTCTGGGCATGCGCACCCTTTGTCTGATGGCCTCAATGGCTTTGTTGGCCGGTTGCACGCTCGGTAAGGCTCCGTCGCGATTGGCGTCGTCGTTGGTGTTCCATGCTCCGTTTGACCAGTCGCCCGACGCGGTGGTGGGAGCGGGCGATCGGCGTTTCCAGACGGGGCCGAAATGGGATGCTCCACGCAAGACGGCGGCGGGGTTGCCGACGAATGGAGCCCTTTGGATTGATCCGCACGCGGGCCGCCACGGAGGTGCGCTGCGCTTCGAAAAGAAGGTTGCCGAGGTGGTGGGGTTCCGAGTACCGGGTAACTTTCCCTGGAAGCCCACGGCGTGGTCCGCGACGGTCAGTTTTTGGCTGAGGACCACTCCGGAGATCGACATTCCCAAGGAATATTCGGACGTAATCCAGATTACTTCCAAGGCCTGGGATGACGCCTCACTCTTCGTGGAATTCACCCCGGACAACACTCCCAAGCATTTGCGCCTGGGGACTTATGCCGACAAAAACGTTTGGAATCCCGAGGGTCGGGACTGGGGCAAAATGCCGTTGTCGGAGAAGCCACTCATTGTTCTGACGCAACCGCCATTTCGGCGAGAGGAATGGCATCAGGTGATCTTTACCTGCGAAAACTTCAACACTGGAAAGCCGGACGGTCGGGTGGCTCTCTACATTGACGGTCAACCGGTGGGCCGCCTCTCGGAGCGGCAGCACACCTACTCTTGGAATGGGGATGACGCGGTGATGATGCTGGGACTCGGCTACACCGGTTGGATGGACGACCTAGCGGTGTTCGATCGTGCCCTAACTGCTGATGAAGTTCGTGCCTTGAACCGGTTGCCGCACGGTGTTAGCGACCTTCATCGTGGGCATTAAGGGATCCTTCGGGGCACTTTCAATTTTCTCTGGAGACACCTATGGTCTCGGCCGTGCATCGCTTATCTTCGTGGCTCTGCCTGTTCCTGCTGGTCATGACCGTCCACGCTCAGGTGGATGTGAAACTGGAGTTTGACCAGAACAAGTTTCTCACCGGTGAGAAGAGTGAGGTCATCCTGAGAATTGCCAATTTCACCGGGGGGCCACTGCGGTTGGGAGAGCGAGCGGACTGGCTTCGATTCGGTCTCGAGAACGTCTCGGGCGTGGGTGTTGCCCGTACCGCAGATTTGGAGGAGACGGGGGCCTTCACGTTGAAGACCGGAGCCCGGGCGACGCTGCGGTTTAACCTGACCCCGTTATTCAAGATCGATCAGGTAGGCCGTTACAATGTCTCGGCCACGGTCTACACCGGTTCCGGTGAAAATCACGTCATTACGGCCCCTGCCGAGTTCGAGGTGATGAATGGTGTGGTCTTGTGGGAGCGGGAGTTCGGAGTCTTGGGAGGCGGTTCTGAACGCCGCCGGTATGCCGTCGTTCAGGCTAATTACCTCAAGCGAGCGCGCATTTTTGCCGTGATCACCAACCCGGAGGCTTCGGTGACTTACAAAGTGATTCCTTTGGGGACGGTCGTGTCGTTCAACCCTCCCTCCATGGCGATGGATGCCCAGAATCGATTGCACGTGCTCCACCAATACGGAGCGGACGAATATCTCCATCACCGCATCCACGCCGACGGAACCGTGGCCGTGCGACACAACTATGTGTCTCGCGTCGGACGCCCCATTTTGGGAGTCGATGGCACAGGTGATGTGACCGTTGTGCGAGCCACCCGGCGTGCGAGCAACCTAGACATTAGCCTTTCGGAGGACTCCGCCGGCTCCGGCACCAATGGCGTTGCTAATCCTTCATCAAAGACCAACTCCTTATTGTCTCCGACCTTGCCCCCAACCGGGGCCCCTAAGGCCCGCTGACTTCAGCAGCGGCATCATCGGGTGATCAGCTACTCAGACCACTGAGCGAGGTTCCCCTTGTCGACCTTCCAGCGCAGGAGTTCACAACCCAATTGGCGAGGCCAATTCTCTTCGGTGCACGTCATGAACACTTGCCCGCCCGCACGGAAGGATTGCTGCAAGAGGGGAAGAAACGCCGATCGGCGTCGGGTGTCCAATTCGCCCATGACGTCGTCGATGAGCAAGAGCGGCGGAGTCCCATACACGGCGGCGAGGTGCTCTGCCTGTGCCAGTTTCAGGGCAATGGCTAGGGTTCGTTTTTGGCCCTCACTGGTGTAGGGCGCTGCGGCGCGGTCATTCACTAGCAACGTCAGATCATCGCGATGGGGGCCGACGACCGTGGTTTTTAGAGCGCGTTCCCGGGAACGAGATTGAGACAGGGCCACGGCGAAGTCGCCGGTGACACTGGGTTGATAGTGCAGCGCCAGTTCGTCGCTTTCCACCGCGATGCGCCGGAAGGCGGATTGAACCCGCGGGGCCAATGCCGGGACGAAGTCTTGCCGAGCTGTAATCAGCGACTCACCGGCCAGAACGAGTTCCTGGGTGAATCCGTCCAATTCGACGAGATCCACCACGGGTTGTTTGAGCAGCGCATTCCGGGACCGGAGAGCCTTGGCGTAGCGCATGAGCAGCGGCAGATAGCCCGGGATGGTCTGGGCCAAGAGCAGGTCCAGGAAGCGCCGTCGCCCTTGAGCCGGTCCCTTCACTAGGGCTAGGTCTTCGGAACAAAAGACCACCGCTCGCAAGACACCAAAGTAATCAGCCAATTTTCGAATGGGCCGTTCATTGAGGGAGAGTTTGCGTTCCTTCGGCGACCAGTAGGCCTTAATTTCGCTGACCCCTTGGCCCTCCACCGAGCCTCCGACGAAGTAGCCCTTGGCCCCCTGCCGGATCATTTGCGCTCCGCCGCAGCCGCGGAACGATCGCAAGGTCGCCAACAAGTAGATGGCTTCCAAAATGTTGGTCTTACCCTGGGCATTGTTGCCCAGGAGGACATGACAGCCGGGCCCGAACTCGGCATCCAGCCGGATGTAATTCCGGAAGTCGCGCAGTTTGAGTCGGGACAGATGCATGTCGTCTGCAGTGTGGGAGTGGGGTGGCCGAACTGTCCAAGCTGGAACGCGGTCGTCGTCGGATCAGCTCAGGCGCGGAGAGCCTGACATTGCACGGCGGTTTGCACGGCGTGCTGCAAGGCCTTGGCCCGGACGGGCAGTGGCCAGTCGGAGGGGGCTTCCAAGGTGTAACCTTTCGGACAGCCGTTCTGGAGCAACCAGAAGGACTCTGGCCAATCGGGCCGTTGCGTGGGATCGATCGTGGGTCGGATGAGTCCAGGCGCGGTGGACTCTTTTCCGTCGATCCAGGGTGAGCGGTCGATGGGGCACACCGCACGCACCGACTCGAGGATGGGCTCGGCCAGCGAGGGCAGATTCCCGGGATTTAATTCGTAGAGGTAGAACCCGTGCGACTCCCAGTCTTCGTGCAGGCAAATCGAGACATCCCACGGCGGGAGCGAGGCAAGCCACTCGAGGTGGAGCCGGACCTCGGTCGAGCGGGGGACTCGGTAGTCGCGGTTCAGGTCGAGGCCCTCGGCATTTTCACGCGTGCCTAGCTCGCAGCCCTGGGGGTTGAGGCAGGGGCATATCCCCAGGTTGAGGTCGTCGGGCCAGGCATTGTCCCGGATCAAATCGCGCAGGGCCACCCGTCCGGCAGGTTCGTCGCCGTGGATTCCGGCTGAGAGGTAGCATCGCGGACCGGGTCGGCCGAGGCGGGACAGGAAGACGAGTTCATGGCATCGTGGACCAGATCGACCGAGGCGGGAGAGGAAGACGAGTTCATGAACACCCACCGCGGAGACATGCTCGGTGAATCGGTGGCGGCTCGCCAAAAGGCGGATTTCCTTGAGGAGGCTTGCAGCGTCGATTCTCTCGCCGCGGTAGCCGGCGCGGTTCACTCCCAGACGCGCAGGATGGGGCGGAGGATTGGGGGCAGGCTCCATGGTGATCATTCTCGGACGCAGACCGAAGCTTGAAGGCATTGGGAGTGGATCGCTAGTTTGGTCGTCACGATTTCCCAGAGTCAGGTCGCCGCAGGTTCTTTGCCTGCGAGCCGGTTTCCAGGAAATCCGGATGCTTCCCGTGCCAACCCGACTAGAACTCAACGGAATCGGAAAATCCTTCGGTGCCACCCAGGCGCTGCGGGGGGTGAGCCTGTCGCTGGGGCTGGGTGAGGCCCATGCCCTCATCGGGGAGAATGGGGCAGGGAAAAGCACGTTGCTCAAAATCCTGAGCGGGATCCATGAGTCGGATGCGGGTTCCATGATGCTCGACGGCGTGGAGTACCACCCGGTTGATCCCATTGCTGCCCAGCGCGCGGGCGTGGCGATGATTCATCAGGAACTCAATTTGGCTCCGCACCTGACGGTGGCTGAGAACATCACTCTGGGCGAAGAACCCTCCCGCTGGGGTTGGGTAGATCGGTCCCGTCAGCGGCAGTTGGCCACCGAGGCTCTGAGGCATCTGGGGGCTGAGAGTATTCCGCTGGATGCGGTCTCCGGAGAGTTGCCCATCGCCCAGCAGCAGCTCGTCGAGATCGCGCGGGCCCTGCGGTCGAAGCCGCGGGTGCTTATTCTCGATGAGCCGACGTCGAGCCTGACCCGTGCCGACACCGAGCACCTCTTTGCTGTGCTGGATCGCCTGCGCAAAGAGGGGGTTAGCCTGCTGTATGTCTCCCACTTCTTGGAGGAATCCCGCCGGGTTTGTTCGCGCTTCACGGTCTTGCGAGATGGCGCCAGCGTGGCCACGGGGGCGCTGTCGGACATTTCTAATCCGGAGCTCATTCGGATCATGGTGGGGCGCGAGGTTCAGGACCTTTACCCGAGAAGCCCGCGCTCGTTGGGCAAGAACGTGTTTCGAGTTGCGGCGCTGCAAGGGATCGAGAAACCCCGTGGGGTGACCTTCAGTCTCCGGCAGGGAGAGGTCCTCGGGTTATTTGGTTTGGTGGGTGCGGGTCGCTCCGAGACCTTGCGCGCTGCCTTCGGGTTGGATGCCATTCGGTCGGGAACAGTCCATTTGGGAGACTTAGATATTTCCTCTAATTCTCCCCGGCAGCGTTGGGCCGGAGGACTGGGCTTTTTGAGCGAGAATCGCAAGGAGGACGGACTGCTTCTGGCCCGAAGTGTCGCGGAAAACTTGTTCATCACTCGGCCCGGAGACTTGGTGCGTTGGGGTTTCTGGCATCCGCCCTCGGAGCACCGCGAGGCCCAGGCATGGATGAGCCCCCTGGACATTCGTGCCCACAGTCATTCCCAGCCGGTCCATGAGCTTTCCGGTGGCAATCAGCAGAAAGTGGCCTTTGGGCGTCTCATGTACCACGACTCTCAAGTATTGCTCCTGGATGAACCGACCCGAGGTATCGATGTCGGCAGCAAGGTGCACATTTACCGCCAGATTGATGCGGCCGCGTCGCAGGGCAAAGCGGTGGTGATGGCCAGTTCTTACTTGCCGGAACTCCTGGGGGTCTGTGACACCATTGGAGTCTTCCATCGAGGGCATTTGGTGGCCCTTCGGCCGACTAATCAATGGACCGAAGCGTCACTGCTGGCGGCGGCTGTTGAAGGCGGCGAACCGGTGTCTCCAGATCACGCCCCGGAGCGTTGATTGAGTCCCTGCGTCTGAATCTTGTCCTTGGTCGGATCTCAGGACATGGTTGGGCAATTCAATGAGTCAATCGCATGCCCCGGTCCGTTCGTTCAAGGCCGATGCCCTGGACGTTCATGTCTTCGCCAGCCAACCCGATCTGGCATCCTATGTAGCGCTGGATGTTCGCAATTATTTGGCGGAAACCATTGCCCGCAATGGTTCGGCCGCGGCCATTCTGGCCACCGGAAATTCCCAGATCCAGTTCCTGAAGAACCTCGTGGCCTTGGGTGGCATCGACTGGTCCAAGGTGACTTTGTTCCATATGGACGAATACCTCGGCATCCCCGCCGATCACCCGTCGTGCTTCCGGTATTATATGAAGCAGCGGGTCGAGTCCTTGGTGAAGCCCAAGGCCTTTCATTACATCCACGGTGATTGCGACCTCCCGCATGTGGAATGCTCCCGCTACACAGCACTGCTTGAGTCGCAGGCCATCGATTTGTGCTGCTTGGGTGTTGGAGAAAATGGGCATCTGGCCTTCAACGATCCCCACGTTGCCCGTTTGGATGATTCCGAGTGGGTCAAATTGGTCCGACTCGATGACGCCTGCAAAATGCAGCAGGTGAAAGAAGGGCATTTTTCCTCGCTGGAGACGGTGCCGCCCTATGCTTTCACCTTGACGATTCCGGCTCTCATGACTGCTCGTAAAGTGGTTTGTGTCGCCCCAGAAAAGCGCAAGGCGGTGGCCGTGAAGAATTTGCTCCAAGGCCCTGTGAATTCGCTCTGCCCGGCTTCAATTCTCCGGCGCAACCCGGCGGCCGTGCTGCTCATCGACACCGATTCGGCCTCATTGCTCTGAGCTATGCGCATCCTGGCCCTCGATCCCGGTACCGTTCGTGTGGGCGTCGCGATTAGTGACGAACTGCGGATGATGGCCCGTCCGGTCGAGTTCATTCCGGCCGAACCGTTTTTGGCACTCGTGGAACGGGTGAAGGAACTCATCCGATCCCAGCAGGTAGAACTCATCGTGGTTGGCATGCCTCGCAATATGGATGGCACCTATGGTGAGGCCGCCATCAAGTCGCGGGAGTTTGTGGCGGCGCTCAAGGATGTGATTATGGTGCCGATCCGAACCTGGGACGAACGACTGACCACTGTGTCGGCGGCCAAGGCCTTGCGCAGCGGTGGCACCAAGGCAGCCAAACAGCGCGGCAAGATCGATGCGGCGGCCGCTGCCATCCTGCTGCAAGGATACCTAGACAGTCTCACCCTGTGAGGAGTGACGGTGTCGCTTCCCAGGAAGCCACGATGTCTTCGGAGCAAGAAGTTTTCAAGAAGCGCACCCGTGAGCGTCCAGATTCGGCTCCCGAGGGGTTTCAACGCATCCGCCTCACCGTCGCCTACGACGGCACCGCCTACCGTGGATGGCAGGTGCAGGTCGAGGGCATCACGGTCCAGGGCTGCCTGGAGGTCGCCCTGGGTCGGTTGTTTCGTTGTGGTCCCCGGGTCGTCAGTTCCAGTCGTACCGACACCGGCGTTCATGCCCGGGGGATGTCGGTGCATTTCGATGTGCCCCGAGCCGAGTGGCGGATGACCCCGGATAAACTGATCTTGGCCGCCAATGCGCACTTGCCGGAAGACATTCGGGTGACGGCGGCTGCGCAGACCAAGGCGGATTTCCACGCCCGTTTCGACGCTATCGGTAAGCAGTACCGATACACCGTCTGGAATGATGCGGCGCATGATCCACTGGGGCTGCGTCAGCAGTGGCACGTGCCAAAACCCATTGATTTGGGGGCGATGAAGGCTGCGGCGGCCACCTTGGTCGGGTGCCATGATTTTTTGGCATTCAGTGCGTCACCGGGTTACGAGCGCCACCACACCGTCCGCAACGTGACGCGGTGCGACGTCCTTCGGTCGGGTTCCCGCATTACGGTGGTTATCGAGGCCGACGGCTTCTTGTACAAGATGTGCCGGGGCATCGTGGGGACGCTGGTGCAAGTGGGGCATGGGCGCTTTCGGCCTGAGGAACTAATCCCCCTGCTGCAGACTCGCGATCGCACGGTGGTGGGCATGACGGCGCCGGCGCTGGGACTGGTTTTGTGGAAGGTGTTCTACCGCAAGCCCGGGATGCCACGCAGGCCGCACCCAGCGGATGTGGAGTGAGTGATCGCTAGGCTCAGAGCTCAGTGCGGTCGTCTTGAAAATGCTGGGGATTGAAATTGCGGGGCCCCTGAATCCGCCTTGCCAGTCGTCGGTTCCGCGACTAACTCGTGAGCGCCGATGATCCGACGCCTGCAACCACGCCTGCTCCTTCAATTGGGGATGTTTCTCTGCTCCGCCACCCTGGTTTGGAGTTTGTGGTCTCTCTCACTGGCTGCCGAAACCACGAACACCACCACCGTTGCCAAGAGCACGGACCTGGCCTCCAAGGCCAGCGCCCTGACGCGCCAGGTGATCAATGAAGAGTTCATCCAAAGCCACAAGACCGAGTTGTCATTCTGGATCAACCAACTCCCGGGCATGGAGGCGCTGTTTCTGGGGATTCCCCGTTGGCAGTACGCGGCCTCGTTGTTGTACCTGGTCTTGGCAGTCTCCGTTTCTCGTGCCCTCGACTGGCTCATCCGGAATCGCCTTAAGCATTGGGCTTCGAAGACGGACACGGAGTGGGACGATATTCTGGTGAAGCTGGCGGAGGGTCCGGTGAAGGCCATCACCCTGGTATTCCTCATCCACATCGGGCTCGAACTCTACAATTGGCCTCTTTGGCTCGAGATCAATATCTCCCGATTGTCTCTCATCGTCGGGGCCGTCGCCTTGACCTTCATCGCGCTGCGGGTCATCGACTTGGCGATAGCCGCTTGGCGTCGGCAACCCAAACAGGGAGGCGACGTGGCCTTCAACGATCAGTTCGTGCTGCTCATCGGCAAACTGCTCAAGGCGGTGTTGATCTTGATCACCTCGTTGACCTTGCTGGGCAACCTGGGGGTAGACATCACCGCCATCTTAGGTTCGGTCTCGGTGCTAGGATTGGCCTTTGGTCTGGCGGCGCAGGATTCGGTGGCCAACTTGTTTGGTGCGGTCGCGGTGTTCGTCGACAAACCCTTCAAGGTAGGCGACCGCATTAAGGTGGGCTCCGATGTCGATGGCGTGGTCGAGGCGATGGGGCTGAGGGCCACGAAGGTCCGCAATGCAGACGGTTTCTTAATCACCCTCCCGAACAAGTCGGTCGGCAACAACACGGTCATCAATGTCTCGGCTCGGCCCTCCATACGCACCGTCCTGAACTATGGCCTGACGTATGACACTCCGGCTCAACGCATTGATTTTGCCGCGAATTTGCTGCGGTCCATCTTCACTGCGCATTCGTTGACCGGGGAATGTCAGGTCACATTCAACCGCTTCGATGCCTCCGCCCTCAATATCGAGGTGAATTACCAGTGCCTGACCCGAGATTTGCCCACGTATCAGGCCACACTCCACGGGTTGAACTTGGAAGTGAAGGAGCGCTTCGACGCCGAGAAACTCGAGTTCGCGTTCCCGACTCAAACCGTGTTCCTCAAGAAAGACACCTCGGTTCCCGCGAACTCATCGGTGTGAGTCGCAGCGGTCGGATCACTGCTTGGTGGGGCGCTTGCGGTATTTTTCGTAAAGGCGCGTGTGGCGTGAGGACAAGTCGATTTCGCGTCCCCGAATCCACATCCGGGTGACCGTGGCCTTGAGATCTAGAACATCTCCGTCAGCGACGAAGAGGCTGGCTTCTTTGCCGGCTTCGATGGAGCCGAGGCGGTCGGAGACTCCGAGCATTCGCGCGGCGTTCAGGGTCAATCCTCGCACGGCTTCGTCGTAGGGGAGGCCAAAGGCACGTGCCTGGGCGGCGGAGTAGGGGATGTTGCGAATCTGGCTGGCGCCGAATTGGCCGGTGCCTTCGCTGAAGGCCACCAGCACTCCGGCTTTGGTCAGAACGGCGGCTGCGGAGTAGTGGACATCGTACGCATCGGTATCGCGAGCGGGTTGGGTGAAGACGTGTTCGTAAGCGACTGGGATGTGGTGTTCGGCCAGGTAGGTGGCCTCGCGCCAGGCGTCGCGACCGCCGGCGATGATCGCCTTGAATCCGCGGCGCACGGACCACTCGGCCGCGGATCGGATGCCCCGGGCCTCGTTGACGTGGACCCAGAGTGGGCGCTCCTTTCGAATGACGGGCAGCATGGCCTCCCAAGCCGGTACGCTTTTGAAACCTTCCTTGGCGACTTTCTTGGCCTCGGAATAGGCGATGGCCTCGGTGAAGAAGGAGTCGATTTCTCGCAGCTTGCGGTCCCGGTCTCGGACTTGGTCTTCAAGAGACGGGCCTGCGTTCTTGCCAGGAGGTTGAGGGGTCGTGTCGAGGGCGAAACCAGGCCACTGGAGGTGCAAGGCGACGGCTTTTTCAATCGTAAGGTCTTCGATGGTCCAGCCGTCGAGTTGGATGAGGCCGCTGAAGCCGGAGACGGTCCCTCCGCCAGGGATGACATGAGCATGAGTATAGCCGTTGGCGCGGGCCACGGGGATGAGTTCGCTGTCCGGGTTGACGGCGATCCAGGCGCTGACATCGGCAGAATATTCACCGACTTCGGTGGTGTCGCGTGTGGCTCGAAGGGCGTCGATTTCCAGCAGTCCTAACACGGTGGAGGGAGCAATCAATCCGGGGAATACTCGCTGGCCTTTCAATTCGACGACGGTGTCGGTCTTGTCAGTGAGACCGGCCCCGACTTTTTCGATGCGACCGTCGCGGATGAGGATGGAGGCATTGGTCAGGATTGGACCCGAGGCGGTGAAAATCCAGCCGTCCTTCAAGAGGAGACTGGCCGCTTGGGTGGTCAGTAGGCTGGCGACTAATCCCAGGGAGAAAATCAGGGGGTTCATGCGGAGGAAAATACGCGGGGAATGATGAGCCTTAGTGGGTGCCGAGATAGACGCGCTGGGCGTTGCGGGTAAAGAACTTGGATCGGACGGTGGATCCGTGGTGGCTGAAATAGTCGTCGACGATGCCGAAGACCGTCGCCAAGGGAGCGAAGCGTTCGCTGACAGGCCAATTGCTGCCAAAGACCATGCGGTCTTCTCCAAAGGCGTCGGCGATCGGATCGAGGATGAAGCGGTAGGCCTCGACTTCGCGCGGGGCGGTGCCGTCGGATCGACCGGTGCCTTCGACTAATCCGGAGACT
The DNA here is from genome assembly GCA_026397755.1 of Verrucomicrobiota bacterium. Classification (GTDB taxonomy): domain Bacteria; phylum Verrucomicrobiota; class Verrucomicrobiia; order Limisphaerales; family UBA9464; genus SXXZ01. Next base: position 13,503 of record JAPLUF010000102.1, read on the forward strand.
TTCATGATGAGGTTCGGATGCCGACGTGCGGCGCGCACGGCGGAGATCCAGGCCTCGGGCAGGGGTTGGCGCACGGGTACGTTGCAGCAGTGGTCGACGATAATGCGCAAGCTGGGGAATGCCTCGGCGATGCGGACGGCTTCGGGAAATTGGTCGGCCCCGATGATCAGGTCGACACTGAGATCTCGGTCTGCCAAGAGGGCGATGTCCCGCTTCCAGTTCGGGTCGTTGAGGGGGAGGCCTCCGTTCCATCCGCCGGTTCGAATGCCGCGGAATCGGCGATGGGCCGCGAAGCGGAGGAGTTGGTCTTGGAACCCGGGTTGGCCAGGCTTTAGGTGGCCCACCAGACCGATGAGAAACGGGTCTTGTGCGGCCAGATCGAGGATCCACTGGTTGTCTTCTTCCCAGGGACTGGCTTCGACGACCACGGTGGCGGTAATGCCTAAGGGTTCGGCCAGTGCTCGGAAGTCTCTGGGGAGGACTCGGCGGTACAGCACGGCATCGTCCTTGGGTGGCCATGGGACGCCTTGTGGCCGGCTGGGGTCGTAGAAGTGGGTGTGGGTATCGATGATGCCCTGGGATGCGGTGCTGCGAACACATCCTGTCGGAAGGACCGCGGCGAGGGTGGAGGCTCCGGCTGCGGAGCGGATGAAATCCCGTCGGGTCATCATGTGGTGACGTTGCCTCAAGGTCTTTCGGGTGGAAACTCCAGAAGTGGAGCTTTGTATCGTGGCTCCGCGGTATCAGGCCTGCGCGCGCTGAGGAGGCTCTGAGGAGGAGGAGCTTTCGCGCTATGCGCGAGGGGGGTGGGGTGTTCGCCTCCAAGGCTCGCTCCGGCCTGACACCGCTCCGCTGCGGTTTTTGGTGGGCTCCGCGGTATCAGGGGCTCCGCGGTATCAGGCCTGCGCGCGCTGAGGAGGCTCTAGGAAGGATCGGCTTTCGCGCTATGCGCGAGGGGGGTGGGGTGTTCGCCTCCAAGGCTCGCTCCGGCCCGACACCGCTCCGCTGCGGTTTTTGGTGGGCTCCGCGGCATCAGTTTGGCGCGGGGTCGGTCCCACCTATTTACACAAAAGGGGACACTTCATACTATATCGATGCCCTTCAATGGTTTCCGCGGGAACGGTCCTGCGCTCGCAGGAAGGCTCTGGGGAGGTGGGCCCTTCGCGCTGTGCGCGAGGGGTGGGGTGATCGCCTTCAATGCTCGCTCCGGCCCTATCCGGCTGCTGCCTGGGTTGGTGTGTTGTTGGGGCAGAAAGTACGGAGGGGTGAAAAAAGAGGTTCCAGATCTGACCTGCAACACTTCGCTCGGGACAGCGTTTCGTGGACTTGATCTGCCCGTTTGGCTAGGGTCGGTGTTTCATGGAACGCACGTTGATTCTCTGTAAGCCGGACTGCATGCAAAAGAACCTCGCCGGTGAGGTGATCGGTCGTATTCAGAAGGCTGGTCTCCGTATTCAGGCGGCCAAAGTTCTTCGTTTAACCGATGCGCTGCTGGCTGAGCACTACTCTCACCTGACCGACAAACCCTTTTTCCCGGAGATCGTCCAGTTTATGAAGTCCGCGCCGGTGCTGGGCTTGATCATGACGGGCGACAATGCCGTGGCGACGGTGCGTGACCTTCTGGGGCCGACCGACAGTCGTAAGGCGGATAAGGGCACCATCCGCGGTGACCTCGGTGAGTCGAATATGCTCAATATCGCTCATGCGTCGGACTCGGTGGAGAACGCCGAGATCGAAGTGAAGCGGTTCTTCCGCGCCGACGAGATCCCGGCCTGAGGCCGCAGTGTGGTCATGGTGTAGGGATGCGGTGCGCTGCGTCCTGAGTCGGCTCTCATCTTGCTGAAAGGGGATGTGTGGATTGACTCGCGGAGGGGCGGTCATAGGTTGGCGGCCTTGATGAACGGATCTGGTTCGAAAACACCTCGCACGGCGACTCCGGCTCCGGATCCAACTCCGGCCCCTGCTCCTGCTATTGTCGATCCGGCTTTATGCATCCGGTTGCGCGGGGTGCGTCAGAATAATTTGAAGGGTTTCGACCTCGACCTGCCTTTGGGGCAGTGGATCGTGGTGACAGGTCTGAGCGGATCCGGCAAAAGCTCGCTGGCCTTCGATACCCTCTATGCGGAGGGGCAGCGCCGCTACATCGAGACGTTTTCCCCCTACGCTCGACAGTTCTTCGACCGGATGGACAAGCCCGCGGTAGATCGTATCGAGAACATCCCGCCGGCGATCGCGATTGAGCAGTGCAATTCCGTCCGTTCCACACGCAGTACGGTGGGGACCATGACGGAGATTTGCGACCACATGAAGGTGGTGTGGCCTCACATCGCTCGCCCACATTGCCGTCAGTGCGGACACACGGTCCATGCTGAGCCTCCGGATCGTGTCTGGGAGACGGTGTTGCAACGGGTGGAGGCGGGCGAATGGTCCGGCGATCGTACCGCCGATGCGTTGGTTACCTTCGAGTTGCCGCTCTCCGAAAAGATGGGGCTGGCCGAGCAGTTCCAATTGATGGTTCAGCAAGGGTTTCAACGGATGGTGATCGATGGCAAGGTGCTGCGACTGGAAGAAGGTTTGAGCACGGTGAAACCGGGCATGGGCTGCGTCCAAATTATTGCGGATCGGTTGCGGTTGGAACCCGGACAGCGGAATCGGTTCCGTGAAGCCTGCGAAACGGCTTACCGCTTCGGTCAGGGACACTTGTCGGTCTGGAGTTTTCAAGGGACCGCGGCGGTCTCACCTCAACCGTTTTCTCAGAGGCTCCATTGCGCGAGTTGTGATCTGGACGCCCCCGAGGCCAAGCCGGCTCTGTTCTCTTTCAATCACCCGCTGGGTGCCTGTCCCGCGTGCAAGGGATTCGGGCGCATCATCTCTATCGATCCAACACTGGCTATCCCGGATACCTCCAAATCCATTGAAGGCGGTGTGGTCAAGCCCTGGCAAACTGGCATGGGCATGGAGTGCCAGCATGATATGATGCGTAAGGTCGGCAGCGCGGGCATTCCTACCCGGGTGCCATTCCGAGAAATGTCTGAGACCCATCAGCGCTGGGTAATGGACGGTGAATCCGACTACGATCCTAAAGATCCTGAGAAGTCTTGGCCGAACAAATGGTATGGGGTAAGGGGTTACTTCCGCTGGTTGGAGAGCAAGGCCTATAAGATGCACGTGCGGGTGCTGCTGTCGCGGTATCGAAGCTATCAAACGTGCTCCGAGTGCCAGGGACGTCGCCTGCGCCCTGAGGCGTTGGCCTTCCGTTGGACTCCGCCGGGACAATCCCGATCGCTGGACTTGGCCGGCTTCTACGGTTTGCCGATTCGAGAGGCATTGGGCCTTCTGGAGGTGGCCGCCCAGACCTTGAATCTGCCGTCGAAGGATCCCATCGGGTTGGTCTTCGCTGAGGTGCGGGCCCGCCTGGCTTACCTGGAGTCGGTGGGCCTCGGTTACCTGACCGTAGATCGGACCACTCGCACTCTGAGTGGTGGAGAGACAGCACGGGTCAACCTGACGACCTGCCTGGGGACGCGCTTGGTTAACACGCTCTATGTCCTGGATGAACCAAGTGTTGGTTTGCACCCGCGCGACAGCCAGCGGTTGATCCGCGTGCTCCAGACGCTTCGGGATGCCGGCAACACGGTGGTTGTGGTGGAACACGAGCCCGAGGTGATGCGTGCAGCCGACCAAATCGTGGATATCGGTCCCGGGCAGGGTGCTCAAGGAGGGCATGTGCTGTTTCAAGGGTCGCCGCGGGCCTTGCAGTCGGTCGTGGGTTCGCTGACGGGCGATTATTTGTCCGGGCGTCGCAGCGTCGGAGAGTCCCGCCAGCGGCCGGTTCCTTTGCCGAACATCGGCGTTGTGAAAGGCACTGCAAATGGCCCCTCTCGCAGCGCGATGCCCGAATCGGCGCGCGCGAATTTCGGCGTGCTGCGGGAGGCCCTGCCGACGATCCGATACCCAGCCACGATTCCTGCGCTGGTGATTCGCCATGCGACGGCCCATTGCCTCAAAGACCTCACTGTCACGGTGCCGCTGGGGCGTCTGGTAGGAGTGAGTGGAGTGAGCGGCTCCGGCAAGACCACGTTGATTCGGGAAATCTTGTTGCCCCTGTTGCAGGCTCGGCTCAATGCCGATGAGTTGACTACAGCCCTCGAAGAGGAAGTGGACAGTGAATCAATCGGAGAGGCTCAGTCGGCTTTGCAGTTAGCGGAGTTGGAGGGGGCCGAACACCTGGGGGCGGTGGTGCTGGTAGATCAGTCTCTCTTGGGTCGCACTCCGAGGTCCAATCCGGCCGTGTACATTGGGGCTTTTGATGACATCCGCGATTTCTATGCGGCCAGTCCGGAGGCGCTAGCCAACGAAATGCCGTCCGGCTGCTTCAGTTTCAATTCTAAGCGCGGCCAATGTGAGACGTGTCGGGGGGCCGGTTTTGAGAAGATCGAAATGCAGTTCTTGAGCGATGTTCTCATCCGCTGCGCGGCTTGCGGCGGTTGCCGATATCAGGCTCGGGTGGCTGCGGTGAAGGTGGCACCTCCTGATGGCTTGGGTCTCTCGGCCCTGTCGATTTCGGACTTTCTGGATGCGACCGTCGAGGAGGCGGTGCGATTCCTGTCCGCCTTCCCGGATTCCAAGTATGCGCGTCGGGCCCTGATGAAGTTCTCTCTCCTGACCGAAGTGGGCTTGGGTTATCTTCGGCTCGGGCAACCGCTCAACACGTTGTCGGGCGGTGAGAGTCAGAGACTCAAGCTTGTGAGTCATCTGGCCGCCACTCCGGCAGCAGCGTCTCCTGCGCCCTCAGCGCCAGTGATCCTGCGCCCTCAGCGCCAGTGACGCCACCGGTTTCTCGGCGTCGCGCCGAATCAGGGCCAGCAGTGGGATCGAGTGCGATGGGCAGATTTAAGCCGACTCTCTTCCTGTTTGATGAACCGACCACGGGCCTGCATCTGGAGGACGTGAGGATCCTGTTGATGGTGTTTCAGCGTCTGGTGGATCAGGGGCATTCGGTGGTCCTCATCGAGCACCACATGGAGCTGTTGCGCTGTGTGGATTGGTTGATTGATCTGGGCCCAGAATCCGGAGATCAGGGCGGACAAATTATGGCGGCGGGTCCACCAGACCATGTGGCCTCGGTGCCTGAAAGCCGCACTGCGCCCTTCCTACGAGCCTAGGTGCCGACCGTTCTCAGGGTTCGCCTTCAAATCCCTCCACTTGACCCTGTCGGTGCAGGGGGTGAGCATGCCTGGCGTTTCCCTGTGTTCAGCGTGTTTTTCTGCATCCAGTCGATGTTTCCTCGCCGGGCGGCCGCAGTTTTCGCGGTCGCGATCGCGATCTGGAGTGCTCTCTCTCTGAGGGCTGAGGCGACGTCCCCGGCGACCAACGCAGCCGCCGAGATTCAAGCTCAGTTCCTGAAGCCCGTGCCGGCAGGCGTCGCTGGCTTCACACGACTCGATTCTCGACAGACCGGGTTGAACTTCACCAATCGTCTCGAAGGCGACGCCTTCTTGACCAATGCGGTGGCGAACAATGGATCTGGGCTGGCCATCGGCGATGTCGATGGGGATGGGCGACCGGATATTTATTTGTGTGCGCTCCAGGGGCCCAATCGATTGTTTCGCAACCGGGGGGATCTCCGTTTCGAGGAAGAGACGATCGGGGCGGCCGCTTGCCCGGATCAATTGTCCACGGGAGCTGTGTTGGTGGATGTGGATGGGGACGGAGATTTGGACTTATTGGTCAATGGCATCGCTTCGGGGACTCGGCTTTTTCTGGATTGTGGAAAGGGGGTTTTTTCTGAGGTGACCGACTCAGGGTTGTCGCGATCGGCCACGCCCATGTCGATGGCTTTGGCTGACATCGATGGGGATGGCGACCTCGACCTGTACTGCGCCCACTACAGCGACATGGTCGCTCTGGCAGACCCTACAGTGCAGGTGAGTGTCACCCGCGAAGGGGGTGTTCCTCGCATTTCTCAGGTGAATGGGCAACCGGCGACCCATCCGCGCTGGTTGGGTCGCTTCCAGGTGGGGCCTGAGGGCGAGGTTGTGGAGTTGCCCGAGTCCGATGGCTTGTACCGCAACGATGGCGGTGGCCACTTCACGCTGTTGACCCACGTCCCGGGGACCTTTCTGGATGATCAAGGAAAACCAATGGACCCGCCTCGGGACTGGGGATTGGGCGTTCAATTTCGGGATCTCAACGGCGACCGGTTTCCGGATCTGATCGTCTCCAATGACAATGGTTCGCCGGACCGCTTCTGGATCAACACCGGTCGGGGTACCTTCCGAGCTATGGCTGCCGATGCCGTGCGGCATGGGAGCCGTTCGTCCATGGGACTGGATGTGGCTGACATAGACCGGGATGGATACGATGACGTCCTCATTGTGGACATGCTGGCCCGAGATTCAGCGACCCGGATGCGGCATGCCGGCCGCGGCGGGCCCGGCTCCACCCCTCCTGAGCCTGTGGAGGTCCGCCCGGTGTTCAATCGAAACTCATTGTTCCTGGGTCGGGGCCTAGAGAGTTATGTCGAGACGGCCCTAATGGCCGGAATCGCGGCCACCGATTGGTCCTGGTGTCCGGCCTTCATCGACGTGGATTTGGATGGGCACGAAGACCTGCTCATCACCAATGGATTCGACCAAGATGTGCTCGACCAAGACGCTCCCGAGGCCTTTCACCGGCGCAAGTGGACACCCGAGCAAGTCCGCCGCCACCGACAGTTCTATCCGCAGTGGCGGACCCCGAACGCGGCGTTTCGAAACCTCGGGTCCGGACGGTTTGAACCTGCCGGCGAGGCCTGGGGATTCGCCGCAACTGAGGTGGCTCACGGGATGGCCTTGGCCGACCTCGATGGCGACGGCGATTTGGACGTGGTGGTGAACGGCTTCAATGCTCCGGCCCAGTTGTATCGCAACAATGCTGCGGCACCGCGGGTGGTCGTTCGACTCCAGGGGCGTGGGGGCAATCGGCAAGGTATTGGTTCACGGTTGCTGTGGACGAGCGGAGGGATGACCCAGTCGCAGGAGATCATCGCCGGTGGCCGCTACCTCTCCGGGGAGCCGTCGGAACGGGTCTTTGCAGCCTTGGGTGCGAGTGGGTCAACACACTCTTTGGAGGTGCGATGGCGGAGCGGAGCGGTGAGTCGATTCCAGGGCCTCGAAGCCAATCGCCACTATCAGATTGTGGAACCGCCATTCACCGGTGACTCCGCGGAAAAGCCACCCACACGGCCGGCGCCACAATTCATCGAGTGGGACGGTTGGCCTCATCCGATTCACACCGAGGCCCCGTTCGATGACTGGGCTCGGCAACCGGGATTGCCCCATCGCCCGAGCCGCAGTGGGCCGGTGGTGAGTGCGTATGATTTCAATGGGGATGGCTGGGAGGACTTGTTGGTCGGAGCCGGGCGGGGCGGACGCCTGAGTGTCTTCGTTAATCAGGAGGGCCGGTCGCTGGTGCGATTGGACGGTGCGGGGGCCGCTTCGGGTGATCACACCTCGCTGGTCGGTTGGGACAATGGCCTGGGAAATCACCAATTTTTGGTGGGAATCTCCAACGAGGAATCCGCAGGCAAAGAGCCCAGCCAAATCCAGGTGTTTTCACCGAAGGTCGCACCGACGATGCTTCCGGTGGGGCTCTTCAGCATGGGAGCCATTGCTCTGGCAGACATGGACCAGGACGGCGATCTCGATGGGTTTGTTGCCGGTCGAGGGATTCCGGGGCGGTTTCCCGAGGCGGCGTCTTCCGTGTGCTTGAGGAACGATCACGGAACCCTGGTGGTGGCCGACGACTGGAGCGTGCCATTCCGCAATTTGGGGCGGGTGAGTGGGGCGGTGTTCGTGGATATCGACAACGATGGCGACAGCGATTTGATGCTTTCCCTGGAGTGGGGATCTCTGCGGTGTTTTCTCAATCACGGCGGTCGCTTTGAGGACGTCTCCGAGTCGTGGGGTCTCAAGAATCACACCGGTCTTTGGAACTGTCTGGCCGTCGGTGATCTCGATGGCGATGGCCGCATGGATTTGGTGGCGGGCAATGTGGGGCGGAACACCGAGTACGAGGTGGTTCAACCGGCCCGCATGGGCCTGGTTTTCGGGGAATGGTTGGGAGAGGGAACCTTGCAGGTGATGGAAGTGTGGGAGCGGCAGGGAGTCCGCCGTCCGTTCCGCGATCGCAATTGGTTGGCGACGGTCTTTCCCGACCTGCCGCAGCGTTTTCCTACCCACCGGGTCTTTGGCGAGGCGACGGAGTCAGCAATTTTGGAGGGCAGGGTGGGGGCCGTGCGTCGACTGGAGGTCACCGAGTTAGAATCGGCCATTTTTCTGAATCGCGGAGGGCGGTTTGAGCGGCGATCGTTGCCGCGAGAGGCTCAGGAGTCTCCAGTCTTCGCCATCGGCGTGGCCGATTTTGATGGGGACGGGCGAGAGGATTTGATGCTGGCCCAGAATCGGACTGAGCGCATTAGCCCTCTGAGTCGCGACGACAATGGGCGTGGGCTTTGGCTGCGCGGCGTCGGCGCGGGAGAATTTCGTGCGGTTCGGCCCGCGGAATCCGGAATTCACGCCGAGGGTGATCAGCGCGGTGTGACGGTACTGGATGTGGATCAGGACGGTCGGTTGGATGTGGCAATTTCTCAGAATCAGGGGCCCACCCACCTGTATCGCAATGCCCGAGCCAAGCCGGGTCTGCGCGTTCGTCTTCAGGGATCCGTCGCCAACCCGTCAGGAATTGGGGCCCAGCTGCGTCTTCGATACGCCGACGGCACCGATGGAGCGGTGAAAACCGTCTTGGCGGGGTCGGGTTCGGGCGGGCAGGACGGATGGGTTCTGGTGTTCGCCGTGCCACAGCCTGCCACCGAGCTTCGTATTCGTTGGCCGGGCGGGCGGCAACAGACTGTTCCGGTGGGTCCGAACGACCGCGAACTCTCGGTGAAGGGGCATTGATCCTGAGTTAAAGCAGCGGTCCTTCTGCTCGATTTCGGAAATCGTCTTTCTTCGGGGCTTGTTTCGGGTGATGATGGTCTAGATGGATTCGAAACAGCTGGCTCTGGCCTGCAGGGCGTTGGCCGATAACAAGAAGGCGGAAAATCTGATTGTGCTGGACGTCCGGGAGGTGTCCACCGTGACCGACTTCTTCGTGATCGCCACCGGCAGCAGTGAGCCGCACCTGCGTGCTATCGAGAATGAAATTCTCGATGGTCTTCGCAAGGAGCATGACTTGAAACCGGTGCACACCGAAGGCTCTGCGCAGTCCAATTGGATTGTTGCCGATTTCTTTGACGTCATCGTCCACATCATGAAGGCCGATGTGCGTGCGCATTATGACATCGAGGGTTTGTGGGCCGATGCCGCGCAGGTGAAGCCTACGGCCACACGAAAGAAAGCGATCAAGAAGGAGTAATACCTTCCTTTTGATTCCAGTTCCGTGAATCCCTCCGACTCCTCTATCCACGCCTGGAAGACGATGGCGGTTCGGTCGGGGATGTGCTTGTTGCTCGGGACCCTGGGTTGGGCCCTGGTAGGTCGGTGGCCGACGGTATCCACGGCCGCCTTCATGTTCGCGTTCCTTTCCGGGGGATGGGATCTGGCTCGGGAAGTGTGGATCGACCTCCGTCGGCTGCGCTTCGACACGCACTTCCTGATGATTCTGGTGGTGCCCGGATCGGTGGCCGTGGGTGCGTTGGGGGAGGCCGCGTTGTTGTTGTTCCTTTTCTCGGCGTCCTCAGCGATGGAGAGTTTTGCCGCGGGTCGCACCCGTCGTGAAATCGATGCACTTCTGAAGCGCGCCCCGAAAACCGCAAGACTCTTGGTCGGCGATTCCGAACGTGTGGTGGCGGTAGAGACCCTCAAACCGGGGGATGTGATTCGGGTCACGGCCGGGGAACTAGCACCGGTCGATTTGTTGGTGCTGCGAGGTCAGAGCGCCTGCGACGAATCCTCTCTGACAGGCGAATCGGAGGCCGTGCCTAAGGCCCCGAGCGATTCGGTGATGGGAGGCACTCTTAATTTGTGGGGCGTTCTGGATGGGCGCGTCGTGCGTCCGGTGGGTGACAGCGCGCTTCACCGCATCTTGAATCTCATCCTCGAGGCTCGCCACTTGAAGTCGCCCTCCCAGCGCCTCACTGATCGCTTCGGGACGACCTATACAGTCTTTGTTTTGTCGGCGTGCCTGATCACGTTTTTGTATCAATGGCATTGGGCCGGTCGCCCTCCTTTCTTTGATAAGGGCGATGAGTTCAGTGCTTTCTATCGTACCATGACGCTCCTGGTGGTGCTGTCGCCGTGCGCCCTCGTCTTGTCCGTGCCGTCGGCCATCCTTTCGGCCATCGCTTCGGGTGCCCGACGTGGTGTCCTCTTTCGCGGTGGGGCTGCCATCGAAAATTTGGCAGGCATCGATGTGGTGGCGTTTGACAAGACCGGAACCCTCACCGAGGGCCGTTTGATCTTGGAGCGTATCGAAGTTCTAGCGGGTACAGAAATCGAGGCCTCCGAGGCTGCTTCGGCGCTGGCCCGGGTCTCCAATCATCCGGTCTCGCGATCCATTGCCCGCTGGGCCGACAGTCGGGGGATTTTAGCGGAAACAGTGGAGGGCACCGAAACCCTGCCGGGCCAAGGACTCTCCGGCCAATGGCGCGGACGTCAGATGTTTCTGGGCAACCGCGACTTTGTGTCCCACCTGTCAGGGCTCCCCCCTGTGCCCCTGCCTCCTCCGGTGGAGAAAGCCTCGGAAACGTGGATCGCCGGCCCGGGTCTCTTAGCCCGTCTGGTGCTCAAGGACGCCC